>NZ_JAQYWB010000011.1 GCF_030145185.1 Desulfoluna sp. | reverse complement strand
CCACAAGATAGCCTTTGACGATCCAGATTATGCACAATAGATTGGGGGTGAAAGGAAGATATCCATGCGAATCAGATGCAACCGATGCGGCAAGACCGCCACCATACAATCCAGCACCCAGATCTCAGACGAATTCAAGCAGCTCTACTGCTGCTGCACCAACCCCCAGTGCGGGCATACCTTCGTCATGGACCTGGCGTTTTCACATACCTTGTCGCCGAGTGCGGTGGATATTCCCCCGGAGGCGTTGGAGAGGATCCGGGGAGCGTCGAGGGGGGAATTGAGGGAGATGTTTCAGGTATTGCAAGGGGGGATGCAGGGGGCGGGGTGAGGGGGATTTTCCGAGATTTTTGTTTAAAAGCAGCACTCTTCAGCCTTCAATGGACGCGTCCCTTCTTTATGTGATATCGTCATTTATTTTGACACACTATCAACAGGCCTTATATATGTATCAGCCTGAAAGACCAAACAGCTGAGGCCTTAGTGTTCGACATAATCGAATGAGCCCAGATATTAATAAGGAATAGTACAATGAATTATCAATTCCCTGTTGAAGACCCTTATGATGCTCTTGAAGTAACTGAGATGGATTTTTCCATAGATCCTTCTGATCAAGATGTATACGTAGATTTTGATAGCGTCAGGGATAAAACCTTTTTAGACAGGATTAAATTCAACCTTCGTATTAAAGATGGGAAGCTTCAATCTCCAACAAAAAAATACCATAAATTTATATTTTCTGGACACAAAGGCTCTGGAAAAAGCGTTGAATTAAAACGGTTCCATAACAGCGTAAACAAACAAGACTGTTACCTTTCGGTCCATATTGACATTGAACAAGAAATGGAAGTTGGTGGGTTTCAATCAGAAGATTTATTTGTCATTCTGATAGCAAAGTTGATGGAAAGGATCCATGATGAAAATATTCCTTTTGAATCTGAGTCATTAAGTAAAATAATCAATGAGTGGACGGCTGAAACAGAGACTAAAGAAGAATTAAGTAAAAACTATCAACTTGAAGCCAGCGGTGAAGTCTCGGCCAGCAGTGCCCTTCCATGGTTTATACAATTCAAAAGCTCTCTTAAATCCATATTTTCGGTATCATCCAAAACTTCAACAACGATACGACAAAAAATTAAAAACAACCCTTTGCATCTAATCGCACAGTTTAACGACATTCTCTCTGAGCTTCGCACTACGCTGAAAGGCCATCAAAAGCCTAAAGATATTTTGTTTATTTTCGACGGCACAGAGAAAATAGCCTACGATATTTATCAAAAATTATTTGTTAAAGATTCATATATAATTAGAGGAATTGATTCAAATATCATATTTTCTGTTCCAATCAACTCCTACTTTGAAATCAAAAGCAGCCCTGCTGTAGAATTTTTCCATATATTCTACCTTCCTATGGTTAAGCTTTCGGAAGAGGGTAAACCGAAATTGAGTGAACCCCTATTAAGCGAAGTCATTTCTAAACGAATAAAAGTGGACAAATTGATTTCTCCAGTGGCATTAGATCTTTGTGTTAAAAAATCAGGGGGATGCATACGTCAACTTATTCGGATTGTAAACACAGCGCTCTCCATGGCACTTGGTGCACAAGTAACCGAAGACATAGCAAAGAAAAGTATTAAAAAACTTGGATATGATATGAAAGATCTACTCACATCAGATCACTTGGAAATTTTGATAAACAAAAAATATAATACTGCTGATAGCACTGTGATTGAACTTCTCTTATGTTTGGCTGTCCTCAAATATAACGGCAAGAGAGGTATAAACCCACTCCTGGAAGGGCTCATTAATGAATAAGGATTCTATTTCAGCAAAGCTTGAAGATAATGAGCAGTGGAAGCAATTACATTTTATTTTAAAACGCCGAAAAAAGTCGACGTTAATCCTCATAGCCTGTGATTCTTCGAAGGACAAAGTTGATCTTTGTAAGAAACTGGAAAGGGAACTGATAAATTATAAGCATCACATTTTGGACCTTTCATCTCAAAATGTAGTATCTCTAAAAAACAAATTCAAAGAAGAACTTCCAAAAGAAATACAAGATTCTAAGGTTGCAGAATACATCGTTCATGTTTACGGATTGGAGAATAGCGTCTTTGTTTCCGACGATGATCAACTCCAAGATAGCGGCATGCTACCAGAACTCAATTTTGAACGTGAATCACTCTTTCGTGCAAATCCTTTCATAACAATCATTTGGGCCAATACCTTTTTTTTCGAAAAGATGCAAAGTCAAGCACCTGACTTGTGGGACTGGATCACATACAAATTTAAATTCGAAGTGGAAGCCACTACTGAACGGCCTACTGTCATGAAAACAAGACCACCGTCACTTTTACCCAAAGGCCATCTCCCTGACAGAGAAGAGCAAATTAAGGCACTTAATAAGAAATACAAAAGTCTCAGACTGAAAAATTCTAAAAAAGAACGTGTAGCCAGAGAAAAAATTAATACTCTAACATTACTGGGAAATGAATACGTCAAGTTAAATTACTATAACGATGCTATAAAATCATTTAAAGCGGCACTCGCATTTACAAATCAGATCGACACTTCCCAACATTTAAAAACAGAACTCCTGTTCCGTTTGGCTGGAGTCTTTCTTAAAACAAGAGATTTCAATAATGCCCTTAAGAATTACCAATCCTCACTCAAGCTTCAATTCAAATATCAAATCGATGGCAATATTGGAGCAACTTACCACCAAATAGGACTCGGTTTTCAAGAACAGAGAAAATGGAACGAAGCGCTTCGCAATTTTCAGGCAGCCATCGACTGGAATACGACAAAAGATAACCTGTTTCACCTCGGTGCCACTTACCACCAGATAGGAACGCTTTACACAGAGCAGAGAAAGTGGAACGAAGCGCTTCGCAATTTGCAAGCAGCCATCGACTGGAATACGAAAACCAATAACCTGAGTCAACTCGGTGATACCTATCACCACATGGGGTTGGTTTTCCAAGAGCAAAGAAAGTGGAATGAAGCGCTTCGCAATTTCAAGACTGCCATCGACTGGAGTACGAAAACCGATAATCTGAGCCACCTCGGTGGCACCTACCTACTAATAGGACAGGTTTTCCAAAGTCAGAGAGAATGGGACGAAGCGCTTAGCAATTACCAGACAGCCATCGACTGGAGTTCGAAAACCGATAACCTATTTGAACTCAGTGCTACCTACCACCAAGTGGGAATGGTTTTCCAAGAGCAGAGAAAATGGGACGAAGCGCTTAGCAATTACCAGACAGCCATCGACTGGAGTACCAAAACCGACAACCTGTTTCAACTCGGTGGCACCTACCACCAAATGGGAATGGCTTTCCAAGAACAGAGAAAATGGGATGATGCGCTTAAGAATTACCAGACTGCAATCGACTGGTATACAAAAACCGATAACCTGTTTGAACTCGGTGGTACCTACCACCAAATAGGAATGGTTTTTCAAGAGCAGAGAAAATGTAACGACGCGCTTAGAAATTTTCAGGCAGCCATCGACTGGAATACGAAAACCGATAACCTGTTTCAACTCGGTGCTACCTATCACCACAGGGGGATGGTTTTCCAAGAGCAGAAAAAATGGGATGATGCACTTAGCAATTATCAGACAGCAATCGACTGGAATACCAAAACCGATAACCTGTTTCAACTCGGTGGTACCTACCACCAAATAGGAATTGTTTTCCATGAGCAGAAAAAATGGGACGATGCGCTTAGCAATTACCAGGCAGCCATAGACTGGAATACCAAAACCGATAATCTGCTTCGAATCGGGGGTAGCTACCACCAGATCGGAAGGGCTTTCCAAGACCAGGGGAAATGGGATGGTGCCCTTAGCAATTACCAGGCAGCCATCGACTGGAATACCAAAACCGATAATCTGTTTGAGCTCTGTGGTAGCTACCACCAGATGGGAAGAACTTTCCAAGACCAAGAAAAATGGGACGATGCCCTTAGCAATTATCAGACAGCCATCGACTGGTGCCTGAAAACCGACAACCTTCTCCAACTCGGTACTTCTTACTACCAGATGGGAAAAGTTTTCGAAAAAATGAATAAATGGAATGGTGCCTTCACATGTTATTTAGACTGTCTACACTTCGACTATGAAACACAAGAAGAACTAAAAATCATAATAGACTCTTTAAAAGAGCTATTACCTCAGAGACCCTCTAATGAATCCAAGGACATATTCGAGGAACATTTCCCTTCAGATCCTCCTGAACGAAAAGATCACTACCGGGAACTCATTTGGAATCAAAAGCAGGAGACCACGGAATAAACCATTATTTGTTTATCAACGATTCTCCCCCGCAAACAACCTCCTGAATTCCGAATGCTTCGGGATCGCCTCCGCATACATCACTTCATTTCCTGGCAAAGAATCAAACAGGCGGTTAAAAAAAGTTCTCCGGTTCTCCCACCCCATCACATCCAGCACCTGTTGAATGAGTTTGCGGGCGGCGACGCGCTCCTCTTTGGACTCTGCTTTGAGATGAAGGTAACAGGCAGTGGCAAAGGTATCACAGCACATGGATCCAATGTTTTCGTTTGCCTGTTTCATCTCGTGGAAGACGGTCCACAGTTTCTTTGTGCACACAGGTTTCATGATGATCTCCTTAGAGTTGTCCACATTTGGGTGGGTGGGGTGTCAGGAACGCCCGAATGAACGAATGTTTTTCTGTAACAGGTTATTATATTGATGGATATAGGGTAAACCCGACACGAATGTTTCACGAATGTCCACGAATGTTTTTCTTTCTATTCTTTATATATATAATAAATTCAATAATATAAAAAATTCGGGTCATTCAAAAAACGTTCGTCTTGGCTCGAAATAAAATTCGTATGACATTCGCTCGACATTCGCCAAAAATTCGGGTGAAAATCCTTTGCAATCCACTGTTATAAAGAGGCATTCCCTGTTTCATTCGTTTCATTCGCCCTTTCCGGACCCACCCACCCCAATGTAAATCCTATACATATCGTGGGTTAAAAGCCCCGAAAGGGGCCTTGTCTATGCTTGGAACACAAAACAACTGATGCTCCGCTTCTTGTGGCGGCTGTAGACGTTTCCGGACTTTACGAAGGTATGGGTCTGGCTTCCCTTCAGCGCCTCCTGGAGCCTCAGCATGTCCTGGGGAATGGGCTGTTTAAAATCGATGCATGCGGCCCGGAACTCCTGCATGTTGATGGCGATAAGCTCTGTCTTGGCTGAATGGTTCATCCATCCGGATCGGCTCTTCTGCATGTCCTGCTCAAAGACATCTTCGTTCATGTACTTAAAGGCCTTCCAGAATTGATCACAGAGACTGTCTTCCTGTTGAAGAAGGCTCTCGCGCTCCTTGGCGCGTCCGATGAGATAGTCTGTCAACTGGTTGGCAAGCTCTTCGGTCATGTCCGGAAAGAGCACACGAAGGCCGTCACCCAGGGCGGCCACCAGGCAATGGCAAAAGGCAACACGGTTGCTGAGCCCCTGGTTATCAAAGCGGGGCTTCAGGCGTTCGAAGGCTGCATAGGTCCGGGTGAGAATCTGGTGTTCACTCTTCAGGGCCGCCCCCAGGAAACCACTGAAGGCTTCCACGGGACGTGCCGGCAACTCTTCGGCCAGGGCTTTGTTCTCGGGCCGGTGGTGTTCATCGGTCATGTGGCAGTGGACAATTCGAGAAAGGGTGGCCTCATGGCCATCAACCCGGTGGTTCTGGGATGCGATGAGAGAACCCAGAAACGCCTGCTCGTAAATGTCGTTGCCTTTGGTGGGGAGACCAACAGCGCCGGTGCCCCTGCCATTGAAAAGATCTTTAAGGGCATCGAAGTTGTACTGTTGCTGTCCGTTCTCTCTGCCATCGCCATAGTCGGTTTCCAGGAGACTGGTGGGCAGGTTGGAGAGCTGGTTGAACTTTCGACGCACGGCCTTGGGGTTGTCCTTCCTGGGGTTGAACCCTTCGTAGTCGTCACGGCCACTGCACTTCCAGAGCAACTGGAGCATGTCGGATTTGCCTGTGTCCTTCAGGCCCGACAATTCGAAGAAAGGATAACGGCGATACTTCTTGCGGATCTGCTGAACGAAATGGGAGCCCAACCACCAGGAGAGGCAGGAGAGCCCCTGCCAGCTGTAAACGCGAAGGTATTCAGGAAACCACGAAGGGTTGAACTCTTCGCCGGTTTGGATCCGCACGCCGGAGCGAAGCGAGCTCCTAAGCCCCAGCCCCCCAATTTTGAAATACCCGTGATCGTTTACCGGGATCTCCTTTCCTTTATAATAGGCGTGTTTCTGAAAAATGTAGGCTCCGGTTTCGGCATGGTAGCCAAGGTAAGGAATGGTAGAGACGGTATCCGGTTCCCGGCCAACGGGATCAAGCCACCCCCGGCGCATATATTGAAACTCATATTCGGTGGCTTTGAACTCCACCCCCCTGGCCCCTGTGAGCATGGTGGCGGCGAAAGCCTCCACCTTGACCAGGGCATTCCCGTTGAACTCCTTCAGGTCCACCCTGTTGCTGTTCTTGTAGCGGATCCGGAACACATACCGGTACTGATCCATCTCCTCATCATCAATAATGTAAACAAGCTCTGGAACGGCGTTGCTGATCTGATCCTGCGTGGTGTGATCCTTAAAGGCCTCATACCCCTCAGCGCTTGCCAGATCGATCCCCCGTTCTTCAACGACGGCGTCAAGAGAACTGTTGACCTCAAAACGATAAAGGCCGTTTCCGAACTCCACGATAAAGCGTCTCTGGCTATGCTCCTTCTGATTCTGAAACATATGCCACGCCTTTTCACCGGGAGAGGTGGCCATAAAAAGCCGCCCACGGTAAAGGCAGGCATCAATGAACGATTCATTCAGCCGCCCTTTCTGGTAAAGATCGTTCCAATCCTCCTTGCCGTCAGGAGGAAGGGCCACCTCCACAAATTCTCCCATGCCCTTCAAGCGAAGGGCGTGCTTACGCACGGCCTTTTGCCCGGCCTTGTCGTTATCAAAGGCAAGGATCCAGACAACCCCGCGCTTGTGCGCCCCCTTAATCAGTTGATCCGGAAAATTTCCTGACGACATAGACGCCGCTGATTTTTCACCGGCATGCATAAAGGCCATGGCATCAAAAATGCCTTCTGTAATAAAGCACCGATTGCCCTGTTCAAGCAGCTGACCAGGAGGAACCCAGGCCATGCCTTTATACTTGCCACCAAAGTTGGCCTTGCGCCCGTCCGATCCAATGCGAACAAGGCGTTCCCAGTAGATGGAGGCATCGCCATTCAGCGGAAAACGAATGGACGTAATCCACCGGTCCCTGTCTTTCCACTGGTATTGACTGTACCAGCCCCGAATACGAGCCAGCTCGAAACCCCTTTCCTCATGGAGGTACGCATCCGCCGTCGCATTGGGATTCGACTGTGTGGGTGGAAACCGCTTCTCATAATTTTCAAAAAGATGCGGCAACAACTCCTTGGCCGTCCAGCTCTGGCCGCAATTGTTGTCCCGTCCACACGCAATGCGAAAGGGTTTGGCCTTGCTGACGTATAGTTCTTTATGCCCGCAGTTGGGACAGATCCCGTACCGGAGATAGCCCCCCTGGTCTTTGAACTGAAACCGGGCATCCTGCCTAAGGGCCGCAACAATCTCTCCGGCCCGGTTGTCTGAAACGCCTCCATCATACATAACGCCCCTCCGTCTCCACGCGCTTGATGCAACGCAAAATATCCTGCTTCCAACTCTCTTCAAGCCACGTGGCGTTCTCGGCAGAGAGACATTCGCCCCTGACAATGACGCCCACAAGCACTTCAATGATGGCCGCATCCCGATCAAGGGTGGCCATGATGTCTTCAACCGTGTCCGCTGTATATGTAATCTGCTTTCGCATAGATCTCTCCCGTACTTCTCACCGTGCCGATGGTTGTGGCTCTCACCCCGACAAACATCGGCCCACATACAAATTCCTTTTTCTACGCTTCCAGGATGGCCCGGTGCTCTGCCATGGCTGCGTCTCTCTCTTCGTCTGCGTCAAACATAAAAAAGCCGTTCTCATCGCCCATGGGGAGCCACTTGCCCCCCGTCAATATTTCAATGCCGTAAACGGCTTCATGGGTTTGTGTGTTGCTCCAGGTGGCTGGCCTCAGTTTGGTTTCAGCTGTATTCACCGTTGGCCTCCCTCTCATCAAATTCGTCTTGGAATCCTTCCATGGCCGCGTCCCTCTCCTCCTTTGTATAAAAGGAGTGCATCCCCTTTGAATCCCCCAGGGGGAGCCATCGATCTTTGAAACAGATTTCAATGATGAACCGCACATCATCGATCAGCCCCACAGCCACAACACGGCTGGAGGGCCTCATCTTGGGCTTGGCCTTCATCATCTGTTTGCCCCGGCTTGAATGATTTTGAATTCTTTCCGTTTGGTTTGAATGGCCAGGTATAAAGCGCCAAAGGCCTGAAGGGCTTCCCATGTTTCCTTCTCGCAATCGGCCAGCTCCCCTGCATCCAGATCTCCGTCGTTGCTGAGGCCGTCGGCCAGGACCTTAATGGCTTCGGCGGACTCCTTGGCGATGGTGGCGCAACACTGCATCCAGCTCATGGCGTTCATCTCGTCGGTGGATTCGGGGATGGGCAGGCTGATGCGGCCGAAATGGCGGTTGACCTCATCCAGGCTGTTGAGATTCCGGGTCTCCTCCAGGACCACCATCCAGTCAAGAAGGCCCAGTTTGTTGGTGCGACGCCCCACGGACTGGGGGTCCACATCCGCATAAAGGGTTTGCGGCCGCACCGAAAGTCGCTCCGCCAGCACCCTGACCCCATGAGCCTTCACGTCCCGCTGTATTCCCTCTAAAAGTCCAATGAATTCATTCCTGTACATGACTCTTCCAGCTCCATTCCTGTTATCTATTCGATTTAAAAGTGGAATACTGATCTTAAAGACCAGCCACGCCTTTTGCTTTTTTGCTTGCGTCACTCAACATTTATGGCAATATGGAACCACTCAACATTTGGGCGGCCAGATCTCCGGCGGCGTCTTACCCAGCGCCTCAGCAATCCATCCCCTGACACGGGAACCCGGATACCGGCCCGCCATGACATGACTCACCATGGAGCGGGATACTCCTGCTTTTTTGGCAAGATCAACGGGGCGAGTGCCCTTGGCTTTCATGGCCGTCTTGATTTCGTCTTTTGTCATGGTCTCCTCCTATGTATTTTTTTGTTGAGCTGTTACTCAACAAAATTTCCCAAACGGAGAATTATGTCAAGTAGAATTTCACAAATGGGAAACATATCAGAGCGGCTCCATGAGCTGGTCGATATTAAATGTGCTGGAAAATCAACGGTATTTGCGAAAAAAGCGGGTATTCCAATAGCAACCTTCCATAACTATTTAAAAGGCCGCACACCATCAGCGGAAACTTTATTTCACATACGTGAAACCTTTTCGGCCAACATCAACTGGCTGTTGACCGGTGAAGGGGAAATGTTCGGGGATGAATCAGGAGCACCAGGGGAAGCCCAGCCAGATCTCACCATCGATCTGGAGATCCTGCACCGGATTATCAAGTGGGTGGAAGAGAGGCTGGAAAGCGAAGGCAAGGAACTGGTCCCGGACAAAAAAGCCCGGTTCATCGCTCTGGCTTATGAATATTTTGCGGCCCCGGAAGAGGGGAAAGCGGTGGATGATAAAGGGATGAATCAATTGTTCAGGTTGGTTGTTTAAGATGTATTGGAGAAAATAAAATTTAAACGGAGTCAGACAAAATGTCCTTACAAGATGAAATTGATTTGATGCGCAAAGAAATCAGGACAGACGGTTATAGTATGTCAATCGGGGAATGGATCAGCCTCTATGACAACAAAGAAATTGATATCCATCCTGAATTTCAGCGTTTTTATCGATGGTCTGAAACACAAAAAAGCAACTTGATTGAATCTATTTTACTCGGAATTCCTATTCCTCCGATATTTGTAAGCCAACGGCAGGACGGTGTTTGGGACGTTGTGGATGGGCTCCAACGCCTTTCAACAATATATCAATTTGTTGGAATTTTGAAGGATGATAGGAACGATTATGTAGAGCCATTAGTCTTGGAAAAGACACGTTATCTTACATCTCTTCAAGGCAAAAAATGGAATATCCCTGATGATGATGTAAATTCATTAAGTATCCAGCAACGTTTATTAATTAAGCGATCAAAAATATCCGTAAGTATCATACTTAGAGAAAGTGACGATGTAGCCAAATATGAACTTTTTCAAAGACTTAATACCGGCGGTTCTACTTTAACGCCTCAAGAAGTACGTAATTGTATACTTCTAATGGCTAACTCAAAAGCCTTTGAATGGCTTACAAGCTTAGCATGCCACGAATCATTTCTTGAATGCATATCATTAAGTGATAAAAATATTATCGAAAAGTATGACATGGAGTTAGCTTTGAGATTTGTTGTCTTTTCACACGTTGAAAGTATAAAATACGATGATGTAAAAGATGTTAGTGCATATATCACTGATAATATGATTAAAATAGCTGAAAACCCTGAATTTAATTACGACCATGCTGAGAAATCGTTTAAGGGCACTTTTGATGCTTTGGCAGACGCACTCGGCTCAAATTCGTTTAAAAAGTATTTAGCCGATGACGATAGATTTAAAGGCGGGTTCCTTCTTTCGCCATATGAAGTTATTGCTTATGGAATAGGGTTTAACCACCCTAATATCCCGAGCATCCCTGAAATTATTGCGAAAATTAAAAGTATCCACTCTGATGATATTTATAAAAGAAGTTCAGGTTCTGGTGTAGCGGCTAACTCAAGGCTCCCCCGTCTTATACCCTTTGGACGGGATTTATTCAAAAAATGAAGCTCCGCACAGTCGACCAGTTATCGAACAGGATAAATGATGAACTTGCTTGGAGAAAAAAAGAACTTTCAGATTTAAAATATATTATTGAATCTGGGGCGAATAATATTTCCAGGCGGAATGTCGCAAGTAGGTGTGGTATTGCTTTGTTGTATGCGCATTGGGAAGGTTTTGTGAAAAAATGCACTCAATATTATTTTGAGTTTGTACAACTAAAGAAGCTAAAAAACAATCAATTGTCACCTCATCTGCTAACCTTATCGCTGAAGGGGAAAATTAATTTTTCACCTGAAGCCAAAAAAGCGTCTGCTTATAATGAAATAATAAATTTTTTTTTAAATGAAGTTGAAAGTAGGGCTATATTACCCCACAAGACAGGGATAAGCACAGAATCTAACTTAACATCTACTGTTCTGAAAGAGATCCTTTGGTGCATTGATATAGATTATTCTTTATTCGAAGCAAAAGAAAAATTTATTGATATGGTGCTTGTTAATAAACGCAACACCATAGCGCATGGTGAAGACCTTATTATAGATGTTGCAGAGTATATTGAAATGCGCACAGTTGTAGTGGGAATGATGTCTTTGCTTAAAACGGAAATTGAGAATAATGCTGTTTTGGAATCTTATTTAAAATAGTGAAGTTCGTATGAAATTTTAAGGTCATAGTTTTTTTTGTAGTTCTATGTAAAAAATATAAAAGCTGTCTTATGTTGATAGTATCCTTCCAGTTGCAACCAATACCCGCCCACGATAGGTAACATCTCCCAATGATTTATGGAGATATTACATTGATGAGACGTGAAGCACTCGAAGCCCAAATGAAAGCCCTGATGGGCGAAGCCACCCCCAAGGCCACCCCAAAAACAAAACCCAAAGCCGACATGCCCAAGGCACCCCCCGGCAAAGCCCTGATGGCCGCCCTTCTTGTGGGGGGAGCCCTGTTCGGTGCCTTGATCACGGGGTTCTTTCACTCGGCCCCCGTGCCGCCGTCGGCGGCCTCGGATCTGGTTGAAAGCCTGGGCGAGCCCAGGGACAAGGCGAAAATTGACACCTGCCTCTTTTATTTGGGCGTAGGCAGATACCGGAAGTAGCTTCCGGCCACCAAGCCAAAACATCACCGCCCATCTCCGGCGTCTGGAATGGGCTTTTTGTGTTTGTCACGCCCGCATCTACAACCATTTGACCCCCACGGTATATTCCGATACCGTAGAAATCTCTCACCCCGATAAACATCGGCCCATATCCGGACCTTCCGGAATGGGCTTTTTGTCGTTCCCCCGGAAGGTTTCATCTAAAGCCCAAAGGGGGAGACACCATGCAACAGATCCAGCCCGCCACCCGCGGCCCAAAAACCCACTTACCCATTGATGAAATCCTGAGCCTCCTGGACGAAGGCCACAAGCAGTCCGACGTGGCCGAACTCTACGGGACCACCCAGCCCACCATCAGCCGTCTTTACAGAAACAAGCACTCGGCATCCGCCACCGGAAAAAAAGCCCCCGGCGCTCCGCTTTGCTCCTGCTGCGGCCAGCGCACCGTGGCCGAAGGAAACCGGTTCTTGTGCTCCTGGTGTTTCGGCCATGCGGACACCGCCGGTGTCACCTTCTCGGAACACGCCCTGGCTATCTGAAAGCGGTACGCCGCTTCAGGTATCCTATACCGACCTCTCATATAATCATTAGGAGCGTGACCACACCATGCCCATATACCGAGTTCTTCAAATACGCACCTGCCGTCGGGGCGACTGGCGTTCCCACCTGTTCGAGACCCGAACCTCTCCTGGGCCCTGGCGGCGCATCGATACCACAGAGCCCGATGCCGCCGCCCTGATCCACGGCCTGAAAGCCGCCATCCTCGACCACCCGGATCTCATCGGAGAATCCCTTGCCTTTTCGCAAGGGGAAATGGTGGCGGCGAGACATAACGACAAAACCCCGCAAACCTGCCGGGAGATGACACAGATGGAGTTGTTCTGATGGAGTTGACACACAGCGAACTGGAAGCGATAGCGGCGAGCATTGCGGGGAAAGTAGCGGACACCATACGGGCCGACCACACCGTTCAACGGTGGCTCACCCTGGAGGAGGCGGCGGCGTATGCCAGGGCCTCAAAAAATACCCTGAGAGGGTGGATCAACAATGGGTATGTCTATGGGTTCAAGCGAACGGGAAAATTGATTGTCGACCGGGAATCCATTGATGCCTGGTACTCATCCGAAAAGATACACATGCCTGCATGAATTTTGACTTTGGACTCAGATTGACATGACCATTAAGCTCTCTTACGGTGTCTCCATGCCAAAATTGTGGAGACACCCCCAGCATGAAACATTTTACGCGATCTGGCAGGAAGGGCCGAAGCGACGGCGCAAGGCCCTCTGTATGCCAGGAACCAAACATGCAACCAAAGACCCCAAGCTGGCGGGTAAACTCTTCAATCAGTTTGCCCGGGAGCTTATGGCGGGCAATGTCGCTGCCATCAATTCCGGTCTAAAGGTGAGTTTGGGGGCGTTTAAAAAAGAGTTTCTCGGCACCATTGAGACCAACAGGGCGGAAGGCACCTTCACCTGTTATAAGCAGGGATTGGACAAAGCCTCTTCCTGTTGGGGCGACGGCACCCCGGTGAACCATCTTACCGCTCGCCACCTGGACAAGCTGATCAGCGATCTCTTTCGCGCCGGCCTGGCCCCGGCCACCGTCAACAAACACTACCGCCACGTCAAAGCGGCCTTGAAAAAAGCTCAGAAGTGGGAATACATCGATCACGCCATTGATTTCCCCACCCCTGTCAAAGAGCCGAAGACCGTTCGATACATTCCCGTAGATCACCTGCAGCGTATCATGGCCCAGATTCACGATCCGGAGTTTTACGATTTCTGCACCCTCGCCTGTTATCTCGGCCTTCGATCTGGAGAGGCCCTGCGCCTCACCCTGGCCGATGTGGACCACCCGCCAGACTACCTGCGCATTGTGCCCTTACAAAAGAATCGGAACGACTCCAGGGTGCCCATCAACAGCACGGCACGCGAAACCCTTTCGCGGTGCATGGAGCGCGCCAGGCAAAACCACCGCAAGAAGCTTTTTAAATTCAACAGCGTCACCTTCATGGGACAAAAATTTAAAAAAGCCCTTCGCGCCGCAGGCTTTGAGACGTACCGGTTCCATGACCTTCGCCACACCTTCGCCTCCTACCTCGCCATGGGCGGCGCCAGCCTCCAGGCCATCCAGGAACTCATGCGCCACGAGTCCATGGCCTCCACCCTGATTTACTCCCATCTCTCGCCGGATCATTTAAAGGCAGCCTCTGAAAAACTTTGCATCACTTTGAGCCCCAAACCCACCCCCACCGAAAATGACGACTGATCGTTTTTGGATTTCCATTTTCAAACTGTAACGAAACTGTAACGAAAATTGCGCTGTTTTGGCACGTTTTGGAACGTTTCAAACGCAAAAAATCTCCAGGCGCAAGCGCAAGGAGATTTTTTTAAGATCCTGAAATCATATGTTTAATTTTATGGTACCCGGAACGAGAATCGAACTCGTACAGTCTTGCGACCGAGGGATTTTAAGTCCCTTGCGTCTACCAGTTCCGCCATCCGGGCAGACCATAAAAATTGTCCTGTTCGGACGAACCGAAAGGACTTTAACTCTTTACTCGATTTTTATTTGAATGGCAACCGCCAATTTGCACTCACGAGATTTTAACCCGAATATTTCACACATCGAGTGATTCCATATTCAAGGCATCAGAGCTTCAGATGGAGTGGTTTACCTCTCCTGGCATGCGGACAACACGTGTCTATTTTCCGGCACGCCTTGCCACCTGAAAAGTTTTCTGCTACAACCCCCGAAATGAAAGAAAATCAGCACATTGATACAAAACAACTAATCCTGGCATCCCAGTCCCCCAGAAGAAAAGATCTTCTTGAAGAGGCTGGAGTTCTTATCGATATCATCCCAAGCCACGCAGATGAAATCCTGCCCCAGGGGGTCAAACCGGCGGGATGCGCCATGGCACTGGCCTGCATCAAAGCACGGGACGTGGCAAAGACCCATCCAGAGCAATGGGTCCTCGGCGCGGATACCCTCGTGGTGGTGGATGACATGATCCTTGGTAAACCGGAATCCAATGACGACGCTCGCCGCATGTTGCGCGCTCTGTCCGGGCGGGCTCATCAGGTCTGCACCGGTTTTTGTCTGATCCACACCTCCCTGGGCCGTGAGATCTGCGAGGTGGTGACCACCGATGTCACCTTCAAAGAGCTGTCAGAAGCGGAGATAAGCTGGTATATTGCCACGGGTGAACCCTTTGACAAGGCCGGAGCCTACGGAATCCAAGGCAAAGGCGCCTCCCTGGTCAAAGCAATCACAGGTTCGTACACCAACGTGGTGGGACTGCCCATCTGCGAAGTGGTGGAACATTTAAAAGCAATCGATCTGGTGGAGTTCAAATAGCACGTGATGAAAGATCGTATTCAAAAAATTGAGAAGCAGATAAAAGAGGCCGCTGAAAAAGCCGGTCGCAACGCCGAAGCTATCCGGCTCGTGGCGGTCAGCAAAATCAAGCCGGCCGAAATGGTCAGAGAAGCCATGGAGGCAGGCCAGCGGGTTTTCGGTGAAAACTACATCCAGGAAGCCGTGGCCAAAATCGAAGAGATCGGGAGCGGTGACATCGAGTGGCACTTCATTGGCCACCTCCAGAGCAAAAAGTCCAAATACGCGGCCGGAGCCTTTGCCCTCATCCACTCCGTGGACAGCCTGAAGTTGGCCAAAGAAATCGACAAGCAGGCCGCTAAACTGGGCATCGTCCAGGCCATCCTGATCCAGGTGAACACCAGCGGTGAAGAGAGCAAGTCCGGCACCACATCTGAGGAGGCCATCGAGATGGTCCGTGAGGTGGCGGCGCTTGAAAATGTGGCCATTAAAGGCCTGATGACCATGCCCGCCTTCTTCGACGATCCCGAAGGGGCCAGACCCTATTTCCGTCAACTGCGGCTCATCAAAGAACGCATCGAAGCCCTGGCCATCCCCGGTGTGGAGATGAAAGAGCTCTCCATGGGCATGAGCGGAGATTTTGAGGTGGCCATCGAAGAGGGCGCCACGCTGGTACGGGTTGGCACCGCCATCTTCGGCGCTCGTAACTACAATTCATAGAAAGGGCAGATTTATCAAATAATCAATCACAACATTCGTTTACCCATGCCATTTGGAAGGACAGCGGATGTAACCGTGACACGATACAGATAAATCAAAAAGCTGGCCGCCGGAGGCAATGATTTACCCATGAAAATATTGATGCATACATGCTGCGGTCCCTGCTCCATCTACCCGACGCGGGTACTCACGGAAGCGGGCCATCATGTGATGGGATTCTTTTACCGCCACAACATCCACCCCTTCACCGAGTGCATGAAGCGTGAGGAGGCAATGCGGCAATTTGCAGAGTCCCGCGAGATGAAGATGATCTACCAGGAGGGTTACGAATTGGAGGCATTCCTTCGCCAGGCAACCTTTCGTGAGAAAGATCGCTGCCGGATATGCTACTACGACCGACTTCGCGCCACGGCCCTTCTGGCAAAACGCGGAAAATTCGAGGCCTTCACCTCCACCCTCCTCTACAGCCGCCACCAGAACCACGAGTTAATCAAAAGCATCGCCGAATCCCTGGCTCGACAGGTGGGCGTCAAATTTTATTACGAAGATTTTCGTCCCGGCTGGAAAGAAGGCATCGACACCTCCAAAGAGATGGGCCTGTATCGGCAGCAGTATTGCGGGTGCATCTACAGCGAAAAAGATCGGTACGCAAATGAGATAAAGTTTGGGACGAAGAGAGGCTAAAGGCTAAAGGCTAAAGGCTAAAGGCTAAAGGCTAAAGGCTAAAGGCTAAAGGCTAAAGGCTAAAGGCTAAAGCGCCATTTCATCCCCACGCTCCAGAGTCAACAAAAAAGGGCGACCGCCCGGTCGCCCTTCACCACTCACTATTCACTACTCACCACTCACTATCCACCATTCACTACCCACCCCCCACTACTTGATACAAACCTTCCGTACCTGGAGCAGGTCGCAGTACCCTCCAAAAACCTTGGAGATCCCATCCTGTTTCAGACTGGTCATGCCATCGCTTACCGCCTGCGTTCGCAACTCTTCCATGCGGGCGCTGGTCTGGATCAGCTTACGCATCTCATCGGTGCCTTCGAGAAGTTCATGGATGCCCATACGGCCCCGATAGCCCGTATTGGAACATTTATCGCACCCCTTGGGACGGCACAGCTTAAGATCGTCTGTGTACGGTATATTGAGGAAAAGTTCAAACTCCTCCTGGCCCCCATACTCTCTCACCAAATCATCGTACTCGTCCCTGGATGGGTGGTACTCCTCCTTGCAGTCTTTGCAAAGGGTCCGCACCAGGCGCTGGGCCAGAATGCCGAGAACGGCATCAGCAAAGTTAAAGGGGTCCATCCCCATATCGAGCAGACGGGTGATACTTTCCGGCGCACTGTTGGTGTGAAGGGTAGAGAAAACAAGGTGCCCGGTCAGGGAGGCCTCAATCCCGATATGGGTGGTCTCCCGGTCACGCATCTCGCCCACCATGATGACATCAGGGTCTGCCCGGAGAAAAGCACGCATGGCGGCGGCAAAATCAAAGCCTATCTTCGGTTGCACCTGTACCTGGCGAAGGCCTCGCTGGGTAATTTCCACCGGGTCCTCTGCCGTCCAGATTTTGCGTTCCTCGTCGTTGATTTTGGCCAGGGCAGAATGGAGGGTGGTTGTTTTACCGGAGCCTGTCGGGCCGCAAACAAAAATGATCCCGTAGGGCTTATTGATCAGCTCAAAAAATTTGTCATAATTTCGCTCCGAAAACCGCATGTTCTCCAAGGGAATGGGTTCCCCTGCGGCCAGGATCCTCATGACCACATCTTCCATGCCGCCCTGGGTCGGCACAGTGGCCACACGCAGTTCGACATCAAGCCCGCCGAAGCGTTTGAAACTGATTTTGCCGTCCTGGGGTTTCCGGCGTTCGGCGATATCCAGGTTACACATGATTTTAATACGGGAGATGATGGCGTTTCTATACTGATAGGGAATGGTCTGGTAGACCTTACAGGAGCCGTCGGTACGAAACCGAACCTTGGTATTCTCCTTACCAGGGTAAGGTTCGATGTGAATATCGGAAACCCCCCGGTTGTAACCGTCGATGATGATTTTGTTCACCAGCTGAACGACGGCGCTGCTCTCTTCGCTCAGACCGCTTTCTGCCTCTTCAATCTCATCGTTTTCGTTCTCAAGTTGGGAGAGAATATCATCAATGGATGATTGCTGCTTCTCATCTTGAGTAAAAAGGGCAATATAATCGAGGATATCTTCGCGAAAGGACACAAAGGGCTCAAGCTCACGACCCGGAAACAGAACCCGGATCTGTCCCATTTTCTGGGCATCGTGGGGGTCGTCCACGACAATGACCACCTTGTCTCCATCCGTCCTGAGGGGAACCCAGGAGTTATTCCGCATAAAGGGCACTTTCAGTCCATCCAAAAGTTCCCCGGGGATAGGCATGCTCTTGTTGTACTCTATAAAGGGGGCTTTGTAGTAGCGGCTCAGGGCCTCACCCACATCCCCTTTTGAAATTTTATACTGGGACAGAAGAATCCGCTCAATGGGTTCACCGGAGTCACGGACAGAACGCTCGGCTTGATTCAATTCCTTCTGGGTCATGATGTGATTTTCCAGAAGGTAGTCAAACTTGCCTTTTTTGCTTCGCGCCATCCGCTTCTGGTTGTACAGGGCGATGCCAATAATTTTGGCAATCTCCTGCAGATTCTCTTCATCCTGCCGGGTAAAGACGTCTCCCTGCTTGCGGTTCATCAGCTGCACCGCGCCAAGAAGATAGGTTTTGTAGAGAATAGGGACCACCAACATCTGCCGGGTTTTAAAACCGGTCCTTCGATCCCAGCTCGAATCAAAGGTAATACTGGAGTCAATGGCTGCCAACTCCTGATTGTCGTGGACGTCTTTAATGTTGAGGATGGTTTTTTTAAGAACGCAATAGCCTGCAATGCTGGCATTGGTGATGGAAAGGCGGATTTCATCAATTTCAGTGCCGGTCTTGAATCGGGAAACAATCTCCCTTTTCACCCCGTCCACATAGTAGATCGTGATACGCTCGGCTTCAAAGAGGGACTTAATCTCATCCTTAAGATGAATGATGATGTCATCCAGATTCAGTGCCGCATAAATTTTATTGCAGATATCCTGAAGACGCGTACGATAGGTCACTTCCTGCTGAAGATTTTCAACTTCGCTCACCCCGTTGGTCGCTCCGCTCACAACATCACTCCTTTACATAATCACCGCACAGCAACCCGTCAGAAGCCTGCACGCAGGCAATGGATACGGCCTCTGCTTTGGCCATCGGCTTGAGATATTTCATGGATGATGCATTCGTACCGTTGCCCGCCTATGGCGGCTATTTCATAAAATGAAAGCCCCTGTGGATGTATTCATCCCGGTCAAAGGTCGCTCCCCATCATGAACCAAGGGGCGGCGGGGTTCTATCAAACGTTTCCACCGTCATCGTTTTTGGCAAGCAGATACAAACAACGTCCCTAAGATTAATGCAAACCTTAGAAAATATAAACCTTTTTTATCCTAACGCAAAAAGAGCAGGGCTCGAAATAAATCAGGCGGACCTGACTCAGGAATCCTCTTTATGGCTTCCCTTAAGTTTCTGTACCCCGCCGCCCATCAAGAGGATACTGATGATATAAAAACAAAATTTCATCATCAGAAGTGTCCCCCCGGAGAGCTCACGAATTTCCTGAATCTGCCGCGCTTTGGACGGAATGGTAAAAAACATGGCCGCCCCCATCAAAAGAAGTGCAATGCCCCACACTTTTTTCATGGCCTCTCCCCTTTCATTGCAAAACATCTATCCCTTGGGCAAAAAAGCCCTCACATCACGCCATGCATTAAGGACACCCCTATCCACCGGAGTCGCCAAAAGCACTTTGGCATTATCCTACACAGCGCCGCCCAGTTCTTCAAGCTCCGCGTTAAACGAGGCTTCAAGGCGATCCAGCTCTTCGGTCAAGGTTTCAAGGGCCTCAAACCCCTCATCAATGGAGGTGTTATGATGATACAAGTCCTTGGACAAGGCTGTAATAACGGCCACATCACCTGCCTGCGTTGCCTCCAAAAGGGCGTCATTGATCCGATCAATCTCTTTCTCACTGGCGTCAATGGACTCCTCGATGGCTTCTATCTTCTTTCTCAAAGGGGCTGTAACCTTATTCCGGCGGGAGATAATAGAGGAACGAAGCCTTCGGTTCTCCTTTTTCCCCACGGACTTCTTCGACGCCGAGGCCAAAGCCTCATCCGGACCCATGGCAAGGGTTTCGGACACATTTCCCTCAGGATCGTCGCCCCAGCCCACCTTCTCGAGGAACTCAGAATACGTCCCGTCAAAAAGCTCCACCCCCCCATTTCGAAACACCACCAACCGAGTCGCCACGGCATGGAGAAACATCTCGTTGTGCGTCACCATCACCACCGTGCCATCGAAATTATCGACGGCCGCCATCAGGGAATCACAAGACTCCATGTCAAGGTGGTTGGTGGGTTCATCAAGAAATAAGAGGTTCAAAGGAGTGACCAGGAGTTTGCCGAGCATCACCCGGCTCTTCTCACCGCCGGAGAGGACCGAGCACTTCTTCAAAGCCTGGTCCCCTTCAAACATCATGGCCCCGCAGATATTTCGGGCCTGCTGGCGCTCCACGTCGGGATGAGCGGAAAGGACCTCCTCTTCCACTGTGCGCATGGGATTGATGCTGCTGACGTTGGTTTGTTCGTAAAACCCGGAAGCCGATGACGGATGAAGTTCAATGGTCCCGCTCTTTGGAAGCAACTCACCGGCCAAAAGCTTCAACAAGGTGGTTTTGCCCCGTCCGTTCTGACCCACCACGCAAATACGTTCCCTGCGCCCCAGGGTGAGAGAAAAATTTTGTATCAGCTCCGGGCCATTCCCGTAACCAAAGGTCAGATTCTTGGCTGCATAGAGTTGACGCCCTTTGATGGGACAGCTTCGAAAGCTGAACCCCAGGGTCTCCAGGGACGAGAGCTTGTCATGCTTTTCCATCTTGTTCAGGGTCTTCACACGCGATTGCACCATGTTGGCAAGACGCGCCTTGGCCCGAAACCGAGAGATAAAAAGTTCCATCTCTTTTCGTTTCTTTTCATCATTGAGGCGGGTCTTTTCGTAGATTTCCTCTTCCTGCGCAATCTGGGTGTAGCAGGCCTCGGTGTTTCCCGCGACTTTTCGGACCCGGCCCCTGTGAATCCCCACCGTATGGGTCACCACGCGATCCATGAATCCCCGGTCATGGGTAATCAGAAGCAATTCCCTGGGCCAGGAGTTCAGAAAACCCTCAATCCAACGAATGGACGTGATGTCAAGATAGTTGGTCGGTTCATCAAGAAGCAAAAGGTCTGGGTCGGAGACTAAAACGCGGGCAAGGTTCAGGCGGACTTGAAATCCTCCAGAAAAATCTCCGGGATTTTTCCCCATGGCCTCCTCGGAAAATCCAAGGCCAGCCAGGATCTTCTCTACCTTCCACAATTGGTCCGACTCGTGGTCGGGCAGACCCAAAGCCGCCTCCTGAAGCACCGTCTCTTCTGTGAAGCGAATATGCTGCGTGACATAACCGAGGCGATAATTTTTGGGTATAGCCACCTGGCCTGAATCGGCCTCTTCTTCTCCTGTAATCAGGCGAAAAAGAGTGGTTTTCCCATGGCCGTTACGGCCCACCAGCCCCACACGTTCTCTGGAGTTGACCTTAAAGCTGACGTCATCAAACAGCTGCCGTCCACCATAACTTTTGGTGATATTTTCGAGGTTGAGCATCAATATCCCACGATTTTTCTTCGTTCCTGTTGATTTTACGCTTCCTTACAAAATATGCGGGTTATATCGGAGGGTCGCCCCCTTGTCAACGTCAGGAGAGCCGAAGAGCCCCCAAAAAACAAAGCCCCCGGCATCCATGCCAAAGGCTATGTGCCGGGGGCTTTTCTAAACCCGCACTGCGGACGCGGCTGTCAGGAGGCCTGTTCGGACGCCTTCTTTTTCAAGGGACTCATCCGTGCGGTCCCCATGATCACAACGGTCCCCTCCTGATTGGTGCAAACTGTTTTGAGAATCACACGATTTTTCTCCGGGACCCTCTCCACAACCTCTGCCCGGGCCGTAATGGTGTCGCCAATATAAACAGGAGCTGTAAAATTAAGTTCCTGACTGATGTAGACAGCCCCAGGCCCCGGCAAGTGCGTACCCAACACATTTGAAATAAGCCCGGCCGACAACATGCCATGGGCTATGCGCCGCTTGAAAAAGGTCCCCTTGGCATAATGCTCATTGACATGGGCCGGGTTAAAATCGCCCGTCACCCCTGCAAAGGTATAAACATCGGATTCCGAGATGGTTTTGGCCACCTCGGCCCAATCTCCCACGGAAATTTCATCCATGCTTTTCCCGTTCATGCATCCCTCCTTTCCACCGGTCGGCCTGCCCACGCTCCGTCGGAAAGGGGGCTTCCAGGCTCCCGATCAGCCAGCCACTGAATAATCTCCGGGGCGAACTCTTTTTGCGACCGGGAGCTGACGTAAATACCGATGTGCCCGGTATCGATGCAAATATCCCGAGCATCCCGGCTGCCCACGGCATGGGTCAGACGGTTGCAGGCATCCGGCGGCACGAGGTGGTCTTTTTTTCCGTAGATATTGAGAAGAGGCATGGTGATGTTTCTCAAATCCACGACCTGCTCTCCTATAACCATCTTGTTCTGGATCAACAGGTTTTTCTGGTAACAATCCAAAATAAACTGCCGAAAGGTGGCCCCAGGAACATCGGGACTGTCAAAAATCCATTTTTCCATACGCACAAAATTTTCGACAAAAACCTTGTCCCCCATGTGTTTGGCAAAATTGTTGTATTTATCCAACATGAGCCGTGCCGGGTTCAGCAGCAAAAAGCCCAGATTCATGACATCCGCTGGCATATTCCCCCAGGCACCGATGAGTTTGTCCACATCCAATTCTTTCATCCAACTGTGGAGAAAACTGCCACAGGTATCAAAATTGGTGGGGGTGACGGTGGTGATAAGGGCATTTATTTTTTCTGGATGCAAGGCCGCATACATGACGCTGAAGGTACCGCCCATGCAAATTCCCATCAAATTCAAGGCAGGCAATCCCTCCTTCTTCAGGATGAAATCAACGATCTTGTCGATGTATCCGTTCACATGATCGTCAATGGTGAGATGTTGATCCTTTCGCGTGGGGTACCCCCAATCCACCATGTAGACATCCAATCCGCTCTCCAGAAAAATCTCCAGTACACTGCGCCCCGGCTGGAGGTCCAGCATCGTTTCCCGATTGATCAACGCATAAACGACCAGCAAGGGGCGTTGAAATGCTTTTTGAGCCTTTTCAGAACGATAGTGCTTCAACTTGACCCGATCGATCTCAAAAACGACCTCAAAAGGGGTGTCTGCGATGGTTGTATTGAGCTCGGACTCAAAAACCTCGATCCCCTGCCGAGCCCTGTTCAGGCTTTCAGTACCGTAGGCCATCAAGGTGGAAACGGCATCAGCTATAGGGTTTGCTATAGGGTCCATAACGCTATCCTCCTATCCCGAATATTTCACGAGAAGCCGCAGCACAAAAAGGGATATATCTTTATTACAAAGTGTTGCGTGGAAATAACCGGGCACTCAAAAAATACAAACTGTCCTTTTCGGTTTCCCATTCGATTGTCTAACCCTTCGGGCTATGGATTTTCCCGGCGGGTTTCGCCGATCCCTTCACCGGCGATCCTCCCTTATCGGAGCTCTTGGCGGGCTGATCAGGCGCTGAGGCACGGGCTTTTGCCGTTACCGAAGGTTTGGCCGCCTTCGTGGCTTCCCGAGGTCTCTCCGTGGCCTTTATCTCAGGCGTTGTGGCCTTGACGGCTGCCTGGGGTTGCTCCGCAGCTTTCTTGGCGGGTTTGGCTGCCTTAGGTGCTGGCTTGGGTTGCTCCGCAGCTTTCCTGGCGGGTTTGGCTGCCTTAGATGCTGGCTTGGGTTGCTCCGCAGTCTTCTTTGTAGGTTTTTCGGCCTTGGGTGCCGCCTTGGGTTGCTCCGCAACTTTCTTGGCGGGTTTGGCTGCCTTAGCTGCTGGATTGGCTTCCTTCGCAGCCTTCTTGACGGGTTTGGCAGACATGGAAGGGGCTTGGGGCTTCTCCGTTTCCTTCTTCGCCGATTTCGCGTTCATGACGAACTGTGTCATCTCATCCATTGAATTCTCGAGGGAGGAGAGCTTTTTCTTGAGGCTGTAAAGGTCCCTGTAAAGATCATCCAAGTCGTTTTCAGACGGAATTCCCATCAACTTAAGGCAGTCACTCATAAAATTCTGACGGGCCAGGTTAAAGTCCCCCATGGCAGAAACCAGACGCTTGAGAAGCCCCAGATATTCTTCTGAACCATACAAAGCAAAATACCCCTGTTCCAACTCCTTAAGCCAGGTTTCATAGACCGTCTCAGGGGTCAGACTTCGACGCTGCTCGTCGGTCAGCCCCTCCATCGTGGCCACCACCATTCCCATGGACTGCTCCAGGGGGGAAAACATCAAAAACATATACTCGGCAAGGGTTAAATAAAATTGATTGCCTTTCTCCATCACGTCCGCGATCTTCTCCTGATAATTTCGCGAAAGCCCCAGAGGGGGAATCGAAACAAACCGATGCATCTCGCCCGACAACATTTTAAAAATTTCTTTGAGAGACCCCTTGCCCCCCAAAAAATCGGTGGCACCCAACCCGTAGGGAGATTGCGCCCAGCTAAAAGGCGAATCGGCCCCGTCACCCATGGAAGCCAAAGGCTCCCATCCGTTCTTAGCCATCTGCTCAAACTGCTTGAAGCCCTCTTCCCGTACCACCTGAAAATGATCGGCAAAGGCCTCCGACGAACAGGACGCCTGAAAGTTCTTCCATGCCTCCATGGCAGGCCCCCAGGGTTCCCATGGATTAAATGAGGGCGAACCATCGGCGTTTTTTTGAGTTCCCTCGGCGCCTCCCTTGGCTCCCGCCTCGGCACCTTGTGACGGCTTGGAAAAACGAGCCATATTTTCCCAGAACAGGGCCGAATTTTTAATCACAGTATCCATCATTTGAGTGGGATCCATTCCTTTCGAATCTTTACGAGTCATGTTCTGTTCCTTCTTGTTAAGTCAGCGAGTTAACGTGAGTAGCAGATAAAAACCGTTTCAATCGAAATGATGAGGTACACCCCCACGCCCCTTTGCAAACGCAAAAAGACCTCTGGGCCAGTAGGCTTCCCCTAATTTTTAACGCAAAGAATTATTTTTCAGGCTGTGAGTCGCAAAACCAACCGGCATGCACCAAGCCCGGATATTTCATGAGCTGGGTGCGCTCATATGCAAGGCATCAGAGCTGAAGATGTAGTGGTTTACCTCAAGGCTCTGATAACGCGGCAGAGGCGTGCACCCGGCTCGCCCGAAGGGTGAGAAAATCAAACAGAATACTGTGGATTACATTTTGCATTTTTGAAACGACTGAAAATATTACTGCAAAGGACTGTAATTACGAATTATTCCTTAGTCCTGGATGTTTTCTCATGAAATATTCGGACAAGGGCGATGGAATGTTTAGATCAAAGGACAGACGAAGCGAATCTCAAGAAGCGAAACGGCGAAAAATACCCGGGCATCTAAACCCCGTTTATACCACTTATTACATAAACTCTGTCCATAGGGCAAAAGGTTCAAATCCACGGGGAAATCCCCTACTTAAAAAAAGGTTTGGGATAATATCACAGGAGCTCAGTCAGAAAACACTTAAAGAAATCCCTCACCGGTCGGAAGAAAGATCCTCGGCGCGAGCGGTGTGGTAGGTGCGAAGGGTTGCCTCAATGAAATATAACTCTTCTGATGTAAAGAGTTTTTTCTCGTGGGAAAAGACAAAGGGGTGTTTCACCATAGAAGAACCTGGTTTCGCCCCGTCGGTAGAGACCAGACGATCAAGCTGTTCCAAGGTATCATTGATCACTCGAGCCAGCGATTGCTGCCGCTTCTCATCACCCCGAATCGCAAGAAGCGCACAGGCTTTCTCCCCTTTATGGGATCGATCCTCATCCCCTGACCCGAGGCCGGATGGGGGCGCATCATGCAGTTCATCGATAAGGGCCTGAACCTTGGTCACCAAGGCATGAAAACGACGGGAGAGAAGCACCGTATCAACGCTGTCGTATAATGTGTCCATAGGGGCCTTGACCTTGCTGTGGGTACACCGGCTGAAATTATGGAGCGTGAAAACGACAAATTTTAAAAAAAGAAAGGACAATCGGATAGAGCGCCGATATTTTTAAAGAAATAATCGGACCGTAAATTGAGACTCATTTTCACGGGGTAACCCGAAGTTTCTGCCCGATAAAAATACGGGTCTTATCTTTCAAACCATTCACACGGATAAGGTCGTATTCCGAGACATTGTATCTTTTACTGATTCTGTAAAGTGTGTCGCCATTTTTTACGACATGAAATGAAGATCGGCTCAAAACAGGCGTTCTCGTGTGGCGTGTCTGTTTACTCACTTTTACTATGTTATCCGTCGTTACTACGCCTTTGTCAACTCTTTTTTCATTGTGTTCCAGTCGCTTAGCGAGACTCAGCACAAGGGATTCCACCTCGCGGTTCTTCTGTTTCAGAGCCTTGAGATCCCCCACAGCCCCGCGCCCTTCCTCAGATAACTGGGTCTCTACCACAAGAATCCGGGCATCCAGGGCCAGAACCTGTGCCACCAAATCGTTCAGACGCTGGGTCTCCACGGTACAAGCTGCCCCGGTATTCGACCCGCTTCCCATAGAAAACAGCGCTACCGAGCCACCCAGGCATAGAAACCCAACCACCAATAGAACCCCTGTTTTTAATGAGATAAACTTTACCATTGCATCCCCGATCGCTCTGGACGTCTGCCCCCCGGAAGTCACCGATGACTCTCGAACCAGCACGCCATGCTTTTTTTTAGTCTCCATCTCTTCTTTGGGCTGGTATTTTAGCAACCCCCCCGGTTATGATAATTGTGTAGCACACCCCTGCCCGCAAGCCCAATTGAAAAGGGGAGAGGAAGCAGGGCAGGAGGTCCTCAAAATCATGACGATGAGCGTATTCCCTTCAAGGAACACCTCGGATTTACGGACAAACCAATACCCTTTGCAGGAGCAATCGTCTCACATGAGTAAGCATACCTACCGTTTCGTTGAAGAGTACTCAGGTGCCGCCATGTATGGATGGGATCTTGAAGGTGACATCGAGACGCTGAAATACAACCTTCAAAAATTTTCTGACGACTCTTTTCTCGACCTGATCCTGGGAAAACTCGATCAGGAAGACCGTGACGCCATCTACACCCTGCTGACGTCACTGCTCAAAAAACACCTCACCGAAACGGAGTACCATCGCTGTTTTCTCAAGGATGGTACCCATTAATCCGATGTCTCAACTAATCGTTGCTCAACCCTGAACAGGCCCCTGTTCAAGGTTCTGTCAAAAACCAACCGGCCATGACCTGGGTCCACGGGAGGGGTTGCATGCCCCTTTTCCGGTAGAACTCGGGACCACATGCCATTGGTTTTTCACGACTGCATCAACTTTTACCGACGGGAGAAAGACAATGCGCCCTGCCCCCACGCCATTTTCAGGCCGCTACACACCAGGAGACGACCCAGATACAGACGCCTGGTTCACCACCTTTGTTCTTGAAAATCACCTGGATCATTTCGCCTACCCCCGAGAAGTCGCCACCCCGGAACAGGTCGAATTCTTGGTCTTTCTTAATGATAAAGAGCGATACTTCCCCTGCTCCGAGGCCACCTTCCGGGAAATCATGAGCCGGGCCCCATCCCCCTACCTTTCCGCTCGTTACCAGCAAGCCCTGGATCACATCCTCGCCCTGATCGATACAACCATCGAAGAACCGAATGAAAAGGCCTATCTAACCACCCTGATCAAGACAAAATACGCCCACGAAACCCGAGATGAAATCATGATCCCATCCCGGGTGGAGAAACGACTCCTGCGTATTTTCCTCAATCGAACGCATATTGCCGACCCCTTCCAGGAGACCAAACTCAGGAGAAACCGAACGGCGGCTGCATTTTTGGATTCCTGCCTCTTTAAGCAAACGTTTCAGCGCCTCGAAGAGGCGGAACTGGCACCGGCACGGGCCATGAATCAAGTCCGAACCCGCCTCGACCATGTGGCCGTCAAACGCCTCTTGAACATGCTCACTGCCCCGACAATCTGGGCCGAAAAAGGCCCTTCCATGGAGTCTGAAGAGGCTCTCCAAGCCCTTTTTCACAAAACAGTCACCGGCGATGCCGCCGAAGCCTTCTTCTCCTTTCTCGGCATTCCTGGCTCAGGCGAAAACACGTCTGAAACCCATCGTCGCACACTCCTCTGGCTTGCAAACGAATCCGGAGAGGTGATGATCGACCTGGCCATCATCCGATATCTCGTCTCCCTCGGACACAAGGTCATCGTGTCCTTTAAAGCGGGCCCCCTCTTTTCCAAAGCAGAAATCATTGGCACTCAGGAAGATCCGGCTCTCATACAAGCCTTGGAGGGCTCATTTTTCATCCGAAACGACACCCTGACCAAAAATCAGCTTGTGGAAATCCTGCGTCAGGAGAGCAATCTCCTGATCCTCTCCGACGGCACCCATGAAAAACTCAACCTGCTCTTGACCTCCACCACCTTTGCCCGTCTGTTCAAGGAGGTGGACTGTGTCGTTGCACGGGGTGCCGAGCAAAAAAACCGACTCTTTGACACCCCGTTTCATTTCACCCAGGATATCTTCAGCCTCTGCGCTGATGAGGCAGGGGTAACCATCGACTTTAAACCCAAGTCTTCAAAGGCCATTAAATTCTCCCACAAAGATCTTGAACGCAAAGCACAAACCATCATCAGCGAGATGCGTGATGCCAAAAATAACGGGATGGCGGTCTCCTTTTACAGTGGCATCATCGGCTCTATTCCAGGAAAAATCGATATTGCAAAAAAACTAATGACCGTCTTTATCGCCCATCTTGAAGAGCAGTTTTCGCAAACCCACATCATCAACCCATCCCTCTATTACGAACCGGGAATGGATGCCGACGATTTGATGTTCATGTGGGAAATTGTGCAGAGGAGCGGATACATAGATATCTGGCGATTCCAGACCTACCAGGATATCGTCACCACCTTTCAGCTTATGGGCGAGAAGGTCCCCCCGGAATGGGTCGGCAAAGACGCCACCTACAGCACGGGCTGCACCAAGGAAATGAAAATCGCCATGGAGGTCCAGCAAAGGCATCCGGAGATGCAGATCATCGGCCCTGCCACCGAAAAATTCATGCGTCGAAGGGATTACGGGATCGGCAAAATGTACGATCAACGCCTCGGAAACGACTTGCACACAGCCCATGACTGACCCGAGCCATGAAAAAAGGCGCGTTCGATGCTCTCGAACGCGCCCTGGTCACCTGTCTCAACACATAAGGCCCCGGTCTCACTCCTTCCAGAGTTCCACATCTATAAGCCCCAAGCGGGCCGCATAACGCACCAACTCCATGGTGGAATGAATCCCCAGCTTCTTCATGATATTGGCCCGATGATTTTCCACGGTTTTCGGACTGATGCAAAGTTTGTCGGCAATCTCCTTGGGCGTGGACCCCTCGGCAAGAAGCCGCATCACCTCCTGCTCCCGGGGCGTCAGAGATCCGTAATCCGCATCAGTAATCTTGGCATCCTTCACAGGGAATTTCATCAGCTTTTCCACCACCTGATGGGAGACAGAGCTGTCCAGAAAATATTCCCCCTTCAGCACGGACTCAATGCCCTGGATCAGACGATCCGACGCCGAATCCTTGGCGACATACCCGGTGGCCCCGGCTTGAAAGGCCTCGGCAATATAATCAATCTTGGAGTGCATACTGACAATCATGATTTTCGTGTCGGGAAGATAGGACCGCATCTCCGTGGCCACCTGGACCCCGTTGATATCCGGCAGCGAAATATCGACAACCGAAAGGTCCGGTTTCAACTGCCGGGCCATCTTAAGCCCTTGCCGGCCATTGCCCGCCTCTCCGACCACCTTGAAACGTTTATCCCGTTCCACAATGGTCTTGAGCCCTTCTCGAAACAAGGGATGGTCATCGATAATCAAAATATTTTTTGTCTGACTCACGGATGCATCTCCTGTGACGTTGCGGACATGTGGACCTTGAAAAGACGAAAATGGGCGGGATCAGCCGGTTGTTTGCCCCGTTCGCAAACAAGTGCTCATTTAAAAAAATAATGTTTAGTAATAAAAAACGAAAGGGGTCGCTGTCAATAAAATAAATCAGGGGATCACTGGATGATGGGCGTTCAATTTTCTCGCAAGGGATCATTCATCCCCAGGAAAGACCGGATTAATTAACGGTATGAGAAACCACGGAAAACCCCAACTCGCTTTCAAAAAGTCCGACGATCATGTCAAACGTGGACTCATCGAATACCGAGGGGGGCCACCCCAGCCCCTCCATCTCCGTATTCACAATGGCGACAGTAAAACTGCCCCCGTCCCGGATCACCTCAAACACATCCTTCACCATCCGATTAATCTCACCAGAGGAATACCCTTTCGCCGCCAGACGCAACAACAACGACGTACACATACGGGTTCCGTTCCCGGCTCCGTCCCCCTTTCCCGTCAGCAATCGAGCCATGCCTGCTCCTTTTATACCGGCAAGCCCACGGAAATACCTCGCCACGCCGGTACCCAGACTGAATAGTGATTGAATCGGCATCATCAAATCATCGTAACAGACCTTATCGAACGCGAAGAAACCCAAAAACAGGGCGAATGATCCTGTCATATCCCCAGCCGCGAGACAAACGATACCGAATTCTCGACCATAGGTCCCAAACCAATCAACAGACGCTCTTTCTCCGCGACATAGAGATTCCATACGAAAAATCAGGGGCGACTGAACGTCTGAATGATCACACCGGGACAGTACCAGATTGAGAGGAATCAATAGACGAAATTCGCGGAAGAGGGCAACTTTCACGATCATACGATCGAATGATGACGTTTATCCATGAGGCAACCCCATCAATTCAACGGGACCACATCCCGAGGGTCGGGGACAATATCCCACTTTACATTATAATCTAAAGGGTATATATCTTTGATCCGATATATATTATAGATGCATTGAAGTTTGTTTTTATATTCAACCGATGAATCAGGAACGCCCAATTCTCCCGCTATTCGCAGCAATACTCCTCCGGCGTCAACGACACAAGCAACTTCAATCGATTTATCCTGCTTTACAATCGATTTATCGTCCACCCTGCCTGATGGGCTGTTGGTAGGACGAGGTACACACCGACATGGAGGTACACATGAGCGAATTTCTAAAAACCATAAGAAACTCACAGGGACGTTATTCCGACAAACGGAATACAAACTATAACTCAGGCGGAAACCAATATTCCCAAGATCGACGTGGGAATGAGCGTCGCGGACCAGGACAAGGCCATAGTCAAGGACAAGGTCAAGGCCCTCGGGGCAGGGATCAGGACAGAGGACAACATCGCAGAGAGGATCTCCTTCCTCCCATACGTCAGCTGCTGGAGCAGGTCACAGAGAATCAGAGAATTCAGGAAGGGTTTATAGAGCGGCAAACCATCGCTTCCGAAGAGATGGCTGCAGCATTCATAGACATCGTCAAAATTCTGGAACGATTCACGGAAGGAGCACCCACCCCCTCGTCGGTAGAAGCCACCGCACCTCCGGCCCCCGTGAGTCTCACCGAGTTAACCGATGATCAGCTTCTCTCACCGGCTGACGAACGTCGCGAAGCGATCAAAGTCATGAAAAAGCTGAGAAAAAAAGGGGCCACCTACAAAGAAATCGCCCACTTTCTCAACGAAAAAGAGATTCCCACCTTCTCCAACAAGGGTCACTGGCACGCACAAACGATCCACAGACTCTGCAATCAGTAACCTCTTACCCCGGGCCTCGAGCCCGGGGACTTCTCCCCCATGCCAGATTAGCCGTTCCCGTCATCACCCTTTCCATCCACGAGGGAGGCCGCAACCTCTGCCAGGAGGCCGTAATCAAGCCGATTCTCACACGTCACCGATTGAATCACCAACCCATCCAACACCGCCACCAAAAGACGCGCCAATCCGTCGGGAAATGCGTGCCCCCCCGCCATGCGTCGATATCCGTCTTCCACAAGCTGGAACCACTGGGTGTAGGTTAATTCAAGCCGATCACGGAGAGCCGGGCTCCCGGAAAGAGACTCATTGATGAGATAAAGATGAAGGCGGCTACGGGTTTTTGATCCCAGAAGCCCCTCAAACAGCGTGCCCAGGACCTCCTTCCAGATGGGGTGTTCCTCTTCCTTTTCCATCATGGCAAAGACCTTTTCGGTGATCTGTGCCATATGGATTCCGGCAATATCGAAAACGAGGTCGTTTTTGGTAGGGTAATAATAATAGAGCGTTCCCTTGCTGATGCCTGCTCTTCTGGCTATCTCAGACAAGGTGGTCTTATCGACAGATTTATCGCTGAAGCACTGCTGTGCCGATGCGACAATCCGAGCTTTGCTATCGCCTTCTTTCAGGCCTTGTTTCACATTCACCTGCCACCGACTGCTCTGAAACCCCCGGCGGAGAACAAGGGCGCCTGCCCCCAAGAGTTACAGGTTGTTGATATATGATTTCAATTTTTCAAACTCTGTGGAACTTTTCCACAAAAAACGAACGGCAAACCCGCTGCCCCCATGTCTTACAACATCCCCGGAGATTTTGACAAGGTCAACACCCGAATAGTCAGAAAAGAGCATTTGAACCCTCTCTCCTGTGGACGGCCCGTTATCGGTCTCGATGTATACACCACCCAGGCTGATATCCCGAATCGGATCCGAATAGACCCCTTCGGTCAGAGCGTAGTCCACATCGGTAAAAAAACATGATTTACGATCATACGATCGCTTCACAACAGTGCCGTCTCTTTCATTGACTTCCATCGAAACACCCCCTTTATCTGGTGGTAAACGGTTATGAAGCCTCAACCCAGGTATAGGAACCCACGGTATCACCCGTTCAACGATCCGTCGCCCGCCTGCCCATTGAACCAGGGCGTCAGGCCCTGTCAGGCATCGTATCAAGCGAGAAAGGCACCAAGAGACGATTGCCATCAGCCCCCATGGCCTGTTCAGAGGTCCAGACCGGCGTCGCCCAGGCCCCTCGGACGGAATCTCTCACCGCAAACGCATCTACGATTTTATAAAAAAAGTATATATAATTCAGATCTTTGTGTCTACACCCAAATCCATATTTCAGACATCGGCTTCGTCTGCAGCCTTGAGCTCTTCAAGGACTTCCCAGCGACTGTAAAGGGTCTCCACCTCTTTCTGAGCCTCCCCCAATGCCGCGCAGGCCTCCTGCAGGGCCACCGGATTTGCCGCAATGGCGGGGTCGTTCAACCGAGATTCCTGGCAAGCAGCCTCTTCCTCCCTATCGGCAATTTTTGCCTCGATCTGTTCGAGTTCATACTTATGTTTGTATGTAAATTTTTTCTTGGCCCTGGAATCCTGCTTGGACCGTTTCTCCGGCGCTGCTTTTTTGATCACGGGCTCCGGACGGTTCTCACGTCCCCACTGCTCAATGCTGCTGCAGGAAAAGACGCCCCCGGTATCCAGAAAACCCAGCATAGAGGTCGTGATCTTCTCCATCAGGTACCGATCATGGGAGGCCAGCACCACCGCACCCTGAAATTCCTGGAGGCTCTCTTCCAGCATCTCCAGAGAAGGGATGTCCAGATCGTTGGTGGGCTCATCCAATAAAAGAACATCTGCCGGCTGACGCATGAGATCGGCCAGCAGCACCCGGGCTTTCTCCCCGCCGGAAAGACGCCCCAAGGGCAGATCCAGTTGGTCGGGGGTAAAAAGAAATTTTCTCGCCCAGGTCACCACGTGCAAGGGACGCCCCTGATAGATCACCGAGTCACTGTCCGGGGACAAGGCTTTTCGCAAGGGCATCTCTAAATCCAGAGAGTCCCGTTCCTGCTCAAAATGAACAACCCGAAGGCCATCAGCCTGCCGCACAAAGCCTCCATCAGGGCTTTCCTCGCCACAGAGAAGGCGCATGAGGGTACTCTTACCCGTACCGTTATTCCCTGCCAACCCCAGACAAGTCCCGGGGGAGAGCACAAAGGAGAGCTCTTCAAAGAGCGCACGGTCCTCCAGACGACGCACCAGGCGCTTGGCCTCCACCAATTTTTTAGTTTTTCTCTGGGTAGAGGTAAAATCCAGTGACATCTCGCGGTTGTTTCGATTCCGGTTGCGGACGTCGGTCAGGTCCTCTTCCATCCGCCGGGCGTTATCGATACGAAATTGAGCCTTGGTGGTCCGAGCTTTGGGGCTTCGGGCGAGCCACTCTTTTTCCCGTCGCATCACCGAGGCCAACGCCGTCTCCTGTTTTGCCTGTCCGGCAAGGAGCTCATCGCGACGGCGTAAAAACTCAGCGTAATTTCCGTCTATTTTAAGGTATCCGCCGGGATATTGATTGCCCAGCTCCACCGTAATAGCCGTGACATTGGAAAGAAGAGCCCGGTCATGGGTAATCATCACATAGGCAAATTCAGCGCGCTTGAGAATTGACTCGAGCCAGAGAATACCCGAAAGATCGAGGTGGTTGGTGGGTTCGTCGAGAAAAAGCAGGTCCGGCATCTTGATAAGGGATAAAACCACCGCAAGCCGCTTCTTCCAGCCGCCCGAGAGCGTCTCCACCCGTGCCGACAAATCTGGAAAATCAACCTGGCCGATGAGTTGCCAGGCCTTACCAAAGGCCTCGGTATCATCGGCACAAAACGTATCCAGCGTCTCATCAATGAGCCCAGAGACGGTCTTTTCCCCATCAAAATGGTTCTCCTGGGCGAGGTAGACCGCCCGAAACCCCTTCTTAATCGACACCGCACCGGCATCTGGGTTGATGAGCTCCGCAAACACTTTCAAAAGGGTGGATTTACCAGCACCGTTGATGCCGATGAGGCCGATACGATCGCCCTCGTGGATGTTCATGGAAATATCGGTAAAGAGGCTCCGGGCTCCATAGGATTTGCCCAGCCCCCTGTATTGTGCAATAAGGGACATATTTCTCTGCGTGTTTATAGTTTCCTGCGGCCTCTCCGCAACACATCGACGTGATGCTTTGCGGATACCCCTGAAAAAAGAATACCCATCCCCCGACACATCACCAGTGGTTGACCACTGTCGACATCGAAAGACAGGCCGGTTCTCGCCAAATGCCTGAAAAATGCCTTTTGTTTTCCCTGAAAGAATACTAATGTTTTTACTTTCACCAATGTGTCGTTCGTCCGGATGGACAGGGTGTTTCAACACCCCACAACCTGATAACAATCCTTGTGTACCAAGGCAAATACTTCAGGTTATCCATTCACGACGACAGTGGCCGGGACCCGATAGCGGAAGGCAAACCGGGATGGACAAGAGTAACAGATATATCGACATGTGCAAAGGGGCCAGAGAAATTCAGGCTATCTGGAACCACAAAACAGGAGACATTTTCGCCACAGAAGAGAGAGAGGTGCTCTTCTGGGTTCCCGGAAAATACGGGGCCCCGGAAATCAAAAATGGATTTGGTATCACGCGGACCCACAATGTGGTTACCTTAGCCCGATACACCTGGCTCCCCCGATACAGCCAACTCATCGAAACCGCCCAGGACACCGCCGAATCCAGTTTCAGAGACGTCACCTTTCATTTCTACACCTGGCTGGACACGCCCTATGGGTCAGAGGAAAGGCAACGCCCGAAAGAGCTGTTCACAACCAACGAGCAGGTCTGGCTCGCCTACATCATGGAACGACGCCATGCCAAGGTGTGGAATGAGACCGAATGGGTGGAAATAGGGGGGAAAGGCTGAAGGGCTAAGGGCTGAAGGCTAAAGGCTGAAGGCTGAAGGCTAAAGGCTAAAGGCTGAAGGCTGAAGGCTAAAGGCTAAAGGCTGAAGGCTGAAGGATAGGGGCTAAGGGCTGAAGGCTGAAGGGCATAAGGATAAAGGCGAATGCACTTCTGGCCTAAATAATGAGGCCCGAAGCGCATCCGCAAACCCACGTTCAAAGGGACTCAGCCCGATGATGTGTCAAGGCGCCATACGCGGCGCAAGGGTAATGGCATCTGCGGGGCAACCTGCCACGCAGAGACCACACCCGAGACACGAGGAGAGATCGGCCATGCGGGGGTAACCGTTGGGGTCTTTGCCTTCGGGAGGCCCCACGGCCAGGCATCCCACAGGGCAGGCATCCAGACAGATCACACAGGCCATGCAGGCCTTCAGATCAAAGACCGGGGCCAGCCACGCACTCTTTTTCATGCGCACGGAGGCGATCCCGAAAGCATCTTCCACAGCTCCGGCCGGACAGATCCGCCCGCAACTGCCGCATTCAATGCAGAGATCCGGGACGATGGTATGAATTTTTTTCTTTTCTCCGGTGATGGCCTGGGTGGGACAGATCCGGCTGCAGGAGCCGCATCCCGTGCAGGCATTTGTAATGATGTACGCCATAGATCTTCCCCTTTACAACCCCGCTTCGAGTTCCTGAATGGTTTCATGAAATGGTTTCCCGGTCTCGGGATCCCACCCGAACTGGAGCCAGTAATCCCTCATCATCGTCTCAATCTCCACGGTTCGTCCCTTGTTGGCGCCCTTTGTCTGAATCGGTCGCCCCAAGGCCCGATCTGAGACCTTAAAACTCTTCGGTTCGATGCCGTGGCGCACGTTAAAGGCCTGACGCAGGGTCTGGACGTTGGCCCCCACCGCCATGTACTCCTGGGGAGTCAGCGTCCATCCGGTGGCGGCATTCAGCCAGTCAAATACCCGAATTCGTTTCGAGCCAAGGAGCGCCCCAAAGAGACAGAGGCCGGACCCGTTAACAATATTCATAAACTGACTGTTGGCAGCCCCCGCCTTTGCCTTGTCTTCATCGGCCTTGTACTTGCTGCCTTTCATATAAAGTGGCGAAACGCGGGGGAGCCCCTCCACCACCTGCCAGAGCTTGAACATCTCGTAATAAAGGCCCGAGCCCACGGTGTGCTTGCCCGGGGAGGGCTCCACGCTGTAATGCAAGGCAAAGCCCGGGTCGTTTCGTGAGTCGTGCATGGCCGGTTCCTGCCCCCCGGCGTGAACGGCAAACGCCTCAGAACCTTTTCCGATACGAAGGGACGCCTGCTTGACCCCATCGGCCAGGATGTGCCCGATGCCTTCGCGGGCCACCATCTTTTCGATCAGGCTCACAATGGCCTCGCTGTTGCCCCAGGTGAGTTCCAGGCCGTCGGTGTCCTTCTTGGTAAAGACCCCCTCCTCATAACACTCAATGGCAAAAGCCACGGCGTGTCCCGCGCTGATAGAGTCCATCCCGGCCCGATTGAGGAGTTCGTTGAGATAAAAAATGGAGTCGATATCCTTGTTCAGAAGCAAGCCTCCCAGGGAGAGCACCGTCTCGTATTCGGGCTTGTGTGTCTCCTGAAATTTTCCGGTGGTGCTGCAGATGCCCCCACACCCCAAGGGGCAGGAATAGCAATGATACTTTACCTCCTCGCAACGGGAGAAAGCCTCTGGATTGGAGCTGTGGCTTTTAAACAGCCCCCAGTCTCTGTTGCTCCCTTTCCAGTTCTTGATGGGAGAGTCCCCCATCTCCACAGACATCTGGTTCATGGAGACCGTGCCCCATTTTTTCAGCATCATCTTGTACAACAGGCCGTCCTGGGCCATGACACTCGGAAGCGCCCGCATAAGCGCCCCGGTGCCCGCCATCATCGTGGCGGTCATAAAGGGGGGCTGAAACTGCACCCATTTATTACAGATGGCGCTGATGCGCTTCATCTCCATCCGATTGCGCGGAACAATACGCTTGTTCCCGGCCAGAACCACTGCCTTCAATCGTTTGGAGCCCATCACCGCCCCCAGCCCGGAGCGGGCCGCCATGCGCCCGTTGTCGGTGGAGACCCCTGAAATCAGGGAAACCCCCTCCCCGGCCGGACCAATACAGGCAATTCCCAGCTGCCGCCCCGTCCAATCTTTTCGGAAATGCGCTTCGGTCTCTACGGTATCCTTTCCCCATACCTGGGAGGCGTCCCGAAGCTCTGGACCCTGATCATTGATATAAAGATAGACCGGGGTCTCACTGATCCCGCGGACAAAAATACCGTCATAGCCACAATGCTTGATGGCCGGAGAAAAGGTGCCGCCGCAGTTGGCGTCTCCCCACCCTCCGGTGAGGGGCGATTTCCCCACCAGGGTCCACCGCCCGGTAAAGAGACTGCCTGTGCCTGTCAAAAGCCCGGAAACAAACCCGAGCATATTGTCCGGTCCCAGAGGATCGGCTCCGGCCGGAATATGCTTGTAAAGCATGTAAGCCCCTAAGCCCATTCCCGAAAGATACTGCCGGTAAATCCGATCCGGGATCTCTTCTTCCGTGATATTTCGGGTTCCAAGGTCCACAATCAGGACCTTGCCCATGTATCCATTACCCATATTCACTCCCTATACTGTGGAGTTGGCCTTTCGGCCTTTGGCCACAGCTCTCCTAAGCGGTTTTTACCAAGCTCCGATCCAGGGGATCCCCGGCCCAGGCCGCCTCCATCACCATGAGGGCATCCTCAAAATCCACCTCCTCGGGGTTGTAAAAAATCGAGCCATCTCCCAAGGCCGTCTGGGCAATATCGGCCAGTTTTTCCCGGGGTACGGCGGGTTTCCCCTGCGCGTCCAGCACTTCCTTGAAGCACCGACTGTGACGCCCGCCGGTGGCCTCAAAAAGGGCCTGGTTAAATTGACGGATACAGGCCACGGCCTTATCCGCCCGTTTCTCGACCGCGGTTGCGGCATAGATTGCTTCCCCGGCGATGGGGTAGAGCAATTCCCCGGTCCAGCGACCATTTTTATGCATGTTGTACTCCAGGCCGTAAGGAAGCAGAATCGACATGCAGGTCCCGTGAGGCACATGGCAGACGCCCCCCACCGAATGTCCCAGGGTATGCACCATCCCCACCATGGAGTTGGAAAAAGCAATCCCGGCCAAGTTTGCCGCGACAGCAAGGGCCAATCGGCCCTCCTGATCGTCAGGACGATCCACCACCGAAAGCAGATTCCGAGAAATCAAGGACACCGCCTCCATGGCAAAGGCATCGCTGATGGGATTTTTGGAGAGACAGGTGTAGGCCTCGATGGCATGGGTCATGGCATCCATGGCGGTGGCCGCCGTCAAATGGGACGGGAGGGTCAAGGTCATGCGCGAATCGAGAACGGCGATGTCGGGCAAAAGAAAATGAGAAGTAAAAAGCAGCTTGCGGTTCACCGACGGATCATTGATGACCGCCACCATGGTCACCTCTGATCCGGTCCCCGCTGTGGTGGGAACCGCCACCAGAGGTTTCAAGGCCCTCTTCAACACCCCGGCCCCTGCAAAATCGAGCAGATTCTCAGCCTCTTCGGAGACCACGATATTGACCCCCTTGGCCGTGTCCATCACCGACCCGCCCCCCACGGCGATAAGGGCATCACACCCTTTGCTGAGATACACGGAGGCAATGCGGTGCACCGTGCCCACATCGGAATCCACGGGCACATCATCTTCCACGACCACCGCCGGCATTCCCGCCTCAAGGGCCTGTGCAACAACGGTCACCAGACCCGCCGCCGCCACCCCTTTGTCGGTGATAATCATAGGCTTTGACGCCCCCAGCTCTTTGAGAAGGGCAGGAATGCGCTCCAACGCATGATGACCAGCCACGGTTTTTACACCGCAATAAAATTCATAATAACCGGGATTGTACATTATGAAACCTCCTGTGTGGCTCGGGTCGGCTGACTCTTCAGATCGGGGAGGACCCCGTTGTAAGCGGCAAGAAGGAGCCTCTCCACCTCATGGCTCTGCCACCCCTCGGTCATGGCCGAGGCCGCGTCGCAGATGCCCAGGAGGGCCTCGCGTTCGATACCTGCTTCGGCAAGGGTTCGGGGAAGATTGCCGGCAGAAAAAAGCCAGAGACGATTCATGTTCTCTCGCACTCGTGCCAGGGCGGCATCGGTGCGCTGGGGGACCGGCGTGGAACAAAGCAGATCAAGCCCCCCCAGGGCGGAGAGCATATCAGACAGATCGTCTCCCCTGACCCGGTGGGCAAACTCCAGGACATTCGGCAGGAGAACAGCGGCCAGCACCTCGCGCGAGCAACGGCTTAACGGGACCAGCATATCGGCCAAAACAAAGGTGAGGCTTTTTTGGGCCTCGGGAAGCAACCCCCCGGAAACGGCCATGGCAGTCACAAACGCCACCTCCTCTTCCCGTGTTCCGCCCATGCCGACCCACCGTGAAAGCCGGCTCTGCCGATCAAGCGATGGGGACAAAAGAGGCTCCAACCCGACCATCATCTGCTGCGCCGTCAGCCGAGCATAGGGCAAGGCCAGACGATTCACCTCCCCTGACTCATACAGGCAAAGGGCCGCAGCCAGTGCGCCCAGACCGGCCTCCGCAAGGCCAGGAGAACCGGGCCTTTGGAGCATCCGAGGGTCCACGGCAATCAATTTGGGTGAGAGGGCCGTGCCATGGAGACGTTCTACACCTATGCAGGCTTCAGGGGCGGCCTCCCGACCCGTCAGTCCCAGGGTGGGAACCCAGGCAAAAGGCGAGGTGGCCGTCACAGCCCCCCCCTCGTTGAAAAGGCGCCTCAACTCATCGGGCCCTCCTTCGGCTGCCACCGCCAGACATTTGGCCACATCCACCAGGGATCCGCCCCCCACGGCGATCACCGCATCAAACCCACCATCATGGTAGTGTCCCCAAACCTCCCGTACCGTCTCAAGCGAAGCCTCCCCGTCCATACCGTAAACACCAAAGGTTAAACCGGAGCCCTTAAACGCCGACACCAAAGACTTAAGCCCCCCCCTCGTGTCCATCTCAGCGGTGCAGATTACCAGGGGACGTATGGCTCCAAACCCGGCCAGATCGAAGGGGAGATGCTCGAGAGCCCGTGTTCCAGCCCCGATCTTCGATGGAAAAACAAACTGCTTTACACCCGTATCCATAATGCCTCACTCCCTTCTCATATGCCTGTCACGGTTCGAAGATAGACTTTGCTCCGGACCAGAATATGACGGGTCCAGGACCATGCGGGGTATCGTTTTACGGCTAATTTGGCGATAAATTTGGGTAAGAGATGAACCTGGACGACATCCAGGACACGCACCACCGCACACGCCTCTGGAACCCCGCCATCCACGTAAAGACGGGCTCTGGCGTTGGCTGTGGACGTACTCTCCTGAAAGGAAAGGATCATGAAGAAGGCCTGCATATGCTTGATGGTCAGGTCCAGATCCATGACCTCTCCCTTACCCTGACCCAGATAGCGGACCTTGCCGTCTTGCTCTTTTCGGATCACCATCCGAGGCCCCACAGGCAGGACGCCCAGGGAAAACGTAAAGCCCCCCGGCAGGGTGTCAAACTCCCGCCGCACCTCCGGGTCCGACTTGTACGCCGCGACAATGGCGCGGCCCACGAACCAGAGCATGATTGTAATGTAGAGCTTTTGAACCACCCTTCGCCCCGACGTAACCTCTCTGAATTGTCCCATACCTGCTCCTCGCTGCTGTCTGAATTAGGCTTACATCCTGCCACCTAATCATAATGGAAACCTTTCGTAACGGCCCTGGCACATAAAAAACATTGTTCTGTTTTTATGCAAAAAAAAGAGTCGCCTTGCGTCCCACTCTTTTCGGCAGTCGGCCAGCTGGCCGACACCTTGGCTAAGACTATATAGCAGGGCATCGGTGCCTGTCAAGCCACCCGAAACAGATGATAAAAACAAAAAAACCGGCAGACCACCCTGGTTCAGGTGGAATGCCGGTTGACACTCTTATAAAAACGAAACACGCCTCAAGGAACCGTCACACATCTCGAACAGCTCCGTGATGCCGCATGCCGTCAAAACCCTCCATGCAGGGGAAAATCCCAGGCATCAGATAGATTCAAGGGAGGCGCCTTCACGCATGATCAGAAGAGCCAGCTTATGCATGTACGCACGACGCTCCGCCTCGTTTCGACCGGGGTAATTGCGAAAGGTCATGACAATGCCTGCAAGGGATGCAAAAAAAGCCTGGCTGTGAAAACGAAGGGGAGTTTCCCCATCAGATTTTTTAACCACCTCATCGAACATCTTGGTAAAATAGAGAAGAACCGCGTTGAATTTCTTCAAAGCACGGGGATTCTCTTCTCCTCGCATAAGAAAATGACACATCATCTGAAAGGTCGCTTCATTGTCGATCATGTAATCCACAACGGCCACGGCCAGAGATTCTGTGCTTCCTCCCGCCTTGAGACGACTCTCCAGGAGCTGCTCAATTTTATTGATGTCCCGGATCAGGGCTTCAACAAAAAGATCATCACGGCTGGGAAAGTAGCGATAAATGGATGCGGCGGAGACGCCGGCTTCGCTGGCAATATCCCGCATCCCGATTTCGTGAAAGTTCTTGGTTTCAAAAAGCTTCATGGCGGCTGAAATAATCAACCCTTTACGCACTTCTCGCTCATTCTCTCTAAGACGCATGAATGTTGACTTATCGGTCATCTATATACCCTCCAACTTCTCGGTTCCGTTCATGAGACCGAGTACTCGTACTTTTTTCATAAATTACATGTCACAACAGAAACATGGTTCGTCTGCAGCAGGTGCCGGCCACTTAATAAGGAGCCTCTCTTACCGGTTTATGTCTCAAAAGTGGCGCAACTTTTAAGAACATTGTATTCGGACTGACCTGCACAGTTAAAATAAAAATTACCCTAACAATTTTGGATATATACTACCGTTCATTTGGCATTGCAACACCTTCTCCCTATTTTTATACGATCGGTATAGATAATTGATCAAAGAGAAGAACCGTCCATTTCAATCCCACTACTTTTCGACTGTGTTTTCAGTTTTTTACCTTAGCCTACCCGATGCTCCACAGAAATAAGAAAAAAAGCCCCCATGGCTTCTCTCAAGGAGAAAAGGGGTGGTGTACACAAGAGAACAGCACAACACAGCCCTGTGGCACCCTCAAAAGGCTATCAAGGGAACAATGCCTAATTTGCCCGCAAAAAAATCCATCATAAACCCTCAGGTTACTTTGACTTTTTTGTGACAGCATTCTCTCCATATCAAAACAACATCAGAAAACAGACCCGTCATCAAAACATCAGTAGAAGGGCCATACATTAATATATGCTTATCATATACAAAACACTGTTCAACTCCTAAAATAAAAAAAACTGCGAACGCGCCTTTGCGTCCCTTACCTCAGGACGCGGAAACACTTAAATCCGTCATAAATCGTTTCACCACGGCCCTCAAGGCATTGATGGAGATAGGCTTGGAGATATAAGCATCCATCCCCGCTTGCAGGCACCGGTCGCTGTCTTCCTTCATGGCATGGGCGGTCATGGCCACCACGGGAACCTGAGGATTTCGAACACCCGAGGCCGGGTCACGAATCAACCGGGTGGCGGCGAGGCCATCCATTTCCGGCATTTGCACATCCATAAGGACCAACTCGTAACGCTTCTTTTTGAGCATATCGACGGCTTCCACCCCATTGACCGCCACATCCGCATGCAGAGACAGCTTGGAAAGGAATTTCAGGGCAACCAGCCGGTTGGTGGGGTTATCCTCCACCACAAGGATTGGGTTATCCAGAGCCTCCCCGTCCTCCACGACTTCACGCTCCTGATCGCTGCCCCCCCCCAAACCTTCGGCCGGGGAAGCCGACGCCACCGCCACGGACAGCCCCTCCAGAAGCCCCTGCACCTTCACCGGCTTGGTGACCATGGCATGGTAGCCCATGATCTCCAGTTCATCGAGCTGAGGGCCTTTGCCCCGATTTGTCAGCAAAAGCAGGGGCAAGGCATTGCCATACCGCTCTTTCACACGCTGAGCCAATTCTTCCGGCTTCATGATGGACAGATCGCCGTCGACAATCACCATGCTGACAGCGCGCAGTGAGCCCGCGGCCCGGAGAATTTCCATCGCATGGTAACCGTTTAAGGCCTCTTCGCACCGAAGCTCAGCCGATTTCAAAAGATTACGCACCGATTTACGTACAGGTAGATTTTCGGCCACCACGAGATATTTGCCCTGCCGGAGCTTTTCCGGAACCGGATAAGGCCGGGACCCCGCCCCCACCCGAGAAAAGACCGCGGTAAACCAAAAAAGAGCGCCCCCCTCGGGTTGCCTCTCCGCACCGATCTCCCCGCCCATCATCTCCACAATCTGCTTGCAAATGGAGAGCCCCAAACCCGTCCCTCCGTACTTCCGGGTAACGGAGGCATCCTGCTGAGTAAACGGGGTAAACAGCTCCTCGACCTCCTCTTCGCAAATCCCGATCCCGGTATCGGCCACCTCAAAACGCAAAATAGCCTGCTCCTCACTCACGGTCACCGGGGTAATGACCAGGGAAACAGCCCCTTTTCCGGTAAACTTGACAGCATTGTCCATGAGGTTGGTCAGCACCTGCTTCAGGCGTACCGGGTCACCATTGATAAAGGACGGCACAGCGTCATCGATGATGCCGGTCAACCCGACGTCCTTTTTGGCAGCCCGCACAGAGATCAAATCCATCACATCTTCCACCGCGCTGCGGAGGTCAAAGGGGATCTTCTCCAGATCGAGTTTGCCGGCCTCCACCTTGGAATAATCCAGGATGGCGTTAATAATAGTCACAAGGGAGGTGGCGCTGCTTCGAATAATGTTCACGTATTCAAGCTGCTCCGAGCCGAGACGTGTTCCCAAAAGCAGCTCTGTCATGCCCACCACCCCATTCATGGGCGTGCGGATCTCATGGCTCATATTGGCCAGAAAGGTGCTCTTGGCCCGGTTGGCCGCCTCAGCGCGTTCGGCAAAAAACTTCAAACGTTCCATGGCCTGGCGCAACTCAAGGGTTCGTTCACGAACCTTCTCATCCACCTCCTCGGTCAACATCGAGGAATCGTTTTCGGGAACGCCCATGCAAAGGGCCTCTTGCATCCCATCGGCCAACACCTCTGCCGCGTCGGGTCGAAAAAGCGCCACTGACCGCATAAAAGGGCCTGACGGGGCCTTCTCCTCGGGGGTATTGAGAAAATAAAAGACGTGAAGGGTCGCATGGGAGGGAAGGTTGCGAAGACGCGTCACCACCTCATCGGTTCCGGGGGTGCCCTGCCGGGCCACCACCGCCACCAGGTTGTTGCAGGTCGAGGAAACCGCATCGGCCTCACCCGGGCTCATACACCGGTACAAGGTCATAATGCGAGCCTGAAGCCCCTGACCATCCAGAGCGTTCATTAAAAACGCTTCGGCCTCACCGTCGAGACCGTAAAGAAGTAGGCTGCCCCTGTTTTCCACTGGAAACAGAGACGTCGTCAATCGCTCGCTGGAATCGCTGGCACCGGATGACGTGGGGACGCTTCCCATAGAATGGCCTTTCTCAACATGGGTTTTCCGCCACCGGTCTGTTGCGGATCAGAAAAACACCTGAATTTTCGTTTATTTCAGCATTCATAACAGGTGCCTGCCTTGGGTGTCAATGAAGAGCAAACAGGCTCCCGCCCAGGAAAAAAGCAACTCACCCCTCTTTTTCATCCCTGGCACCCCCCAGGCACCCTCCCTGACTCAAAAACACCCCGGCGACCACCAGGGCCCCGGCCCCATACTGAATGGGCTTGAGCACCTCCCCCAGAATCAACCACCCGAAAAAAAGGGTCAGCACCGGAATCAGGTTAATAAAAGCCGTCGCCTGCCCGGCGGGCATCCGGACCATGGCGAAACTGTAACAGAAATACGCACCGAAGGTCACGAACACCCCAAGATAAATAATGGTCAGAGCCGCCTCCCTGGGAACGCTGTGAGGAATGGGGATCCCACAGACCCACAGGAGAAACCCAAAAAAAACCGCCCCGGCGACAGACTGGACAAAGGTCAAAAACAACGGCGAGTACCGATAAGAGAGCCGCTTGAGAATCAGGGTGTACCCGGTAGCCGTCACCATGGCCAGAAATTCATAAAAATTGCCCAGGGGCGGATTGGGAGCCGACGCCGTCGCCTCCCCCCCGAGGGTGAGCAGGCAGACCCCGAACACCGCCATGGAAAAGCCACCCACCGTGCCCCAGGTCATGGTCTCTTTAAAAACGATCCAAGCCCCCACCGCGACCATCACCGGCAACAATGCCGTGATCATACCCGCCTGGGAAACCGAGGTGAGCATCAACGCTTTGGCTTCAAAAACAAAATAAAGACAGGGCTCACAAAACCCCAGGGCAAGAAGATAAAACCAATCCCCCCTCTGGTACGTCGCCCGTCGGATCTGCCTGTAAAAGAGCAGAGCACAACACGTGGCCACCGCCATGCGGCCGAAAATAACAAAATAGGGGTCGCAACTCCTGAAGGCGATTTTCAACGCAACAAACGACCCCGCCCAGAGCACGATAGCCCCGAGAAGCGTTCCAATGGCAAGGCCTCTTTCACCCTTCATCTCATACACCTTTCACCGATCCATAGATATCATCACAATCTCACACCACAAACCATGAGCAAAACCCATGGCGTGAGGTGCTTTACCACCTTTTCATTCAATTTGGAAACATCAGAACAGGGCCACCGCCCTTATATTAAAAAGGTCGCCCACCCTTCCCCCTTCTGTCAACAGGCTTTCCCGTGGATTGCCCCCTTGGATAATGGTAGAATACGAAAACAAATAAAATTCTGGCGGCAAGGTCTGGGAATCTCTGCCCACCGGAGACCCCGTCCCCTCACCTCCGGGTCACCGATCTGAAAGAGGGTCCGCCCCGGCCCCTCAGGCGTCAGGAACGCAGAACCCAACCCTTAGAAAAAAAATTCTAAACCCCAAACCGGTTCCCGCCGATAAAACATATCGGCACTTCGGGGTTGACAAACCCTTAACGGCCTTTTATTTTGCGCCTTTCCAGACAAAGGAACCAGGCTCCGGCATAAACAAGCCCATCACACCGGACACAGGGTCAAACAGAATCACCGACAAAAGGCTCGGCACCCTTTTGCCGTGCATTTTCAAGGAACCACAAGGGACCGTTATCATGAAAAAAAAAGAGACCCCCTTCTCCAGCGGAGATCATCATAGAGCCCCCTGGGCAGGCCTGACCTTTGTGGTAAGCCTGGCCGCCCTTTTTGTCGCTCTCTACCCTTACCCCAAGGAGCCTGAGGCACAGCTCCCGCCGCCGCCCCCTCTGGCCGTGACGCTTTCCGACACGCTACCTGATTTTTCAATCATCCCCATTGTCTCTGAAAAAAAAGAGGCCTTCTTCGCCTTCATGATGCCCCTCATTGAGGCCGAAAATAATGCCATCCTGGCCCGGCGCCAGCGCCTGAATCAGCTCCACACCTCAGAAGCCTACGCCCCGAGCGAGTACGCCTGGCTCGAAGAATTGGCCGCAGCCTACAAAGTGGACCCCTTTTCTCCAGACTCTCCAGAGGACCGAGAGGCCCTCCGGACACGCGTGGACATGGTCCCCCTCTCCCTGGCCATGGCCCAGGCGGCCAATGAGTCCGCCTGGGGCACCTCCCGCTTTGCCCGTGAAGGCAACAACCTCTTCGGGCAATGGGTCTACGGGAAAGGCAAAGGGATGGTCCCCAAAAACCGAACGAAAGGAGCCAGCCACGAGGTCGCACGCTTCGACAACGTCGCCGACTCCGTTCGAAGTTACCTCCACAACTTAAACACCCTCTGGGCCTACGAACCCCTTAGAGAGCTTCGGCGTGAGCAAAGGGACCAAGGCCATGAACCCAACGGAGAGGCTCTTGCCTTGGGGCTTGAGCGCTACTCCAGCCGGGGTGAAGCCTACATCCGGGAGATACAGCAACTTATACGCATGAATGCCCATCTTTTAAGCAAAAGGTAGGCACACAACAACAATTCACCCTAAAAACCTTTGTTCAAGCACCAGACATTTTATTTTATTCATCAATCCATCAACGCAGACCATTTTTATATCAAAATCTTGATTTCAGTTATTGTGGCAAACTGCGTTTTATACTATGAGATAAGTCAACCTCCCAGTTCATTGGGAATCAGACAGGAGCACGACCATGAAGTCCCACACCCCCCCTGTCATGCCGAAGGGGTTTCACTGCGCCAGCATGAACTGCGGTATCAAAGAAGAGGGCAAGGATCTTTCCCTCTTTCTTTCTGATGTGACCGCCAACGCCGCCGGCGTCTTTACACGAAACCTCTTCCCCGGGGCACCCATTGTGCTAGGCCGTGAGATCATACGCCACGGAAAACTCCGCGCGGTCGTGGTTAACAGCCGTGTCAGCAATGTCGGAACCGGCGATGAAGGCATCGAAAACGCCCGCCGTATGGGACGATCCGTCTCAAAAGCTTTTGACATTCCCGAAGAGGAAGTGATCATGAGCTCCACCGGCGTCATCGGATGTCAGCTTCCCATCGAAAAAATTGAAGATGGAATTTCCCGTATCGGGGAGGGACTAAGCTCCGACCCCCGCGTAGGTGCGGAAGGGATCATGACCACCGACACCTACCCGAAAGCCGTCTCCCTTGAGGTGGATGGAGCCACGCTGACCCTCATCGGCAAAGGCTCAGGCATGATTGAGCCCAATATGGCCACCATGCTGGTCTATATTCTGACCGACGCAGAAATTCCCATCCCGGCCCTGGACCGCATGCTCCGAGAGGCGGTGAAGGACTCCTTCAACATGCTCTCCGTGGATTCTGACACCAGCACCTCAGACACCTGTCTCGCCCTGGCCAACGGGCTCACAGGCCCCGTGGACCACGTCCTGTTTTCCGAAGCACTGAAAACCGCCTGCGTCGAGATGACCCGACTCCTGGCCCGCGACGGCGAAGGAGCCACCAAACTCCTCACCGCCACCGTAGAACGGGCTGCCCATGACACCGAAGCCCGATTCATCGCCAAAGCCCTGATCAATTCCCCTTTGATCAAAACCATGGCCTACGGTGCCGACCCCAACATCGGCCGTATTCTCATGGCCGTGGGCAAATGTATCCATTGCACGGTCACTCCCGAAAAACTCTCGATCACCATCAACGGCACACGGGTCTACGAAGACCAAAACCGTGTCGATTTTGACGAAGCAAAGGTTCGCAGCCTTCTTTCCGGCGAGCATGTTGCCATCACCGTCTCCCTGCACGTGGGAGAGGCGTCGGCAACCGCCTACGGCTGCGACCTGACCGAAAAATACATCGAAGAAAATGCAGCCTACTATTCATCATGAGATGGGGAGACAAGAAGCGATGCATGAAATCAGAGTGGATATCGACAAAAACCGGCTCTATTTCACCCTGGGAATGATCAATCAGGGAGATGAACTTGCTGAAATTATCCATAAAGTTCAGCAGGCGTCATACAAACTGTCCCGAGGATTTACCTGCATCACGGACCTTCGTCATTACGAGTTAGCCGAAGGTATCTCTGAAAACTTCATGCGCTTATGCCAGGAGGCTCTCTGGGACTGCGCCATCGGCCGGGTGGTCCGCGTTAAAGCCCCGGAGCGAAGGGCGCCTGACTTCCCCCATGAACACAAAAGCCTGGTCTGGCCTGCGTACAGCGTGGACTCTGCCCTCAGCATGGAAGAGGCAGAGAACCTTTTAGACCAACCGCTGTAAGTATTTAAGAGCTCCAAGCCCCGGCTGGAATTTCCCCTCCAGCCGGGGCCGCTCTATCAGGCCCAAAGCGCACGCTATTCCCGCCCACCCCCTTGCCCCCCTTACCCATCTTCTGCGCTGTCATTGTGGTCTTGCCTGTGATACGGTATTTCGGTTTTGATTCGGATATTTCATGGGAAACGATTCGTTTCAGGCACTGTCATCACGGAATCACGCCCTGATATAAAGGGTTCCATAACGAATCACCCGTTGAAGGGCCACGCACGACTTGCAACGCCGTCAGGATACAACCGATATGATCAAAAAATCCCCTTTCTTACCCGCCACACGCCAGGAAATGGATGCCCTTGGATGGGAACGCCCCGATGTCATCCTCGTGACCGGAGACAGCTATATTGATGCACCGGCCATCGGAGCCGCCGTGGTGGGACGCGTCCTTCACAGGGCAGGATACAAAGTGGCCATCATTGCCCAACCGGACATCACAGACGGCCAAGACATCACTCGCCTGGGGGAACCGGCCCTTTTTTGGGGGGTCAGCGGCGGTTCCCTGGACTCCATGGTGGCCAACTACACCGCCTCAGGCAAAAAGCGGAAACGCTGTGACTACACCCCGGGTGGGGAGAACAACCGCCGCCCCGACCGTGCCGTCATTGCCTACACCAACCTCATCCGCCGACACTTCAAGGGCGGCACCATCCCCATTGTTTTAGGGGGGATTGAGGCCAGCCTCCGTCGGGTGCCCCATTACGATGCCTGGCAAAACCGAATCCGTGGCTCCATCCTTTTTGACGCCAAGGCCGACTACCTGCTTTATGGCATGGGAGAACGCAGCGTGGTGGAGTTGGCCGACGCCTTAAGCAGCGGCACCTCCCCGGACGCCATCTACGGTCTCTGCCGAAAATCTGAGACTCCGGTGGAGGATTACCTGGAGCTCCCCTCCCTGGCCGAGGTAAAGAAAGACAAGGAAGCCTTTACCCGCATGTTCCTGACCTTCAAAGCCAATGCGGATGCCTTCACGGCCAGGGGCCTGGTCCAGAAACATGACAGCCGCTACCTCATCCAGAACCCGCCCCAGCCCCCCTTAACCGCCGAGGAGCTGGACACGGTCAATGAATTGCCCTACACCCGAGAACTCCACCCCTTGTGCCAGAGCCAGGGCGAGGTCCGTGCCATGGAGACGATCCGTTTTTCCATCGCCTCCCACAGGGGATGCTACGGCGAATGTAACTTCTGCGCCATCGCTCTGCATCAAGGCCGAACGGTCAGCAGCCGCAGCGAAGCCTCGGTGCTGCGTGAGACCGAAGCCCTGACCCACCTTCCAGGCTTTAAAGGAAATATCCTGGATGCCGGCGGCCCCACAGCCAATATGTACGGGTTTGAGTGCGCAAAAAAACTGAAGAAAGGGCCCTGCACCGACCGACGATGCCTCTACCCCGTGATCTGCCCCTCTCTGAAGCCCGACCACTCACGGCTCCTTTCACTGCTCAAGAAAATGCAACAGGTGCCTGGAATCAAAAAGGTCTTCTCCGCCTCAGGCATTCGTCCTGACCTTGTCCTGGCCGATAAAAAAAACGGGGACCTCTATCTTAAGGAAGTGGTCGCCCACCACACCTCGGGCCAGCTGAAGATTGCACCGGAACACACCAGCGAAAAAGTCCTCTCCCTCATGGGAAAGCCGAAAACAGAGCTGCTCCGGTTCCGAAAACGATTCCAGGAATTGACCGATGAAGCGGGGAAACCCCAGTTTCTCACCTACTACTTCATGGCGGCCCACCCGGGGTGCGGCCAGAGGGAGATGGACGAGCTGGCCCAATTCTGCCGAAACGAGCTCCACACACGACCCGAACAGGCTCAAATCTTTACCCCGACCCCATCGACCATCTCCACCTTGATGTATCTCACGGAAAAAGACCCGGAGACCGGGCAACCCATTGTTGTTGAGAAAAGAAAAGAGGCGAAGGAACGCCAGAAAGGAGCCCTGCTCAGCACGAGCCGGGGAGATCAGGGAAACGAGAGAAGACCCTCAGACGGGCGAAGGGACAAGCGCCCCTCCGAGGTAAGGCGCAAGACCGAGGAAAAAAGAACCTCCGGCAGACACAAGGGCAACCGGTCTTCGTCATAAAAAAAACCGGCCTCTCCTCAGGCCTCAGACAATCACCTGTTCCAGAACCTCGGCCAACTCTTTAAGGGTGAAGGGTTTCATCAGAATCTTCACGCCCTGAAACTCTTCAAAATGAGTGTGGCTGAGGGGCTCTGGCCGTCCTGAGGTGACCACCAGCGGAATGGCTGGAGCATAGTCTCGAATCGACCGAGCCATCTTCCCACCGCCGATGCCCCCCATAAAAAAGTCCATCACCACCGCCACATATTTTTTGGGCCACTGGCCGAAAACCACCAGGGCCTTCTGCGCATCCGTAAAAGCCTCCACCTGATACCCCAGGCGCCTCAGCACCTCACGGGCCAGATCAATAAAAATCTCATCCTCATCCATCAAAAGAACGGTTCCCCTGGTCTCCAGCCTGTCCAGGGCGGGGTCCCTCCCTTTGGCGTTCTCGGGAAGATCGGCCAGCGGAAGATACACCTGGAATGTGGCCCCCTGTCCCCGCTCACTCTCAAGGCTCACGGCCCCCCCATGGTTCAAGACAATCCCATGCACCACGGCAAGCCCCATGCCCGTTCCCTTCCCCACCTCCTTGGTGGTGTAGTAGGGCTCAAAAATGCGGGAGGCTATCTCCGGGTCCACACCATGGCCGGTATCGGAGACCGCGAGCCGGACATAGGGACCCTCCGGCAGATGCAGAGCCAGGGCAAGGGCCTCCCCAAGCGCCACTTCGTCGGCATGAATCTCGATCTTTCCACCCTCTTCCCCGATGGCATGGAAGGCATTGGTGGCCAGGTTAATGATGATCTGGTGAATTTGAACCGAGTCGGCCACCACCCGCAGCTTCCCCTCGCCTGAGGTAAACCGGACGTCGATGTTTGACGGCAGAGAGGCGCTGAGAAAGGCAACCGTATCCTTAATCAAGGCACCCAGGTAGCAGGGCTCCCGCTTCTGTTCATTCTGCCGGCTGAAGGCGAGAATCTGAGCCACCAGATCCCTGGCCCTCTGACCGGCCTTATCGATCTGCATAATTTTATCACGGGCCTTGGGGTTGTCCTCCGGGATGTACATCAAGGCCAGCCGGGTATACCCCATCATCGCCATGAGAATATTGTTAAAATCGTGGGCAATCCCCCCGGCCAGCACCCCGATGGACTCCATTTTCTGTGCCTGCCTGAGCTTGCGCTGAAGCCCCTCCCGCTCCCGCTCCAGACACCTGCGTTCCGTAATATCCCTGGACACCAGAAAAATTTCCCGCGCCCGCCCGTCTCCATCCCGCAGGAAACGCGCCGACACCTCACTCCACACCCGGGAGCCGTCTTTTCGCCTCAACTCGGCCTCAAACATAAAATCGTTTCTGGAATGCCTCTGGGGGGCCGTCAGGGCATGGGTCAAGGCGGTCCGGATCTCCCGCTCCGAATAATCCGTAAGAACCGCCCGGACATCCTGATGGAGGAGTTCCTCCTCCTCATACCCCAAAAGCGTCAGCACCGACGGGCTCAGATAGGTAAAGGCCAGAGGATCAATGCTCAGGATGCAGAGCGTGTCCATGACATTTTCCGCCAGAAGGCGGGAGCGCTTTTCACTCTGCTCCGCCACGTCCTGGGCTCGTTTTCGTTCGACAACCTCCTCGGCCAGGGCATCGGTGTGCCGGGAAAGCTCCTCCTGCAGTCGGCTCAGGTTCTGATACACGGTGGAGTTGTACAAGGCAATGGAGACAAACTCCTTGATCCGGCTGATAAAACGTTCTTCCCGCAGGGTGATCCCCGAAAGGTCCCCTTTCTCAGGAAAAAGCACCAGCCCAAGAAGCTCTCCGTAGCGGGAAAGCGAGACAATATAATCGCAGCCGCACTGATCTAAAAGGGCGGCAACCTCCCGACGCACCTCGCGGCTTCCCGCCCGTCGCTCCACCTCCCGACGATCCAGGGGAGCCTGAAGCAGGGAGAGCCAGCGATGGGTCACCTCCGAGAGCTCCAGCGCCCGGCCGGTGTCCTCTTCCAGAAACCCCTCCCCCTTTCGGGTGAAAAAAACCAGGCCCCGAATACGAAGGGTCCCCTCCACCGTGCGACGAAACTCATGGATCATCTCATCGGTCCGCCGCAAAAGCAGAATATTCTCGGAGAAGTGAGACTCCACCTTTTTAAAATCAAAATACTGCCGGTTAAAAAGACGCTGAACCGCCGCCTGAATCACCCGAGAATAACGGTAATTCATATAAAACCAGCAGAGAAAAAAAAGGAACAGCAAGACTGAATGGAGGGCGTGAAACCAAGGTCTAAGGAGATAAAACACCCCCAGGTTCGGCACAAAAATCAACAGAGCCATCAGGCCCCAGGCCAGGGAAAGATGAAGGAGAGAGGCGAGGTGAAGCATCCGGTACCGGAACACCGCATAAGCCAGAACCAGCATGGGCAAAAAAAGATAATTGCCCATGCTGTAAGGGAGCATCCCCTCAAAAGAGATCATGCTCAAAGAGATCAGAACCGCCGAGGCTGTCAGGGAGCCCGCCACGAGCCAGAGATTCCGTCGCTCATCGCCGGCGAGGGCCAGCCCCAAGCGGCCAATACAAAGCCGGACCAGATAAATCATCATCACGCCGGAAAAAAGAGCATTCACGCAGAAAAAAGGCCTCACGCCGGGGAGCACGCCCCCAAAGGAGGCAGAGCCCATCAAGACATGCCAGGGCGTCAAGCCGGCCATGAGCAGTCCCAGTGTGGCTATCAGGGACAGACGTTCCACCCTGGCATTGCGCAAATCAAACCATCGATATAGAAAATGAAGGTGCACCAGGGGCACCCACAAAGACAAAATGCCATGCAGCCTCGCCAGGTACCCGGCCATCTCCACCGGCACCACGAACTGGACAAAATAGAAAACGGCATTCATGGACCAGAGAAGACAGATCAGAGGAAAAAGAAGATTTTCAGCTCGAAACCGCCCCTTGGCCACAGAAATCATCGCCAGAAAGACGCCGGTAAAGAGCGTCAATGCTGCCGGTAAATGATAAATCAGTTGCACATCGTTCATGATGGTCTTGCCCATTACCGTACCGCAGCCGGTACGTCCCTGCCTGAAACCCCCGAATATTTATGAAACCGGACTCTCCTGCAACACCTCGGGCGGTGCGCACCGAACCCCGTGAATGGCCTCTGCCAGCTCCTTCATGGGCACCGGTTTAAAGAGCACCGCCGATACCCCCATGTCCTCATGCCTTCTGCCCAGAAGCTCGTTGCTGAATCCGGTGCAGAGGATCACCGGTGTCTTCTCATTCAAAGCGCGAATGCGCTCGGCAAGCTTCAAACCCGACATATGCGGCATGGTCATGTCGGTCACCACGACATCAAAACCGCTCGGATCCCGAGCAAAAACCGCCACCGCCTCTTCGGGATCATCCAGGGCCACGACCTCAAACCCCATGCGGGACAACGCCTCTCCAGCCAGATCCACCAGCATGGTTTCATCATCGACAAACAGCACCCGCCCGCCGCAGACCTTACCCGCCTCGTGCGGACTGGATAAAATCTCGGTCTCCCCTTGCGCCTCGGGAAGGTAAACAGAAAAAAGGCTGCCTCTCTCCTTGCTGGACTCCACCACCACCGCGCCGTTATGACTCAGGATGATCCCCTGAACCACGGCCAGGCCCATGCCGGTCCCTTTCCCCAATCCCTTGGTGGTAAAGTAGGGCTCAAAAATACGGGTTTTGATGTCAGCCTCCATCCCATGACCGGTATCCGACACCTGCAACAAGCCGAAAGCCCCAGGCTCCAGCCCATGACGCCTGGCCTCCCCCGCATCCAGGGTGGTGCGACACACCCTCACCTCAATGCCACCCCCCGCCACCCCTTCCAGAGCATGGGAGGCGTTGGTGCACAAATTGGCCACAATCTGATGAATCTGCACCGGATCGGCCACCACCCTGACCGGGGCCTCCGGAAAATCACTGTGAATGGCCACCCCCTCGGGAATGATGGGCCGTATCAACCCCAGAGATTCCCGGGTAAGGGTTGCAAAATCCACGGAACGCCGGGCCTGTTCGTCCTGGCGACTGAAGGCAAGAATCTGAGAGATCAACTCCTTGGCACGCAGGCCCGCTTTTTCAATCTGAGCCAAAACCCCTGACGCCTTGCTGTCTTTGTCCTCAAGATACATGGCCCCAAGCTGCGCATACCCTAAAATAGCCATCAGGATGTTGTTGAAATCGTGGGCAATGCCACCGGCCAGAACCCCTATGGACTCCATTTTTTGGGCCTGCCGAAGCTTTTGCCGCAGCTCCTCCTTCTCCATCTCTGCCACCCGGCGTTCGGAGATATCCCGGGCCAACCCCACCACCTCCATGCCCCCATCTCCGGTGGCAATAAAATGGCCGGACACCTCTGCCCAAGCCGGAGCGCCCCCTTTGCGTATGTGCTCCAGCTCTACCATGAAAGAGCCCCCCTCCTGCGACGGCGGAACCATCTGGGCAAGCTCCCTGCCGGAACTCTTCGTCAAAAAACCCAGAAAAGCCTCCCCCACAATTTCCTCAGGGGTATAGCCGGTGAGTTCCTGGCACGACGGGCTGGCATATTTAATCATTTGATCGTTGACCCCCACCACGACCAGGGTATCGAGAATATTATCCGCCAGAATGTTGTAACGGCCCTCACTGCGGCGGAGACTCTCCTCTGCACGGCGGCGCTCCAGAATCTCCCGGGAAAGTTCCCGGCGTCTGAGTTCCAATTGATCCTTCACCGAGGTGACGGCCTGATACACCCGTGAGTTGTACAGGGCGATGGAGAGATACCGACTCACCTTTTCAAGAAATTTTATCTCCATGGGCATCATCGACACGCTGCCCTGCTTGTCTGCAAACACCACCAGCCCAATCAGCTGGTCGTACTGCACCAGAGGCACCAGACACAGCCCGTCATACCTGTCAAACAGGGCCATAAGATCGATGCGCACCCCTGGGGGAGGGGTCAGGCTGTCTGAGGTCAAAACAAACGGGTCGATAAAGCAATCTGCCGTCACAAGCCAAGCCGTCGTCGCCTCATTTAAGGTGACAATCTCCCCGTCCATGTCGGTCAAATGCACGGGATCACCCACGGGAGCGAAAAAAAATCGAATAGAGCCGATGCAAAGTGTGGAGCGCACCAACTCACCGAATTCGGTCACCAGGCTCCGGGTGTCCCGCAAGATCAGAAGATCCCGGGCAAATTTACTTTCTGCCGTTCTCAAATGATGGGGATAACGGTTGAACCGCCGGCTCACTTCCGGATGAATCCGAACGGCGCAAAAATGATTCACGGCATACCAGAGGGGCAGCAGAAAAATCAGGGGCAACACATGTTCGCCGTCAAGCAGAGGTTTCAACGCATAAAAGATCAGAAGGTTGGGGAGAAGAAACACCCCCCCATAGATCAGACGGAAAGAGGCAATATGAACCACAGTAAAGATATCTAAGATGCGATGACGCAGGACCCCATAGGCCATCACCCCCAAGGGGACGAACATGAAATTGACAATGGGGTACATGGAATTTCCGGTAAATCCGGTAAATTCGAAGGCCGTGCCAAAAAGAAGGAAGGTCCCCCCCAGAAGAGAGACAAAGAGATACCGATGCTTAAGCCACACCTCGCGATCCCGGGAGATCTTCATGGCCGTCACCGTGCAGTGCACCATGTATCCGAAGCAGGCGGCGGCGTAGACAACATAGAGAGGGAAAAAGGGGCCAGCCTTGCCGATGACGCCCCAGGGGTAGGTCTGAAGACCGGCAAGAAGCCAGGGTCCCATCGATCCCATAGCCATCAGGAGGCTGCAGGCAAAAAGACCGGCCTCTATCCGAGGCTTACGTATCTTGAGAATGCGATGAAAAAAAAGAACGCCCACAAAAGGGATAAATGCGTAGCCAAAAAGGATGCCCCGTTCAAACCGCATCAGCACCCCAACATCTGTCACCACACGCTGCACCAAAAACTGAACCGGCCTCATCGACACCAGAAAACAAAGAAGGACAAATAAAAGAATTTCTTTTCTGTGACGGCTCCGGGCAAAGGCAAACAGGGAAAAACACACGCTCAAATAGACAGACAACAGCGGCGGTATCAGCCCCACATCAAACTGATCAATCTGCACTCCCACCCCCCTTTCCCTGCAACATGACGGCCCTGCTCTTGCCGCCGATGTCCCACCCACCGGTCAATCACTCATTTGACTCATTCCAGACGTTCATATATAATCCCTTTATCGGCTAATCATGGCAACGGATTTAATATTTAGAGCAAATAGCCCCAAGTAAGCGTCCTTTCGCCAACCAATGGCGGATTCGAGATGATTTGAAATAGTACACTTTCGGGTGACTATCAAGAATTCTTACGATTTCAACTCAGAGGTTCCCGGACGGATACCCCTGCAGCTTCGTGTGGATGGAAAACAGGCCCTTTTCCCTCTCACCCGCTGAAGACTGTACACCGTTCGTCCCCTAAACCCTGCCCGATCCGGAGACTATGGACTTAATCATCGCCATTTTGGATAAATTTCCTGCTGTTTCAAGTGTTTTCGTTATCACCCCCGACGAAGCCGTGGCCCATGCCTGTTCCAACCGTACCGATGCCCCACCCTGCCCCGCCCATCACCTCAACCAATTTTATCACAACGCCACCCGGCTGATCCCCGAGAGCCACGAGGTGTGCCTCTCCTTCGGACCCACCTGCGTCACCCTTCGGCCCCTGCCCCTGAACTGGGTCCTGGCCGTACAGCATCAACCGGATTGCAGTGTCTCTGCCCTGGACGCCCTCCACAAAGCCGCCCAGACCCTGCCGAAAACCGATGCACAGCGGGCCGATGAGGCTTTTTCCATCCTCACGCCCGACGCCGTCATGGCCGGGGCCTTGGGGGCCTGGCTCGTTCCGATGATGAAACTCCTCGAAGAGGTCATCGAGGCACCGCCCCAGACCCTCTTCCAAAAGGCTCTAAACGAGTGGATCGACCGGGAAGATCCCTCTTTCAAGGGATTACACCATTTTTCGGATCTCATCGCCGCGGCCATTACCGACACCAACAAACGAAGCCATTACGCCGAAAAAGCTAAAGGAATCTTCACATCCGGCGAAAAGACAAACAAAGGGAAAACGACGCCATGACCACCATATTGGACTTTATCAAAATTGCCCGTATCAAGGGCGTCAAGTCCTATTGTCTTGTCTCCGCCGAGGGTCGCCGCATGGCAGGCAATGCCACGGACACCTTTTGCAAAGAGCTGGCCCAAGTCGCCACAGAGGGGGCCGGGACGACCCAGGAGACGCCTCTGGCGCCACCGATCAGTGTCTCCATCCGGAGTGCCGGGGCGTCTCTCATCATCATTCCCGTTGGAAACTACACCCTGAGCGTCACCCCAGCGTCTAATGTGCCGGAGGGTCAACTGATTGCAGATGTTCTGGCCTTTCTCCACCGGATCCGTCACCAACACACCGTCAGCCAGAAGAGTTAGTTTGACCATGCCACGATTGATCCTGCTCCTTGTCGCCACATATTACCTTGCCTCGGTCACCCCTGCCTTTGCAGCCCAGCCCGCCACCAGCTCTCGGGTCCTGTCCGAGTTGACGGCTACCCTTGAACGATACCGTGCCGAGAGCCGACGGCTGGAATCCCGGCACCTGAATCAACTTCGGGACATCGAGCGCGCCTACTACCTGAAACTCAACAGCCTCAAAACAGAGAACCCGACGCAGCCAGCCTCCAAGGGCATGTTTGAAACCACCGAGGAGTACAAAGACCGCCTGGCCCGTCACCGACAGGATCTGGCCACGGTCCGGAAAGCCAACCGCAAAGCCCTGACCGAGCTGGAACGCCAGGGCGGACTGCATATTCAGGTGGCAAAAACCGAGGTGAGCTGGCTGAAGGCCCAGCTTGAATGCCTGAGCCCGATGGCCAAAACCATCACCCGGCTTCAAAACAACGGGTGCCTCGTGACCGGTGACACCGCCACCATAACCGTGCAGCGGCCCCATGCCGACACCTTCCGTTTTCCCGTCACCATCAACCACAAGGGCACCCTCTACAGGGAAACCTGGACCTACCCGGACCGGGATCGAGCAGAAACCATCTGGAAACTGCGCCACGACATCAAGGTACGGCCCCACTACAGCCCCGAACCCAATGAGGAGGGCGGCGTCCGCCTGCGGCTCACCCGCTTCATCATCACCGATCCCCAGGGAAAGGCCCTCACCCAATTCCCGGTCAGCACCCCGGCACCCTTTGAGGCCGTGGCCCACCTGGCCCGCATTCAATCCGATGAACTGCCGGCTGCCCGCATCCTCATGTCCCTGCGCAATGCCGTGGAAGGCCCCTTGCCCGGCATGCGCTTCGTCTTCATCTCCCCCCGCTCCTTTGACATGGGCAGCCCCAAACAGACACCGGGCCGCCGCCCCGATGAGCGCCTTCACCGGGTGCAACTGAAACGCCCCTTTTACATGCAGACCACGGAAGTGACCCAGGCCCAGTGGGAACTGGTCATGGGCAACAACCCTTCCGGGTTTCCCTTCTGCGGCAGCGACTGTCCGGTGGAAAATATCTACTGGCAGGATGCCATGCGATTCATCACCAAGCTCAACGCCCAGTACAAAGGCAAAGGGCGCTTCCGACTCCCCACAGAAGCCGAGTGGGAATACACCGCCCGCACCGGGACCCTCGACCCCTGGGTGCAGTCCGGCGAAGATGCCGCTACCTATGCATGGTTCCGCCCCAACGCCGGAGAGGCCCCCCACCCCGTAGCCACAAAACACGCCAACTTGTGGAATATCTATGACATAAACGGAAACGTCTCAGAATGGTGCAGCGACTGGTACGGGCCCTACCCCAGCCAGCCCATCTCCAAGGATCCACAAGGCCCCTTAAATGGCGAATTCCGTGTCACTCGGGGCGGAAGCTGGTTCCACGGCATCGACAGCATCCGAGGTGCCCACCGCAACAGCGCCAACGCAGAAGACAAGGGGGCTTATATCGGCTTCCGCCTTGTCCTGGATATCCCCCCCGAAGGGCTCTGACAACCAGAGGCCTGGGGAAACGGGAATATAACCTATAGACATCCCGCCCGCCGCCGACATACAATCCAAGCCATACCCTCCTGTTTTTTACCGTGCCGCAAATAAAAAGCCCGCGCCTGCCCTCTATATTGCCCATGCAGGCAAATCGCATGAGCGATTAGGATCACCCCATCAACCCTCCCGGAGGCCACCCATGATCAGCAAAGCCGCCATCACATCCTTTCAGCTTCCCCCCCACACCATCCGAACCTGCCGGGACCTCTATGAGGAGTTGGCAAAAAATCCCCGGCAACACCGGTTCATGAAAGAGACCCTCTCCCTCTGTGCGTCCGATCCCCAGGCGCTCAACAAACTCTGGTGGGTCCTTAACTACCATGCGGAAAGCTTTGACAAAAGACGCACACTCCGTGCCTGGGTCGAATCCCGATTAGAGGAATTGGCCAGGCAAAATAAACAGCCCCGTCCTCTTCAAGCCTGACCCCTTCCTCCACCCCCAGGAAAAAGGGACGCTTTGCACCATCGCCCATCAAACACAATCTCCCTTTTACCTGCACTTTTTGCTTCCTTTTCCCTTCGGCAACGACTACCTTAAGAAATAAGGATGACCGCTCTCCCGGATATTTCATGAGAAAGCAATCAGAACGAATGAATAATCCGTAATGACAGTTCTTTGCAGTCATATTTTCCGTTGTTTCAAAAATGCAAAATGTAATCCACGGTATTCTATCTGATTTTCGTGAAATGTCCGGGCTCGGACATCTCCATTCAAAAACTGACCCTGTTACGGTAAGTTACTCGGTCGCCCTCCTTAATTCAAAGCGAGACACGTTGCCCATGGTACGAGACTACTCTAAAGTACTTCAAGAGCTGATTGTTACCCCCGAAGAGGCCCTTGAAGATATCGAACCCGGAATGAGTATCTTCATCGGAACGGGTGCGGCCGAACCCCGCACCGTGGTCCGAGCGCTGATGACCTCCACCGCCCCCAACATCCAGGACCTGGAACTCATCCAGATCCTCAGCTTTGGTGACGCTGTCAATCCCGAGTGTTTCGCTGCCGACCGGTTTCGCCTGAAAACCTTTTTTTCCGGCTGGGTGGCCGACGAGGCCATCTCCAAAGGGCACGTGGACTATATCCCCAGCCGCTACTCCGAGATCCCCAATCTTTTCGCCTCGGACCACATCGATGTCCATGTGGCGGTTATTCAGGTCTCTCCCCCCAATGACTCAGGCTACTGCAGCCTGGGCACGGCCGTGGACGTGGCCAGGCAAGCCATCGACAAAGCGACCATTGTCATCGGCGAGATCAACGACAACGTCCCCCGCACCTTCGGGGATACCTTTGTACCCATCTCTGATTTCGACTGTTTTGTCCTCTCCGACGACCCCCCCATTGTCTTCGAACGCTGGCCCGTGGACGCGGTCTTTGACGGCGTGGCAGAAAAGGTGGCCTCGGTCATCGAAGACGGCAGCTGCCTCTCTTACTCCATCGGCCCCCTCTTCGAAGCCCTGCCCCGCCACCTGAGAGGCAAAAAGAACCTGGGAATTCACAGCCCCTTTGTCACCGACGCCCTCATGGATCTTATCAACAGCGGGGCCGTTACCAACCGCAACAAAAAAATCTATCAGGGGAAATCCCTTACGTCCTACGCCCTGGGATCCCTCGAACTCTTAAAATGGCTCGACGGCAACCCCATGGTAGAATTCCAGGCCATCAATCGGGTCTTCAGCCCCATGCAGATCGGCAAAAATCCCTCGGTGGTCACCATCGTTCACGCCCGGAAGGTGGACTTAAAATGCCGGTTCGCCCTCCACACCGGCAAAGGCAACATCGCCACCGGCCCCTCGGAGGTCATCGACTTCTTCAACGGCGCCGAGATTTCCCGAGGCGGATGCACGATCTTTGCCCTGGCCAGCCGGAACCTTCAGGGCAAATCCAACATCACCTGCAGCGTGGACAACTACCCCAACCAGTTCTCCGTCCACGAATCCGTGGACCTGGTGGTGACCGAATACGGCGTGGCCAGCCTTAAAGGACGCACCGTCCGTGAACGAGCCCAGGCCCTCATCGAAATTGCCCACCCCGACGACCGCGCCGCCCTCGTGGCTGCTGCCCGGGAGAGCCACATCCTCTACCCCGACCAGATATTTATCGAGAACTCCGCCCACACCTACCCGTCAGAGATCCAACGCACCCGAACCTTTAAAGGCGGCCAGGTGATCAACTTCCGCCTCATCCGCCCCTCCGACGAAGAGGGCATGCGAAAACTCTTCTACCGATTCTCCGATACCGCCGTGTACTACCGCTACTTCACCCCCGTCACCGCCATGCCCCACGCAAAGATGCAGGAGTACGTCAACATCGACTACACCCGCACCATCGCCATCGTGGGACTCAGCGGCAGAGCCGACAAAGAACGTCTGGTGGCCGAAGGCCGATTCGTACAGGGAAGAAAGGAAGGATTTGCCGAGGTGGCCTTTGTCGTGGACGAGGCCTTTCAGAACATGGGCATCGCCACCGGCATGCTCGCCATGCTCACCGACATCGCCAAAAAAAGAGGTCTTAAAGGGTTTACCGCAGACGTCCTCAACTCCAACAGCCAGATGCTGACTGTCTTCAAGAAGCTGGGCACCCACTGCAACATCACCATGAGCAACGGGGTCTATGAGATCACCGTCACCTTCTAAATGATAAAACGTATAAACGATAAAGAAATAAAAAGGAGGGAAAGAGGAAGGGTAAAGGGATGGGGTCTGTCCCCGCATCCCCCGCATCCCTTGAAAAGCGAGCGTTAAGCCCTTAATCCAACATTTTTTTAAGCCAGGCCAATGTCTCCGGAAATGTTTTAAATGTCACTTCCGTCCCTGTTTCATCGTAGGATTCATTGAGGATACTGGCCTTGGTTCTTAACTGCCCTAAGACCTGCCCTTTGTCGTACGGAATCACTCGCGTTTCTTCAGTCATATTGATCTGAAAATACGCAAGAATTTTATCTCTCAGAGCCGCAACATCCTCGGAGTTATGCGCAGAGACAAAGAGTGCATCGGGAAATTCACCTTGCAGCGCTTCCAAGGCATCGGCTGTAAGTTTATCAATTTTGTTCAGGATCAGCCGGCTTGGAATTTTTTCGCCACCGATCTCGCTCAGAACCGATTGCGTCACCGCCAATTGAGACCGAAAAGCCGGATCGGAGGCATCGACCGTAAACAAAAGCAAGGACGCAGCAAGCGCCTCATCAAGCGTGGACTGGAAAGAGGCCACCAGATCATGGGGCAATTTTTTGATAAATCCGACGGTATCGGAAACCAGGACCGGGGGAAAAGCCTCCGGCTGTAACGATTTTACCCGGGTATCCAGCGTTGCAAATAATTTATCCTCTACCAGGACATCGCTGCCAGTGAGCTTTCGCATCAGCGAGGACTTTCCAGCGTTGGTATACCCGACCAGAGAAACCTGGAAATTTTCTTTCCTGCGGCTGCGCCGTCTGCTTTGCTCCTTATGAATGTCAACAAGGCGCGACCTTAACTCGGAGATACGGTCTCTGATACGCCGCTTACCAAGTTCGTGGGACGTCTCTCCTGCGCCTTTCGCTCCGAGGCTGCCCCCTTCACGATCCCCCCCGATACCCGATGCCCTTATTCGTGGCGCCAGATAAACCAGCTTGGCGATCTCCACCTGGATGAGGGCCTCCCTGCTTTTGGCATGACGGCTGAATATTTCGAGGATCACGCCGGTTCGGTCCAACACTTCGACGCCGGTCGCTTGTTCGAGGTTTTGCAGTTGCTTCGTGGACATTTCACCATCATAGATGACAAAATTGGCCTGTTCACCCTGTTCGGCCATGGGATCATCGCTTAGGTCTTCTTCATCTAAACCATCATAACTGCCGAGGAGATCCTCTTCGTCAAGGTCGTCTTCGCCGTTTTTATCATCTGATTTTCGGCTGAAGCCCTCAACCACTCCCGTACCACCGGTATAGCCGGCAAGTTCTTTTAATTTTCCTGCACCCAATAAAGTGGCCGTATGTGGTTTTGGACGGCGTTGCGTAAGGGTCGCGACCACTTCGAGGCCCATGGTTTTGACCAAACGCCCGAGCTCGAGGAGAGACGAATCGTTCTCCTCATCGGAAACACCGTGAGTTTGAACGGAAAACAAGACGGCTGTCTTCTTTCCTTCGTCATTATTGAATTGTTCCATCATCTTTTGGTTTCACCATCCGTATAGGGTTTAAAACATTATTTTTATATTTCCATGGGAACCGATTATCATCCCTGTTTTTCTGATCTAACCTATTTTCTTATAAGAACGCAACAGGTCAAAACCAAACAGGGTCTCAAAAACCAGAAGGAATAAGCGGGTGAGTCTGAGGGCAAGGGGATAGGGCAGGGGAAAACGCTCTTTCAACTCCACATCTGAAATGGAGACACGGTCTCTTCATGATAGGTTCAAGGATTCAGGAAAAACAATCAATCCATGAATCCTCGCCCCATAATACCGTCTTTTTATTTCCGAAACGGCTTATTTAATGCTTTCAGAAATTTCGCGGATGTCATCGAGATAACTGGTGCTGAGATTTTCAAACATGGAAATGGTTCGTTTCAGGATATCCTGTTTTTCAAGATCGCTGGGCTCGTGTTGATTGACGATACAAAAAGAGACCTTGTTTGAATAATACGCAGTAAGAATATTCGAAGCGATGTTCATCTTAAAAAATTTTTTTTCGTCCATGGTGCCCCCTGAATTAGTATGAGTTTAAACCAAAATTTAGACTTATATTGTTATTTTGCACAATACATTCCAACCGAGGCCCACAAAGAAAATAATTTATAACATCTTGATAACATGTCTTTAAATATTGTTGACAGCTTGGCTGCAAAACGTCAGCACTCAAAATAAACTGTCTATAATTTTTACATATTGGAAATACATGCACATGAGGTGATAAATACACAAGACATATACCCACACAAAAAACTACCTTATAAAAAGTAAGTTTTACGCGCGACAAGGAGAATTCAAGAATCACAAAGTTCGCGAAACCTAAGACAGGGAGCCCTGTACGCAGCGTCCGAGCGGGTTCTATTTGCTGTCCTGCTGCCTGAGGAAATCGTCAAACTCAAGGCTGTAGATATAAAGCAAAACCATGGCCAGCCCAAAGATGATGGGACCGTACAGGAGGCCAATCAGGCCAAAATAATTGATTCCGCCCAGGATGGCAAAAAAGATCAGGAGGGTACTCATATCCGCCGCCCCCTGCATGAAAAGAGGACGGACAATGTTATCGATCATGCCCACCACCACGACAGACCAGACCGTCATAAAAATCGCAAGACCCCAGTGCCCTGAAATCAAGAGGTAGAGGGCCGCCGGAATCCATATAAGGGCGGTACCGACCATGGGGACAAGGGAGGCGAAGGCCATGGCAATTCCCCAGAAGAAGGCCGGGAGTCCGCAGATCCAAAAGGCAATCCCCCCCGCCAGTCCCTGGGCGAGTGCGGTCACAAAGGTTCCCAGCAGGGCCGACTTTGAAACGGTTTTTATCTTTTCGATAATACGGTCTTCCTGGCTGGAGCTCAAGGGGATGAGGTGGAGGAGACTGGCAAAAATGATCTCTTCATCCCGGACAAAAAAGAAGAAGGTAAAAAGCATCAGAAAGAACTTCCCCACAAAGGAGGTCAGGCTTCCTGCCAGATAGCCTCCCTGGTTCAGCAGGGATTTCCCGATGGACCGGGTCATAGTCAAAATGGCTTGATCGATTTGGAGATTTTTTAAATTAAAGTCGGGGAAGAAACGCTCAATATCAGGAAGGACGCCTTGCCCCCAGGCAGTCACACCCGTGACCATGGGATGATTCATCAACGCATGATATTTCCCGGTTTCCACCCAGTTATAAATGGCATCAAAAGAGTCGACGCCCTGTTGAAAAATCGCCAGCAGCATAAAGAGCACCGGCAGGACCACAACCAGGGTCAACAGGACGCAGGAACATCCGGCGGCCGTGTTTTTCCGGCCCCTGAAGAGGCGCTCCAGTCTCTTGTTCACCGGGCTAAATATGATGGCCAGGAGCATGGCCAGAATAATGGTGTGAAGATAGGGCTTAATAATATGGTAACACCCAATCAGCACAACAATAATCAGAAGAAACAGGAAATAGTGCACATTCATGAAGGCATGATCTGAATCCTTCACCGCCGCTTTTTTGCTCGGGGCCACAGCGGCTTCTATTTTCTTTTTTTCACCTGCCTTGCCATCCTTTTTTACTTTTCCAGCGGGTCTCTTTTTCGCCATTTTTGAGCCTTCTATTTTATCCACCGTGTTATCGCCGTAAAGGGGAACCCTTTTTGGAAAAGACTTTTCACCTCTTACCCCAAATGCATCCCCGAGCTGCGGCCATCAGATTTTTGGCAGAGCTGCCAATAGACAGGAAATAATAAAATATATTAGACATACCCATACCCCACTTGTATCTATTCTACAACCATTCACTAATCAGGTGACAGGCCACTGAGGTTTGATTGATAATACACAGACCAGACGCCCCTTGGCCATCTGTTTCCAACCGAAAAAAGGGCCTGCCTGCTGGATACCGGGGCCTCCGGGTGACAGGCCCAGACGGAGAGCCCCTTCGGCCCGGTGGGCACCAGGTTAAAATGGATTCAATCGTAACCTTTCTTTGCGACGCTTACCAGGCGAACGGCGAAGGGGCCTTGGCTTAAATCGATGGACCAGCAAGGCAAGGGAACCTGACAGACAAGATGGAATGAACGAACGGCCGGAGGGCCATTTAGACGAGAGGGGACCTATGGGACCGGGAGAGAAGAAGCGCAAAGAGCTCAAAATCAAGATCGACTCTTTGGGGATAAAACATGGGGATATCGAAGAGAAATTCGTCCGATCCTCGGGAAAAGGGGGACAAAATGTCAACAAGGTCGCCACCTGCGTTCACCTGAAGCATCTCCCCACGGGCATCATCGTCAAATACGGGGCCGAACGATCCCAGAACCTGAACCGATTTCTCGGGCTTCGGCTTCTCGTTGAAAAAATCGAAGGGAAACGTCACGGCACCATTCGGGCAGATGCACGCATCGAAAAAATCAGGCGGCAGAAAAAAAGGCGGCAGCGCCGCAGCCGATCAAAAATCGGCTGAGGCCCCACCGCCCTTCCCTTGAAAATGAAATCCGTGCCACGAGAGGTAACGCAGGTCTTCCTGTGTCTATCCCTGTCCCAAAAGGGGTGCAAAGCGTTCCGGTTCAAAGGAATGCTTGTCTTTCAACTCCAGAAGCGCCGCCTCCACATTGCCTGCCAGCAGCGCGACTCCACGGCAGACCACCGCCCGGTACCGATCCAGATCACCCTGGGTCAACACCGGAATCTTCCAATGGGCAATATTGTCCGGGCTCACCAGCATGGAAATCACGGCAGAGGTCCCGGGCACCGTCCCACCGCCGGAGACCACCCCGTTCAGATCGTTACTCATAAAGGTCACCCCGCCGCAGTCCTGGCTGATAACCAGGGCCAACTCAGCCACAAGAGCCACCTTCTGACGGGACGTCGCCGCCTCTCCCAGGCGGGTCCCCAGCCCCACAATTTTTTCGGCAACGTCCCGGGTGGCGCGTTCCATCCCCCCTTGAACACGGGGGTAGGCCGAATCGCTGCACACAAAGGCCAGTCCCAGCTCTTCTGCCGCCCGGCACAGGCTTTCATAGACGGCGACGTTGTCCCAGTCCCGGTTGATCCGGAACCAGAAGGCGTCATCCTCTAGTGAAGAGCACACGGCCGGAACATAGGCCTTGCTCTCCACAATCACTGTGGGCAGCCCGTCCAATCCCAGCGCCTGCATAAGCCGTCCCTTGGCGCCCAGACAGACGTTGCCTTCCAGGTCCTCCACCGGCCCGACCCCGCCCTGGCTGGCGTTGACCAGCGCCATCACAGAGACAGGCACCTGACCGACCTCCACCACCGCCCCCAGCATCGTCCCGATCTGACCGGGCACGTCCTCGACGGCCAGGTGAACCGCCTGGGGCCATTTGCGCCGAAACGTATCCACACACGCCAGAGCGATGGCGGCCTGAAGGGCCACCGGAGTTTCCAAAACCCCCTGCCCATAAATTCGGCCCAGGGCATCAAAGGCTAAAGTCTGCGTGCAAACCGCCTCCCGACCGACAATCCGCTGCATGAGCTCATGCTCCACCGGGGTCACCCCCCGCCTCGTCACCGCCTCACCACAGCCGCCATCGGCGGTGCGCACACGGATCATACCCGTGTCCACATCCCCTTGAATAAAGGTCAGGGTCAAATCCACAGGATACGCCCGGCGAAGAATATCCACGGCCACGGCAAACCCGGCTGAATCATCCTGCACAAATCCGGCATGACTGTGAACATGCCCCACACCGGCATGGCCCACCAGGCCGACCACCCCTTGTTTTCTGCTGCTTCGATTAATCATCATTTGCGCCTCCGGCCCCTCTGGATGTTTCATTCCAGGGGACAAAAAAAGCAAAGAGGGGCAGCCCCCTCTTTGCTGAAATCAACACACAGCCAAAAAAAGCTTAGCTGTTGGGCTGGTTGTACACCTCAATATCCAGATCACCGCACCGGGAGGCCGTATAAACCATTCCCACGGTATCCCCGGTCACGTTCAGCATGGTGTTGGGCATGTCGATCAAAATGTACACCCCGGCAATCCAGCCGACAATCTCCATGGGAAGCCCCATAATCTGAAGCAGCACCGCGGACATCACGATCCCACCGCCGGGAACGCCGGCAACACCGGCCGCCATAACCACGCCAAGGGCAATGATCGTCAGCAGCTGCACAAAGCCCAGGTGGATTCCATACAGCTGGGAAGCGAAGATCGCGTAAATCGCCATCTCGGCGGCGCAGGCATGGGCGTTAATGGTGGCGGCAGGCGGTGCGATGAGATTGACCATATCATCAGGCACCCCACCACGATCCCGGGTACACTCCATGGTCATGGGCAAGGTCCCGCTGGCACTCTGGGTAGAAAAGGCAAGAGCCATCGCCGGATAGACGTTTTTAAAGTGCTGAAGGGGGTTGACCTTGGCCAGGAATTTAAGAATCAAGGGATAAAAGACCACAATGACGGTGAGGTAGGCCAGGTACTGGGTCAGCAGCATCTTGCCGATGCCCTGAAGGGCCAGAGCGCCCAGAGTACCGGTCACATTAGAGATTAGCGCGAAAACACCAAAGGGAGCCATTTTCAAGATAATCTTGATCATACGGCCCATGGCATCGGCACCACCGTTGAAAAAGGTGCTCAGCATCTGCCCCCCTTTGGTGTTGCTGATCAGGGAAATACTGATACCGAGAAAAATGGAAAAGATAATAATCTGAAGCATGTTGCCATCGGCAAAGGCCCTGCCGACATTGTCGGGAATCCATTTAACCAGGCTGTCGAGAAGATCCACGCTGATGGTCTTGGTTTCCACCGCCGGCATGGTGATGCCGTCCCCCGGACGAATGATATAAGACCACATGATCCCACTGCCAGCCGCCAGACAGGAGGCCACAATCCAGTAGCCCATAAAGGTGGCACCCACTTTTTTCAACCGGTTCAAGTCCGCAATACTGGCGATCCCCCCGGCAATGGAAAAAAACACCAGAGGATAGATGGTCATCTTAAGCAATCGTAGAAAAACCGTCCCCACAGGTTTAATAAACGAGATCTGTGGACCCACCACAAATCCCGTCACGGCACCCGCAACAAGGGCAATCAAAATCCAACCGGCCAATCCAATTTTTTTCATGTCCACACTCCTGTTTTATCATTGATGTGACCCAACTGGCGGGTAGGGGGCAAAGCAATGGTCCAGGGGTGAAAAACAGAGTCCCGGTGGCAATCCAACAGAAGAAAGGGCCTGTGGCAGCGAGCCTTCTGAGATTGGAATCGAAGCAGGTGAATTCATGCAGGGCTTTTACTTGGTCCTCATCACGGCGTCAATCGGCGAAATCACAAGCGATTCATGTTTTTATTCCGCCTTCTCTTTATCGAAAACCCCAGGCTGGCCCATCTTGAATACAGACAGATGCAGACGCACTTAATGAGGTTTTCCCGCAGTGAACCGCCAGGCGTCAGGCCTGGATTGACCCCTGCCAAAGCCTCTTAGCTCACTGGTTTTACATCATCATGGTATAGGGAGCCCTTCCCACCACGTCCCTCGTGTCTCTTTTTTAACTCCAGGAAAAGAAACATACCGGTCGCTCGAAATAAAGGCCCGAGGCTCCCGCGGCCAATGAAAATCGTCACCGGCCCAAAGGGGGTCGTGCGTTCACACACCTTTTTACTCCCCATTTTCATCGCTTAGTATGTCCAAAAAAACACACCCGTCAACAAAATTTTATCAAATACTTCATTTTTTTTTACATAAAATATCAGGCCCTCAACCGGTGTTCCTCGCAAAGGATCTGGCCTGTTATCCCACAATAGGGTAACCCGAAAAAATCACACTCAAAAAATGACAGACCCACTTCTATACTCATCTTCCAGGCATGAATGGACCCTTCCTGAAAAATATCGCACCGCCGCACAAGCCCATGACGCGGGTACCCATCAGGCAGGTATCACCGAACGTTTGTGACGTTTTTTATTAAAAAGGCTTCAAGGGCTGACGGGCGGGTCCGAAATACGACCGGAGCAACTATTTGTTTCCCGGCGACAAGATATGCTACCTTGAAAGCGGATTTGCGCAATGCTTTCCCCCTCGTTGTTCTGGCCGATGACGAAACATTCCCGAAGGCCTTAAAACAAACCATGACGGACCCAACCTCTTTTTATTTAAGGAGACCGCCCATGCAAACCATCACCTACACAAGGCACGAATTCCACGCAGAGCCCGAAACACATACCGCGACGTTATCGGTCTTTGTGTACGACATCCCCTGGGTGGGAGCCTGCGGAATTTTTCCGCCCTTTCACCTCCTCAACGGGATCTTCGAATCGGGAGGCGCGGAAGGCGGCATGGGGCCGGGCACAACATGGGAACCTTTTTCCATTGCCGAACCGGAATACGAAGAGCTGATGAAAGCCATCGGGACCCTGGACCCGAAAAGCCTTAAGGACAAAGTCCGGTTCGGTCAGGTTAAATTTGAGTATGATAAGGAATTTGAAACAGAAATCGAATGGATCACTTGGATGCAGAAGGTATGCGACAGGCACCGGGGTGCCTGGCACAAAAAAATAAACGGGGAGTAAGGTCTTTGGAGCGACCGACCATTGATGGGCACGCTTCGCGCATTGCCCATCGACGAGGCCGCCTTGAGCCTTGAGCCTTGAGCCTTGAGCCTTTAGCCTTTAGCCTTTAGCCTTTAGCCTTTAGCCAATCCTCCTCCCCTACTCATGCCTGTAAATAATAAAATGCCGTCCCTTGATCTTTTTCGTGGAGAGAGCCTCTTCCGCCTGATCGGCCATGGCGCGTTCAATGGCGACGTATGAATAGAAATCAAAGCAGTCGATCTTGCCCACGCAATGCCCCGGAATGCCCCCATCCTTGGTGAGAGCCCCCAGAATATCGCCGGGGCGCAGCTTGCTTCTCCGGCCGCCGTTGATGGAAAGGGTGACCATGGGAGGGGCCACACTCTCCTCCGCCGAAGGCGTCAGGGCACTCGCATCCGAGGTTTCAAAGGCCGTCCCCATCATGACGTTGATGTCCTCCAGGCGAAACCGCTCCTTGGGCGTCATCAAAGAAAAGGCGAGCCCCTCTTTCCCGGCCCGGCCGGTCCGACCGATCCGGTGGACATAGACCTCCGGCTCAAAGGGAAGATCAAAATTGATCACCGCGCTGAGCCCGCCGATATCAAGACCCCTTGCGGCCACATCCGTGGCAACCAGAATAGGGCTGCTCCCGTTGGAGAAACGCACCAGCACTTCGGTCCGTTCCTTCTGCTCAAGATCCCCGTGGATGGCCAGGGCCGAAAACCCCTTTTTGTGAAGAGCCGTCGCAAGGGTCCTGCAGTGCAGCTTGGTGTTGCAGAAAATCAAGGTCGACGCGGGCTGATAGGTGCTGAGAAGATCCGCCACAACATCGGGCTTTGCATCCCACGCCGATTCATAAAAATGCTGTTCAATCACATTTTCTTCATGCACCGCATCCACCACCACCTTCTGGGCCTTTTTTTGAAATTTTTCACTGAGCGTAAGGATCGGCTCGGGAAAAGTGGCCGAAAAAAGAAGGGTCTGTCGGCGTTTGGGCAGATAGTCCATAATCGTTTCGATGCTATCTTCAAACCCGTCGTCAAGCATTCGGTCCGCCTCGTCGAGCACCAGGGTGGTGACGTGATTCAAAGAGAGCGTCTCCCGTCTCAGGTGCTGTTCAATACGCCCCGGAGTCCCCACCACGATATGGGCCTGATGCGACAGGGAATGCTCCTGGGGCCTGAAGGGCACGCCGCCGCAAAGGGTCACGATCTTGATATTGTGCTTGAACCGGGCGATCCGCCTCAGCTCACCGGCCACCTGCTCGGCCAGCTCACGGGTCGGACACATCACCAGCGTCTGGACCCGAAAAAGGGAGACATCCAGGTTGTGGAGCAAGCCGATGCCAAACGCCGCCGTCTTTCCACTCCCCGTCTTGGCCTGGGCCAGCAGATCTTCCCCTTTGAGTACATAGGGCAAACTCTCCGCCTGGACTGGGGTCATCTCATCATACCCCATGGCGTTAAGGTTCTCGATCATTGACTTGGTTAACGGCAACGCTGTAAATGCGCTCATGAAATTTTTCCCTTATATAAAAAGCCCCAAAGGGCTCATATGGTTCCTCGCACCCAACCGGTGCACGGCTCATAAAACTTTGCAGATAGATCACATATTTCCAACAAAAGCCATCATTAACCGCACCCACCTGCGCAAAACACGGCGGCGGATCACCAGGAAAGATCGAACGTACGAGGCGTTACAGGGGCAACCTCAGCAGGATGGAACCCGACCGGTTCAAGCATGAAGACAAAGCGACCCTTCCTTACAGGGAGGCGATCATGATAGAACACATACGAAACAATTTCTTTTCCCGACTCTAAGAGACGCTGCAAGAAGCGAGGCAAGGGCAAGGGCAGCCAACCGTTCAAGCTGCTTTACCCTCACCCGAGAATGCGAACGCAAGGCACGAGGCGTTATGACACAAGACGACGACAACAACACAGACGGAGCATATTTGATACCGGACAAGATCGAAGAGTTCATCTATCCCTACCTCAACACCACCTCCGCCCTTTACTGGCAGATCAACGTCATCGAAAATAAACTCCGGCGCATCAACGACTACCGGATCCCCGGCCTTGGAAACAAGAGCAGCCAGATTCTTCAGAACATGCACTACTCCCGCACGGTGATTCTTGAAAAGGATTTCCCCCGATTCGAATCCTTTATGAAAGAGGTCAAGAAGCGCAAAGCGGCCTCGGTCCTGATCCGAATCAAGGCAGATGACGGCACCATGCGATGGCTGAAGGTGGCAGGCTGGCCGGACCCCTGCAAGTCCACCTGCTGTTTTGGCTTCATCTCCGATGAGACGCAGCTGGTGAGCGATTTTTTTGCGTCGAGCCGTGATGAATCCTCGATTCAGCAAAAGGTCCAATTGTTTGACACCCCCGTCTTTGCAGCAAATTTCAGCGACCGCAAGATCCTTGCGGTCAACCAGGCCCTGTTATCGGCCTTCGGCATCGAAGAGCCAGAGGCCCTGGCCCTCGACCTGAACGAGGTCCTTAACAGCAACACCATGCCCTACATACAAAGTATTTATGAGAGCCTGATTTTTGACCAACGCTGGGATGGAAACATAGCGCTCACATGGAGAAACGAGGCACCCTTTTCAGCAAAGGCGTCCATTCGGGCGGTCTCAGACCTCGGACACAACATGCTCTGGTTCTCCCTGCACAATGTGACGGCGCAACCCCACGAGCTGTTAGAGACGCCACCCGCAGCGGCGATGGCCTCAGACCCCACGCCCGCAAACCGCATGTCGGCCATCGGTGAGGCGACGGATATCGATGAAATGCTCTCCCTCATCCTTGAAAACCAGCCCCACCCCCCCCTGGCGGACGCCCTGATCTACTCCGACGTGGATGTGGCCAGCAACCGGGTGAGTGTCTACGGAAAAGGGGTTGGCCTTGCAGCCCTGGCTCCTGGATTTTCCCACCCCTACGAGGGCTCCATCGCGGAAAATATCCTCAATTTCCGGTTGGACCACCTCATCCTCACCGAGACCACAGAGAGCATCAAGCCCATTGACTGGGCCCTGTTCATCCCCATGGGGATCCACTCCTACTTTGCCATGCCCTTTTATGAAGAGGGCATACTGACCACCGTGCTGATCTTCTGTTCGTCCCAACCGGGTACCTTCACAGAAGAGAACGTTCACGCCTACACCCCCCTATATCCCGCTTTTCTCAAGGGGCTTGCCCGGTGGAATACGCAAAAATAACAGGAATATAATGCCCTCTTTTTTAAAACACAGTGCCCGAAATGAGGGCTAAGGCCGGCAGAACTTATGGCCCCCTGGCCCCACCACCCACCCTCAGCGTCCCGTTTAACCACTCGCCAAAATTGGCCCAACCGCATTGGGAAATGCACTGCTATATTAAAAAATGCTTGTGCTTTTACCTAAAAAAGAAGATTATTGGTATAACCAATTAGCAAAGAGGCCCAACCAATTGAAGAAAGATCAACAAAAAAAGATTATTACCGAACAACTTATCTCTTTCATCGAAAATGAAAATTTAGGGATAGGAAGTCGGCTGCCCTCTGAGCGCAACTTGACTGAGCTCCTCAATGTCAGCAGAAACACAATCCGCGAGGCCATCCGAGAACTTGAAGCGCGTGGCCGTGTTAAATCAAAATCAGGCAGCGGCTGTTTTGTCACCGCCCATGAAGACACGGCCAACTGGGTCAGCCTGCGCGGCAACACCCATCCAGAGGTCTTAAGCGACCACATGGAGGCCCTTGAGGCGATCAAACCCCTCATCGCCGAAAAGGCTGTCATGCGGGCCACGGACAGCGACATCATAACGCTCAAGCAGGTCATTATCCGCCTCAGCAACGCCATCTTGAACCGTGACAACACCAAAATCACGGAGGCCATGCTCGACTTCAGCAAGACCCTCGCCGAGGTCAGCGGCAACCGATTTTTCATTCTGATTCTCCAGGAGATGAACCTGGATCACTATATTCTCTCCACCACCCTGCCCCACTACACAAACGAGGCCCTTCAGGCCATATTTAAGAACAGGGTGGAGGTCATCAACTGCTTCAAGAATCGTGACACGGATAAGGCAGCGGCCCTTGTTAAAAGCTGCATTGAAGAGAGGCACGCTTTTTTTGAAAAACAGAACCCCTGAATATTTTTAAACCGGAGCGATGCGACCATGCAGAGACGAGATTTTTTTAAAAGCGTCATAAACATACCTTTAAAGAGGCTCTCCACCTTCTCCACGGACCTCCGAAGCACGGAAATGTCCGAAACCGAGCTGTTCATGGAAGCCATGAGGTATGGCATTGATCCGGCGACCCTCTCACCTGCGGAACTCAGAAAAACGGTAAAACAAAAACAGCAAGAGGCCACGGAAATAAAGCCGTCTGAAAAGCGGGCGGCCCCTTCATAAAAACCACGATCAAAGCGCCCCGCAGTATCCTGAAACGCCGGCCCCTATCCGCCGCCCGCTTCCTGTGAGGCCTTTGTCACCTGCAAGGAATACACTTTCCAGCTGAAACCCATAAGCCCGACGTGACTGCTGGTCTCCCTCGACCCCGCTTTCGGTAAACGGACGTCGAAAAGGCCCCATGCAGCCCGACGCCACCCGTGCGTCCTGCGGCAGCCCACGCTCAAGCTTTCGGATTTCAGAGGGTTATCGAGAATAATTGTTTAACAGGAGATGTTGTAATGGAAAGAAACGAAGTCAGTTACCTTGAGAGCAGAAAGCTGGTTAAGAGGTGGCAAGGGCCCTTGCCCGCCCTGGCTAACTCACTGTTTATCGCGATTGTGTTTTATGCCACCTGGTGGATTTTTCAGGACCCCAGGGGAATCATGCGCATGTACACACCCTATGTGGGATACATGGTGTGCCGATGGCTCCTGATCCTCTTTATCTGGGTTGCCTATATTTTTGATTTCTGGCCCTTCAAAAAAGCGTGGCTCGACAGGACCCACCCCTTAATCAAGGGATCCATCCTGGTCGCTTTCAGCGTGGCCGCGATGTACCTGCTCATCAAGGTGTTTTTTGTCGACATCCTGGGCAACTTCGGCATCGCTTACTTCAACCCGGAGCGCCTCATCAGCATGGGCATTACCGAGTTTTATGCCATTGAGTACGCAGCCGAAGCCATCATGATGTTCGCCGCCATCGCCTCCTGGCTGAGCCCCAGCTGGGTTGTGGCCTGTGAGAACGCGCCCTGGCAGGACCTCCCCCAGCCGGCCAGAGGCATCACCATCGTTACGATCACCTTCTTTATCAGCATGATCGTCTACTTCCTCACCATGCACTCCCACATGGCCATCCTCTTCTACCCCTGGCAGAAGTTTACGGCCATCTGCCCCCCTTATTGGGAAGAATTTGCCAACACCGTCTCCGGCAACTTCCATATTGCGTGGATCATGTGCTGTACCGTGGTCGTCTGGCTCTTTGAGACCATCTGGGAACGCTACCCCTTCAACCTCATCAAAACCAACTGGCTCCGGCGCGTGGCCTCCTTTTTTGGCATCATCATCATCGCCGTGGCCCTGGCCTTTTTCCTCTACTTCTGCGAAGAGCTCGCCTGGGGACCCGCCATTCGAGGTACAAGACGCCTCATGGCTCCCGACTGGCGCTGGCTGCACGTAGGTGAAATGGCTATTTTCTGGCTCTGCCCCAGCCTCTTTCTCACCTTTTACTGCAACAACTGGCCTACAAAATTCAGTCGGCCCGTGAACGTGATCCTCCGGACCTTTCTCACGGCCATTGCCGCGGTCCTCGTCTACATCGTCTATTACAAGACCTCTCACCTCTTCCTGGGTACCCAGAAGGGATTTTCCCATCCCCAGCAGTTCCCGATGATCCCCATGATCTGGCTCATCAACCTCTTCCTGGTGAACGTCTGGTTCATGGACGGATGGCCCGGATGGAAAGCCGTCCCGAAAACCACCGAGGAGCTCGAGGAGATCAAATCCGAGATCGTTGGAAGCGACGTCAAATGGACGCCCAAATTCGCCTACGGTCTTCTGGCCGGGCTTGCCGGTGGTGTGGCCGTCTATTTCGCCATCATCAACTTTATCCCCTGGTTCTCGAAGGTTTACACCATTATCAAATGATCACTCGAACCGCCGGGCATCTCGTTTTATGCCCGCACCGGTTCTCAGAATGATTTAAAAAGGTGAAAGTATCATGACTGAAAAAAAACATGAGGGCGTTTCACGACGCGACTTTGTGAAAGGGGCGGCCACCGGCGTATGCGCAGGCACATTTGCCACCATGGGGCTCTACTCCTACTCCTCCTCTGCCAAAAAACGACTGGCCAAAATCACCCGGTCCATGAAGGACTTCGGGGTGCTCAAAAACGTCAAGATCACCAATATCTCGGAAACAAGCTGGTTCAACAACGCCGACCTCATCGGTGATATCCACGAAGCCGGCGGACTGCTCGTCAACCAGTACAGCCTCAACTGGCCTCCCTTCGGCAACGGCAAAGGAAGCGCCCAGGGATCCTATGAAAGCGGCATCGCGTCCATCAAAGACCTGATCCCCAAGGACCTGGACAAAGCGTGGGGACTCCAGGAGAAGCTCTCCCTGCACCCGGAAAACGCCGGGGGCTACGCCTGCCTCATTGAGGTCGAAGAGCTCAATGGAAAAACCCACAAGTACCTCCTGGACACCGGCTGGTCCTACACATGGACCGACGCGGCCTTCAAACGGGAGGGCATCGACAAGATGCTTGAGAATCATGAAATTGAAGCTCTGTTTATTTCCCACGAGCACTGGGACCACTTCTGGGGCTTCCCGGTGACTATGAAGTACGACCCCACCATCCCCGTCTTTATCCAGGATGGCTTCTACCCGGAAGGCCTTCAGTACATCAAAGACTCTGGACACACCGGCCCCCTGACCTCCTACAAAAAGGCAGTCAACCCCTTTATCCCCGGCATGGCGGTCCTGAAATTCGATGTGCCCATCATTAACCGGGTCTTCGGGGAGATCTCCCTGGCCTTCAACGTGAAGGACAAAGGTCTGGTCCTCGTCAGCGGTTGCTGCCACCAGGGCATCTTAAAGTTCGCCGACCTGGCCCGCACCGAACTCAAATACGAAAATGACCGCTTCTACGGCATCTACGGCGGTCTCCACATCTCCCCCTTTGAAGACTGGGATCCCAAGTACGACGACCTGGTCATCTCCCTGGGGAAATGGGGCTTTGAAAAAATCGGGTGCAACCACTGCACAGGCCACCTCACCGCCAAAAAGTTCGTCGAGGCCGGCTACCCAGTGATCAGAGGCACGGCCCGGTTCCGCTCCTCCTCACCCGACTACCTCGGAAACGGGGACAAGATCTCCTTCGGGGCTTAAGGACAGAAGGGGCAAATAAACAAAAATGCCTCCAGCGGCGAGGTGGTTCACCTTGCCGCCGGAGGCATTCCGTTTAAAGTCAACGGCTGAGTTGGATTCTGTCCACCGACAGCTCATGCACTTGCAACGCACGTTGCGTTTCCTTGTTCTTCACGCGAATGCGAAGGCATTGCAGCCCACAAGTGACGAAAACCGCTGCGCATTCGCAACCCAGCTTTCAAGGTGGCTCACCTTGCCGCCGGAGGCTTGCTTTTACTTTTCACACCCAAAAAAGCAGGACACCGTGAATCACGACATCCACACCAAGCTATGCCATGTGAGCCCCTCCGAGCTTTCCGACGGTTCGGGAAGCGGCCTGCCCCGACTGCTGATTAACATCATCACCAGGGCCTGTTACGACAAAGGACTTAAAAAGCTGGCGGGATGGCGGGGCATGGCCCCCACGCCCGGCGATCCAGAGTCCTGGACCTTCAAGCTCAAAGGGCACCGGGGCATCTTTGGGGTCGGGTGTGAGGGAAAAAGGGGAGACAACGAGAAACAGACCGCACGGTTTCTCATCTGCCACTTTCCCGATACGGAGGATGAAGAGCTCGTGGAGCTCATGAGCCTTCACGCCGCCACCACGGCTAACCGCCCGGACTATCTTGAAAAGGTTCGGGATTTTGCCTGCAGGGAGGAGATGAGGGAACCCTTTCTTATGGGGCACCTCAACTTCAGCCTGGGGCAGGACGCCTCCCACCTCCTGCTTTGCCTTGAGTCCCCGTTGAAAAAACGGGTGGTCGCCCTTGACGGCGTCCGGCTCCCCCAGGGGACCGAAGAGGACTACCTTGTCCCTCCCGGCGAGTGCGAAGAAGATTTCCCCGCCTTTTCCCTTGCCTCCGTCCTTTTTAACGCCATCTGCGCGGCCGTGACCTACACCCTTAAGACCCCGCCGTGCTTTTACCGACACGCTGAGCTCCCGGGCCAGGTGGTCGCCTACAACGCACAAGGGGAGATCACCACACAGGAGACAGACGAGTGGCCCCTGATCCGGCAAACCGTGGGCTATGGAGACCTCTCCAGCGTCCTTAAGGCCTCCGGCCCCAACCTTGCTGGCGACACGATCTGGCAGGAAGGAGAAACGCTCCCGGACACCCTCCCCCCCGTGATCTGGCAGGCGGTGACCCCGGACACGGCCCTTGCCAGCCTCAGCACCCCCCTGCTCGACAAGCGCCCTCAGCTCATCGTCCTCACCGGCTTTTTAGGCTCGGGCAAGACCACCTTTATCAACAACTTTGTGGAGTACCACACCAGCCGAAACAACTTTGTGGCCGTGGTACAAAACGAAATCGGGGAAACCGGCCTGGATGGAAAACTCCTTGAAGGCAACTGCAACGTGGTGGAGATCGATGAAGGCTGCGTCTGCTGCACCCTTGCAGGACAGCTCTCCACCGGGATCACCGAGCTTTTGGGCCAGTTCACGCCGGAGTCCATCATCCTTGAGACCACCGGCCTTGCCAACACCTTTAACCTCCTCGATGAAATTGACGAGCTGAAGGAGCTGGTTCGTTTCGACTCCGTCACCACCATCGTGGACTGCGCCAACGCCCTCACCACCCTTGAGACATTTGATGTGGCCAGAGATCAGGTCCGAGCGGCCGATATCGTCATCCTTAACAAGACAGACCTGACCGGACCGGAACAAACAGGGGCCGTCGAAGCAAAGGTCCGGCGGCTCAATGCCAAAACCCTGATCCTTGGCACCACCCATGGAAACATCAGCCCAGGCCTTCTTTATGATGACGCCGTCGGCTGTAATGACGCAGCCGGACCCGACGCTTCAAACCCGGCGCCCACGCACGGCCACCATGTCTGCCACGGCGAAGAGGGCATCGGCACCCTGAAAATCCCCTTGGATCACCCCCTTGAAAGAAAAGCCTTTTTAACCGCCATCAAAGAGCTGCCGCCCGACATCCTGAGAGTCAAAGGAATTGTTCGGTTTACCGATGCCGAAGCGGTCGAGGTTTGCCAGTATGTCGGCGGCCGCATCGATCTTTCACGGCACACCGGCCCCTACGACAAAGAAGGTTTTCTCATTGTCATAGGCCGGGATATCCACAACCAACCACTGCCAGGAGTTTTGTATGATGCATACCATTCAACAGGGCGGCCCGTTGATGGTCCCCATCGCCCTCTTTTCCATCGCTGCGCTTGCGGTCATCATTGAACGGCTGATCACCTTTTCAACCCTGGCCTTCCCCGACGACATCGCGCTCGGCCGAATCACTGAGCTGATGCGCCAGAAAAAGAGCGACGAGGCGCAAGCCCTCATCCAGGAAACAGGGGGGGCCTTTACCGACCTGTGCCTTGCCGCCCTCGGCCCCGAAGAGAAAGAGGAGCGTGAATCCGCCGCAGGCTACGCCGGAGACGCCGTCCTCTTCACCCTCGGCCGTCGCCTCGATTTTCTCGCCATGATCGCCACCACCACACCGCTCATGGGCCTTTTGGGGACGGTCCTCGGCATGATCCACGTCTTCGCAAGCGTGGCCGGTGCCGGCAACGCCGCCGATATCAGCCTTCTGGCCGATGGCATCTGGCAAGCCCTCATCACAACAGCCGCCGGCCTTGCCGTTGCCGTGCCCGCGCTCATCGCCCACGGCTATTTCACCCGAAAAATCAAAAAAACAGCGTTCTGGATGCAGCACACGGCAGCGGCACTGATCAAGGCAGGAATAAAGCCAAAAAGTAGCATCTTCTATGCTCAAAGCGCCTGAAAAAACAGCCTCCGGCGGCCAGGGGATGATCCCCTGGACCCCAGGTTTGCGAATGCTCCCAGCCCTCGTGCCCCGAAAGGTTTTCCATTGATTACATTCACCCATCACACCCACCAATCAACCCCAGAGGTCAACCTGACCCCTCTGATCGACATCATCTTCAATCTGATGATCTTTTTACTGATCACAGCGGTGTTTACGGCCAAAGGAATAAGCTTAAACCTCCCGCAGGCAGCCGCTGCCCGACCGGCCCCCTCCCAGCGATTTGAAATCACCATCACCGAAAAGAATGACATCATGGTGGACCAGAAACCCTGCCCCCTCCCCGAACTCGAAGCCATTCTGGCGTCAAAACTTGACGACCCCCAGTGGGATGGCAGTGAAAAAATTTTCATCAAGGCCTGCAAAGAGGCGTCGGTGGGCCAGCTGGTCCGGGTGATGGATACGGTTCGGTCCACAGGGTTTGACAACGTGATCCTGGCCGCCGGAAGTACAAAACAGTGAAGCCGACAAGAAAAAACATCACCAGCAACTGCACCCTGGCGCTTGCCGGGGTCCTTTCCCTTATCCTGCACGCCCTGTGCTTTCAAAGCGGCGCCTTAAAATCCCATGAAGAGCCCCTCGCCGAGTCCCTCATCCCCCTTGAGATGGAGACCGGTCCCGCGGTCGTCCCCCTCCTTGAGGCCTATGCGCCCGATCTTCCCCCCAAGGTCCCGGTGCCTCCCAGCGAGAAAAAACCCCTCAACCGCCACGCGGCAATAAAAAAATACCTGGTCCAGGTCCGAAAAAAAATTGAGAAAAACAAATTCAACACACCCGGCAAAAAAGATGCCTGGATGATCGGCAACGCACGCATTGGCTTTCACATCAACAGAAACGGGTCCTTTGAAAATATCAGGATAGTCCGGTCTTCCGGAGACACTCGCCTCGACAACACCGCAAAAAACGCAGTGGCCTACTCAAGCGGCAAGGTGAAACGGCCCCCATCCACTGGAAAGACGCTCGTCCGAACGTCCGTGGTCATTAAATACCAGTACGGGCTCTGAAAAATCGCCAAAACACGCCCCCTTTGATTGACATTTGAGACCCGATATGAAATGTAATAAAGATCAATGTTAACAAAAGCTTATTACCATGCACCATCGGCCATCATCTGCTTTCCAAACGTCCCGCTCGGAGACGCCCGATCATCCCACAACATGGAAACCATCACATGATAAGCTGCCCTGCCATTAAACAGGTCTGTCTCTCTCTTCTGATTGTTTTATCAGGATGGCTGGTGATCGATTTCAGCACACCGGCATACGCGAAATGGAAGGGTGCCATCGGCACAGGGATCTCCCGTACCCAGGTGAAAGGCGACCAGGGCGTGGGGGGCGACTTTTTCGGGCCTGTCCTGACCGGTGTCGATCTCTCACCCAGTGATTTTAACGATCAGCTGAACACGTCCATTGCCATGGATCTCTCCATGACAGATGACAGATGGATGGTGGACGTTTCCCTGGGTCTCCAGGAATTTGAAGACCCATCGTTCACGCGCCTGTCCGATGGTGCCACAGATCGGTCAAACATGAATTTTGATACCACCGCGGCCGAAATAACCATCGGCCGTCCTGTCTTCCGCCATCCCCGGGTGACCTTGGGAGTGCATGGAGGCCTGCGTTACGACCGGCATAAGCTGTCTGTGGACCTCACGCAGGGAGCCACCACCGAGAATGTAAATACAGACGAAAACTGGACCGATGTTCTCATCGGCATATCGGTAGAGATCCCCTTCACTGAAAAATGGATCTGGAGCAACAAAATGAATGGGGGATTCGGCGGCTCGGAGGGGACATACTTTCTCTCCAGCGGGGTCACCTGGCGGTTCCACCCCCGCTGGTCCACCGAAGTGGTCGGCGATTACACCGCAATAAATTACGAAAACGGCCACAGAGGCGACACCGACTGGTACCTCTACGAGGTGGATGAGTTCATCTGGGGGGTCAACGTTCTGTTCCACTGGTAGCCGAGAAAGCCCCCGTGCGGGGCACTCCCCGACGGCCACTCCCCGGGAGGCCTCGCACCGACCTCGATAAAAACCTGTACGACACGCGCCTCGCGCGTGATCATATATTGCTTTCGCATAAAAACTATGCTTTGTTCCTGTAGAAATACACATCAACCCCTTCATCCATGGCGATTCAAAGGATGAGAACGGCCCCAGGGATCTCTATAGAGAGGCAGGATCGCAGCCTATACATACATGCGTTTGCCCCCTGAGCCGGTTGACATAACCATACACAACAGCAAGGAACAACATGGCCGTATTACCCGAAAAAGTAAGTAAAGCATGGAGCGATCATCAAGGTCCCATCATTTTAACCACCGTTGATAAATCAGGGACCCCCAACGCTATCTACGCCACCTGCGTCTCAAAGTATGACGAAGAGACCCTGGTCGTGGCCAACAACTATTTCTCTAAAACCCTTGAAAACATCCAGTCCGGAAGCAAAGGGTCCCTTCTCTTTATCACCAAAGAAGGCGCCGCTTTCCAGATCAAGGGATCCATCGAATACCACACCGAAGGCGCGGTATTTGAAGACATGAAGACCTGGAACCCAGAAAAACATCCAGGCCATGCCGCGACGGCCCTCAAGGTCGAAGCCGTCTATTCAGGAGCTGAAAAACTCCTGTAGACCCTCCCGCCCCTCAAAAAAACCGACCTGAAAGGCACCCCCTTCCCGGCCGGTTTTTTGTTCAAACCAAGGCCCCTTCTTTTTACTTCGGCACAGCGAAAACAATCTCAACGCTTTCAACGACAGCCAACAGCCCATGACAAGCTCACAAAGGAAGACAAAAAGGAAAATCGTTGTCTCTGGAATCGGAGCCTTGCTTTGCCTGATCCTTGTGGGGATCACAGGCGGATATCTCTGGCTTTCCTCGGGCCATGCCCGCCATCTGCTTCAGGCGCGGGTGAACGCGGCGATCCCCGGAGCCCTCTCCTGGGAGGCCCTCCACCTATCGGTGTTCACCGGACGAATCGAGGCAAAAAACCTCCGCCTTAACGACCCCACCGGCGAGACGCTGATCTCCCTGGACCGGCTCGTCATCACCCTCCGCTGGACGGACTTATTCCGGAAAACACTGACCGCTGAAACCGTCATACTCGAAAAACCCCAAATCTGGCTGGACACGGACCCCACCGGCGAGCTGAATCTCCTGAAAGCCCTTCCCACGCCAACGCCCAGCGAACCACAGCCGAACGACGGCACCGCGGCCTTCCCTTTTAATATACGCATCCATGCGCTCTCCCTCACCGACGGTTTTTTCCACTATGAGCAGCAGGACGACAGAGGGGAAAAAAAACAGATAACCGTTCACCACATCGGGCTTAACCTGGCCGATGGAAATCTTTTCAAACAATCAGCGCAGGTCTCTCTTCTTCTTCAAAAAGGGGAGATCGATACAAGGGCCCTTGTCACCGATTTTAAGGCCCTCCGATTCGACGGACGCCTGGAAAAGAACCAGATAACATCCGGAACCCTTCAACTCGATTCGGACCTTTTACACCTTGCGGTAACCGGAGGCGTCAGCGACCTTTTTACGGTTCCGCTTTTTGATGTCCAGGCAACCGCATCCACGGACCTTTCCCAGATACGAGAAGCCTTCCACCTCTCCCCGACATTCACGGGTCCGGTCATGCTTCACCTGAAAGCCAGGGGCCGCGTAACGAATCCAACCCTGACCCTCTCCCTTGAGTGCCCGGGTGGGGAGCTCGCCGGAATCCGGGTGGATCAGATGACCTTTACGGGCAGCCTTAAAGAAAAACAGCTGATTCTGGAAAAAATGGAGATAGAGTCCGCCCTGGGCCAGGTCGCGGCCACAGGGAAAATCGACCTCCAGAAGGCGTTCCCCGATGGCTTGACAGCCCCCACAAGGGATTTAAAAGCCATCACCTACCACCTGGCGGTGACCCAGGCCGGAACCGCCCTTGAAAACCTGCCCGGCAACTCCGAAGGAATCACGGGTGACGTACACGCATCACTCAGCCTGCAAGGCGTGGGTCTCTCTCCGGAAACCATGAGGGCAGAAGCCCGGCTGGAGTTGACAGCCCGGAACCTTGCCGCGAAAAAGATCCGCATAGGAGATCTGAATACCCGCCTCCGACTCCACCAGGGCCTGCTGACCGTTGATGAGGCCCGACTCCAAAACGGGGCATCGGAGCTGCGGCTCTCAGGAAACGCACGGGTTTTAGAGGCGACCTCAGGGGCCATCATGACCTCCCCTGATTTGAATTTCACGCTGAGCGGCAAGGCGCTGTCTCTCCGGGATTTTTTCGAGGGAAGAGAAGGGAGGGTGGACGTAAAAGGCCACCTCACCGGATCGGTGGCGCACCCCCAGGGCACCCTCTCTGTCAACGCGCAGAACATCGACCTTGGCATCCAGAAAATTCAAGCGCTCACCTTAGACTCACAGTTCGACAAAAACCGGGTGACCGTGGAGTCCCTCTCGCTGACCCTGGGAGAGGGTGAGACACTGACCGCCGATGGCTGGTATTCTCCGGCGAAGAAGCACTACGGCCTGCACCTGAATACCCCGGGAATCAGCCTGAAACATATCGATTCAATCCAGGCCGACATGGCCGCAGAGGGAAAAATCAACGCGAATATCACCGGCACAGGGAGCCTTGAAAATCCCCAGTTGGCGGGAGAATTTCAAGGAACCCACCTGCGCCTGAACAACAAGCCCTTTGACGACGGCAGCCTCAAGCTGACCCTTCAGGATCATCTCGTCCGGGCCAAAGGGACTCTGGGGGCGGAGTTCACGGGTTTTTACGCACTCAAAACCCACCTGTTTTCAGGAAAGGCCCTGCTTGACCAGACCCCGCTGAGACCTTTTTTCGAGTCCATGGGGCGCAAAGACCTGACAGGAACCGTGACGGGCTTTATCGAGGTGGAAGGCAACGCCGACACCCCGGAGACCCTCCAGGCCGTTACCCGAGTCTCTCAGCTCTCCTTGTCCCACAACGACATCCCGCTGGTCAGTGCCGGGGTCTGCGATGCCTCCATCGAAAACGGAACCCTTCATGTGCCGACCCTTCGCCTCGACCTCTTCCATCAGGGACATCTCGAAATCACCGGCAAGGCGAGGCATGACGGCGCCATCGATTTTCAGGCGGACGGCGCGCTGCCCCTGGAAGTCATTCATCTGTTCACTGAAGCGCTGAGTGATATCACAGGGGAGATCCAGCTCGCGGCTCGGCTGAAAGGCACCCGAAAGCAGCCTGACTTCCAGGCAGACCTGAGGCTGAAGCAGCTCAAGCTCACCGTGCCCGTCTTGAATCAGAAACTTCACAGCGTCAACGGTCAACTTCACCTCACACCTGAGACCCTGACCATTAAGAAACTCACCGGCAACCTGGACAAAGGGCGATTGGATCTGTCCGGAACACTGGCCCTGGACCAATTTACACCGGTCTCCATCACCGCACGCCTCAACGCCTACACCCTGCCCATCAGGCTTCCCGAGACCCTGGAGGTCCTGTTAAACGGTGGGCTGACCTTTTCTGGAACGCCTGAAAGGTCTATAATTGCGGGAAATATTGTCCTTCTCGAAGGCCTGTATTATAAAGAAATCAAACTGGGCCTCATCGACAGCCTCGGTGAAAAAAAACGGGCGATACCGCCCGTCACACAAACCGAAAGTCCCCTTCTGCTGAAAAACACAGATCTCCATATTACACTGCACCACCGCGCCCCCTTGATCGTGGACAATAACATCGTCCTCATGGCCCTGAAGCCGACGCTGACCCTCCACGGCCCCTTGAGCGGGCCTCTCGTCAGTGGCAGGGCAGAAGTGGAGTCCGGGGTCATCTCCTATCTGGGCAAAGAGTTTGAAATTAAAAAAGGGGTCCTGGATTTTATCAACCCTTACAAAATTGAAGCCACCATCGACCTGGAGAGCGAGATCAAGGTAAGAACATGGACCCTTCACTTACGGGTGTCCGGCGTGGAGGACAATCTAAAATTTGACATGAGCTCAACCCCATCAGAGACCGATGCCACGATTCTCTCCCTGCTCTTATTCAACAAAACACGGGAGGAGATGATCGATGGCGAAGGGGGCTCCCATCAGTCCACCCGTCAGATGGTTGCCGACCTGGTGGCCCGAACCCTCCAGGGAAGCCTGAAAGAGGCCACCGGACTCGACACCCTTGAGATGAAATACACAGAACGAACGGATCCGGAGGAGGCCGATGATGTGAACATCACGGTCGGCAAAGAGCTCTCCAAACGAATGACCCTCAAATACGGGATAGGCACCAAAAATGGGGTCACGGTCCAAAGTGCCATCACCGAATATAAATTTTATGAAAATGTCCTGATGAATGCCTTTCGGGACACCGACGGCGATTTCGGTGGTGAGTTGATGTTCAGACTGGAGATGCGGTAAAAAATGACAAAGAATCCACACACTCCCCCTACACCCTGCAGGCGACAACGGCCCGCGCATGCCTCGGTGGCCAGAAAGGGACACCCGTGGCAGATGGCGGTGATCTTTATCGTGATGATGTTCTTGGGCGCCCTTGCCCCCCACCCTGTCCGGGCGAGCAGCCCAGAATTTAATGCGGCACCCCTGGTCTCGAAAATTTCCGTTGAAATTATCGGCCCCATGATACCCAGCTACCGACGGGTAGCCCAGGCCATGATTCTGCTCCGCGAAGGGGAGCCGTTCTCAGACGACGACTTTCAAAAGAGCCTGAACCTGCTGAAAAGCTCCCGCCTGTTCCAAGGCATTGATGTCCCCGATCCCGACTGGGAGCAGCCCGAAATCGCCCTCACCTTCCGGCTGACCCCCTTTCAAAGGATTAAGGATATCCGCATTCACGGGGCCTTTCCCCTGCTCCAAAAGGAGGTCCTCAACGCCATGACCCTCTTTACGGGGGACGCCTATGTGGCCGAGGACCTGAAAAAACAGGAAGCCCTGATTCAACAGGTCTTCAAACACGAAGGGTATCCCGACGCCAGGATTAGGGTCTCTGCCCAAAAGGACCCGAAAGAGGGGCACTATAACGTGTCTGTCGTCATCGACAAGGGGCCGTTCGACCGAATCCGGAACGTCGAAATGACAGGCAATAAAGCCTTCTCAAGCGCGCGCCTGAAGCTCAGGATCGACTCCTGGAAAGCCTCCCTCTTTTTTGGTGAAATCCCCCGTTTCATCGAAAAAAAATTCAAAGCCGACCTGAAAAACCTCACTAAATTTTACCGACACAAGGGGTACGCAGAGGTAAAGATCACCCCGGTGGTGAACAGAGTCCCCGACAGTCACGACGTGAACCTCCAATTTCTGATCCATGAAGGGCCACAGTACAAAATGACCTTTGAAGGCAATCAAGAGTTCTGGGATTTTACCCTTAAAAAAGAGCTGGTCCTCAAACGCGAAGGAAACAAAAACGATCTGGGCTTGAAAAAAAGCATCCGGAATATCCGGAAACGTTACCGGAAAGCCGGGTACCTGGACGCCCGGGTCCGCATGACGGAGTCGGCGGGCAACCCGGACGAGGCATTCAGCCGAAAAATCCGTCTCACGGTCGACGAGGGGGTCCGGTCACTTGTCCACACCCTCACCATCACGGGCAACTCGGTCCTCGACAGGGAACGCCTGAAAAAGCAAATACTCACCCGGCCCCCCAGTACCTTCGACGCCGGTGCCTTCGTCCCGGAGATCCTTGAGGATGATATCAGCGCCATTCAATCTTTGTATCTGCGGCAGGGCTACCTGAACACGGCCATCACCGACGAGGTGAGGTGGAACGAGGACAAAAAAAAGGGGCAAAGGCTCGCCGATGTGAGCCTGATCATCCATGAAGGAAAGCAAACCCGGGTAGACACCGTGACCTTCCGCGGACTCGGCACCCTGACCGACGCCGAAGCCCGAACGGCCATCGCCTTGAAAGAGGGGAAACCGTTTCGTGAATACATGATCGAAAGTGATGAGAACACCCTCTCCGAACTGATTTCGGAAAAAGGGTATCCCCATGTCACCGTCAAAGGACAGGCTGTAATGGATGAAACCGGGACCGGACCGCACCGGGCCTCCCTGACCTATGCCTTGGAGGACGGCCCCCATGTCTCAACCGGAGCGCTCTTCTACACAGGCAATTTCCGAACACGGGCGAAAATCCTCCAACGCGAGGTGGCACTCACACCGGGCATGCCCTTTTCCCTCACCAAGGCCCTTAAGACCCAGCGAAACATACGAAATATCAGCGCCCTGTCCTCTGCAAAGTTCAGAACCATTGGTCTCAAGGAAAAGGCCCCCCGGGTGAATCTTCTGGTGGAGGTGGAGGAGAAAAAACCATACTATCTGGAATTCGGTGCCGGATACGACACCCGCCGGAAAAAATATGCGCACACCCGCCTCGGAGACCACAACCTGCTCGGCCTCAACAAAGATGGATGGGTCTCGGCAGAGACAAGTGAGATTGGCTATCGAACCGAGCTGGGAATCACCGAACCCCGTTTTTTCGGCACACGCATCGCCTCGACCATCAGCATGTTTGGAGAGGATCTCCATGAATTCAATCAGGATTTCGGGACTCGGACCTACGGCGCCTCTCTGGCCTTCAACCGACAATTCTTAGAAAAATTCAACGCTTCCCTCACCCATCGCTATGAATTCAGGGAACAATATCAGGCAGGGTCTGCCCCCATTGATCCAGCGGATGCGGATCAGTACGACCCCCGAAGCATCGTGGTGGTCACGCCCGCCCTCACCTACAACTCCACAGACTCCTTTGTCCGCCCCAGGCAAGGGGGGACGACCCGGTTTTCTGTGGATATCTCCAGGGGCATCGAAAACTCCCTGGACGATTTTTTCAAACAACGCGCCGAGCTGCGCTATTATCTGACCCCCTTAAACCGCCTCACCTTCGCCCTCCGGGGAAGGATTCATCACATGGAGCCCTATGGCAGCAACAACGCCATCCCCGAAGACCAGCTCCTCTTCCTGGGGGGGACCTCCGATATCCGGGGCTTCGGCGAAAACAAACTCCTCACCGATGCCACCGACAACCCCGTGGGTGGGCACACCGCCATCCTGGGAAGCCTGGAGGCCCGATTCGACCTCGGCATGAATTTCGAATTCACCACCTTTTATGACACCGGGTGCATCCGAAACGCATCTGAACCCGATCTCTCCGAATCCTTCCGATCCTCTGCCGGCGTCGGCCTTCGCTACATCACCCCCATCGGCCCCATCGGCTTTCTCTACGGGTGGAAGTTGGCTCCAAAACCCGAAGAGAGCGCTGGGAATCTCCATTTTTCCATCGGGTATACGTTTTAGGGGAAGGGGAAGGCTAAGGGCTGAAGGCTGAGGGCTGAAGGCTGAAGGCTAAAGGCTGAAGGCTGAAGGCTAAAGGCTAAAGGCTGAAGGCTAAAGGCTAAAGGCTGAAGGCTGAGGGCTGAAGGCTAAAGGCTAAAGGCTGAAGGCTGAAGGCTGAAGGCTGAAGGCTGAAGGCTGAGGGCTGAGGGCTGAGGGCTGAGGGCTGAGGGCTGAGGGCTGAGGGCTGAAGGGCTGAGGGCTGAAGGGCTGAGGGCTGAAGGGCTGAGGGCTGAGGGCTGAGGGCTGAAGGGCTGAGGGCTGAAGGGCTGAGGGCTGAAGGGAAAAAGATTGGGAGGTGTGTCGGTGTTAAGCCTTAAGCGCCCAGGGGACCTTTCATACAAAAAACTCTTGCACCCGTTTCAAACATCGTTTAAAACTCATTTCAAACACAATTTCAAACAATGTTTGAATGTTCCCTCAAAAAATACAAACTGGACCTTATGGATACAAAGACCAAAATACTCAATGCCGCCGAACGGCTCATTGTAGAACTGGGGGCCGATAAGGCGTCCATGAGAAAAATCACCGAGAATGCCGGTGTCAATGTGGCCGCCATCAACTACCACTTCGGCTCCAAGGACAACCTCATCTCGGCCATTGTCACCCGATTTCTCACCCCCCTGGAAACAGAGCAGACCCAACGCATGAAAACGGTCATGGCCAAATCCGGTGATAACGTCCCGCTTCTGGAGAATCTGTTGCGGAGCCAGCTGGAGCCGCTCTATGAGTTCACCGTCGCCCACCCGGATTGGATGAATGTCTTTCACCAGTTTGCGGCGGCCTATGAAAACGAGGATTTTTTCAAACAGAACCTGAAAAGCATTTTGGAGAACAAACTTCTCTATTTTGCCAATTGCCTGGAAAGAGTCCTGCCAAATATTCCAAGAATGACCCTGCTTCGCCGCATTGCCTTTTTCCGGATCTCGTGCTTCGGCATCATGCAGGGGGAATGCATGATGGAGGAATCCATGTCTATCCTCGGAATCGACAGAGACCCAAAAATCATGCTTGAAGAGCTCATTCAATACATCGCCGCCGGGCTCCGTTCCGAGACCGTACTACCCTGAAAAAATAAAATAGACACCGCAGGAAAACAGGCGGCAATGCGTTACTAACATTGTTACCTGAATAAAATAAAAATGGATAAAATGTATAAAAGACACCGGTGGCCTTTCAGGCATGTCTGGTCACCGATTACATCTAACTATTCTGAGTCGTGAGGAAAAGGCCAATGAAAGTAACAAAATGGATAGCGGTAATCATTCTACTCGCCCTGCCGGCTATGGCATACGCCGAAGGCCCGGCCCAACCTCCGGCACGGGTCGTCACAAGCCAGATCACGCAAAAGACCATCGCCAGAACCCTGGATGTGGTGGGCACCCTTCAATTTGATCGCATCTCCGCCCTCTCTCCTGAAGTGAGCGGCCAGGTGCAGACAGTGCACATCATGGAAGGGGATCGGGTTGAAAAAGGGGCCCCCCTCTTCCGCCTCAACCTGGACTTTGTCCAAAATGACATCGACACGGTCAAAAAACGGATTCTTCAAGCTGAGATTCGCCTGGCCAAAGCCAGAAAGGATCTCTCCCGGTACGAGACCCTTTTTAATCAGAAGGCAGCCAGTGAGCAGGAGTATGACAACATGCGCCTCTCCATGGAAGACCTGGCCATGCAGAAGGCCACCCTGGAGAAGAACCTCGATCTGGCCCTCCTGAAAAAAGAAAAAAGCATCATCCGCGCCCCCTTTGCCGGGGTCGTCCTGGAGAAAAATGTCGATGAAGGCAACTGGGTGGGGCCGGGGAGTCCGCTCTGTCTCCTGGGTTCCATGGATGACATCTATGTGAAGGTTCCCATGGCGGAGGACCTGCTGGTCTTCTCTCACAAAGGAGAAGACGTGGGGGTCACCGTCACCGCATTGGGTCTCACCATCCGAGGGACCATCAACGGGTTTATCCCCGTGGCCAACCCCACCACGAAGAACATCTTTGTTAAGGTGAAGCTTCCGAAAATGGAGACCGCAGTACTCAACATGAGCGCCACCGTCTCCATGCCGGCTGCCGAGAAGCAGGAGATGACCCTCGTCCCCCGGGACGCCCTGGTGACCTTTAATGGCCAGACCCTGGTCTACACCATCAAAGAAGGGGCGGCATCCGCCCTTCCGGTCACCGTCCTCGCTTATGTTGAAGGGAACGCTGGCATCGCAGAAGGCGAAGCCACCCCTGGCATGACAGTCGTCATCGACGGCAACGACCGGCTTCGCCCCGGCCAGCCCGTGACGGTCATCGGAACAAAGAATTAAAAAACACGGTTTTCTGCCCGACCCCATCAAGCGTTCCGCCAACCGGTAAAGAACGCCTTGGCCGCCCCCCCTTTTTACGGGGCGGCCTTATCGGGTATTCAATGACATGATTAGCGAGGGATACCAGCCACCCATGGATCTGATTAAATTTTCCATCCAACGACCCGTCACCGCCGCGGTGATGGTGATCATGATCGTTCTTTTCGGCATCATCGGGCTCACCAAGCTGCCTGTGCAACTGGCACCCGACACCGAGCTCCCAGAGATCGAGGTGCTGACCGCCTGGCCCGGGGCCAGCCCCAGCGAGCTGGAGACCGAGGTCATCGAAAAGCAGGAGGACAAGCTTAAAAGCCTCCAGGGCCTTCAAAAAATGGAGAGCTCCAGCTACAACGACTACGCCACGATCACCCTCACCTTCGACCTTTCGACCGATGTGGACACCGCGCTCTTCCGCGTCTCCAACAAACTCAACGAGGTCTTCAACTATCCGGACAACGTCTTTGAACCGGTGATCTCCAGCTCCGGGGGCTCCACGCGCCCCATCATCTGGATGCAGTGCCGCGCCATTCATGGAAGCGGCACCAACATTCTCACCCAGCGCACCTTCTTTGAAAACGAGATCAAACAGTACATCGAACGTGTCGAAGGCGTGGCCTCCCTCATGGTCTTCGGGGGCACCAAGGATCAGCTGGAGATCGTCCTGGATCCCGAAAAAATGGCCCGGAGAGGCATCACCATCAACCAGGTCATCGCGCGCGTCACAGCTGCCAACAACGACATCTCCGCCGGTGTCCTCGGCATCGACCGGCGAAATTACCGCATCCGCACCACCTCCAAATTCCAGAATGCCTCAGATCCCATGGACGTGGTGATCATGAATGACGGCATCACCCACGTTCTCCTCAAGGACATCGCCACCTCCCGCATCGGCTACGAGCCCCAGTTTGTCTCGGTCATGGAAAACGGGGACGAAGGGATCGTCATCGGCGTGAAAAAGCAAAAGGGCGGCAACGTCCTTGAAATCGTGGACCGCGTCAGAAAAGAGGTGGATCGCCTCAACAAAGATGTGCTGGCCCAGCGGGGGCTTTACATCAACTGGTCCTATGATGAAGCGCCCTACATCAACCGCTCCATCGCCACCATGAAGAAAAACGTCCTCATCGGGGCGGCCCTGGCCATCCTGGTGCTGATCACCTTCCTTCGAAGCGTACGCTCCACCGCCACCATCGGCATAGCCATTCCCATCTCGGCCATCGGCACCTTCATCTCCCTCTGGCTCATGGGCCGTAACCTGAACGTGGTGAGCCTGGCCGGTATCTCCTTTGCCGTGGGGATGCTGGTGGACAACTCCATTGTGGTGCTCGAAAACATCGACCGCCATCTCAAACTCGGAAAAAAGTCCTTTGATGCCGTCTACGAAGGCACCAAAGAGGTGTACGGAGCCGTCATCGCCTCGACGCTCACCACCGTGGCGGTCTTTCTCCCCGTCATTTTCATGAGACAGGAAGCGGGCCAGCTCTTTCGAGACATCGCCATCGCCATCACCTCGGCTATTCTCCTGAGCCTTTTCGTCTCCATCACCGTCATCCCCTCCTTTATGCACCTCATCTACCGCAAAAAAGGTCCGGCTGAAGCCAAGGGGGGGGTCATCGGCAAACTCGGAGATCTCTTTATCTCGAGTATCATGGGCGTCTCCAACTTCTGCCTGAAGAACGTCGTCACCCGCGTGGGCTGTGTGGTTACCTTCACATCGGTCGCCATTTTCATCGCCTGGGCGCTGATGCCCAAGGCCGAATACCTGCCCCAGGGCAACCAGAACTTCATCATGAACGTCTTGGTACCGCCCCCCGGCTACTCCGCAGAGAAGCGTCACGAAGTGGGCGATTACATCTTTCAAGAGACGGAAAAATATCGCAAAGACACAGGGGAAGGCCTGCCCCTGGTTAAAAACGTCTTCTACCTCTCCGCCGATATGATCAGCATCTTCGGCGTCACCTGCGTGGATGAAGACGAAACCCGTGCCGGTGAACTGATTCCGGCCATGAACCGCATCATCAACTCCATGCCCGGCATGTTCGGCATCAGCCTTCAGCCTGGCATCTTTGAAACCGGACTCGGCAAAGGGCGCACCATCGACCTCAACATTTCAGGGGATAAGATGAGCGCCATCGTTCAGGCCGGATTTTCCCTGATGGGGGCTGTTGGGCAGGCGGTGCCGAAGTCCCAGATCCGACCCGTCCCCTCCCTGGAGATCGCCTACCCCGAAGGCCGCATCATCCCGGACAAAAACAAACTCGCGGCCAACGGGCTGACGGAAGAACAGCTGGGCATCTATGTGGACGTGTTGATGGACGGCCGAAAAGTGGCCGACTTCAGTCCTGACGGTAAAGACCGCATCGACCTGGTGGTACGCAGCGAGGAAAAGGACTTCCAGACCCCCGAAGCGATTCTCTCCGCCCCCATGGTCAACAATCTCGGCCAGCTGGTGCGCGTGGGTGACGTGGCCACCCTCTCCTACGATCACGGCATGACCCAGATCGACCGACTGGAAAAAAGGCGCAACATCCGCCTGGAGATCACCCCCCCCATTGAAATTCCCCTGCAGGAAGCCATGGAGACCATCCGCTCTACGGTGGACGGCCTGATAGAGACCGGACAGCTCTCCGGGGTCAAAGTCAAACTGGGCGGCAACGCCGACAAACTGGTGGAGACCTTCAACGCCCTGAAGTGGAACCTGGTGCTGGCGATTCTCATCACCTATCTACTGATGGCGGCCCTCTTTGAGAACTTTCTCTACCCCTTCATCATTCTCTTCTCCGTGCCCCTGGCCGCCGCCGGCGGATTCATCGGCCTGAGACTGGTGGACCTGCTCGTGGCAAGGCAACCCTTAGACGTTCTCACCATGCTGGGATTTATTATTCTGGTGGGAACGGTGGTCAACAACGCCATCCTCATCGTGCACCAATCCCTGAACAACGTGCGCTACGAGAACCTCAAAGGGGTCGAAGCCATCAAAGACGCTGTCCGCACCCGAATCCGTCCCATCTTCATGAGTGTCTGCACCAGCATCTCCGGGTTTCTGCCCCTGGTCCTGGCCACAGACTCCGGTTCGGAACTCTACCGTGGCATCGGCAGTGTGCTCCTGGGAGGGATGGCCATGTCCACCCTCTTCACCCTCTTTGTGATTCCCGCCCTGCTCTCCTTCTTCATCGGCTGGGAAGAGAAAGAGACCCAAGCTAAAGCGTAACGAGACGCAGTCGATCAGGTACCTGCAGTAAGACACAAAAAAAACCACCCGGGCCGACCCTCTCGGCCCGGGTGAACATCAATGAGGTATATCCATGAAACGATTTCTTGTTCTGACGGCCCTTTGCCTGGCCGCCTCTCCCCTCCACGCTCTGACCCTGCCCGAATTGCAACAGGAGGCCCTGGCCGGCCGGCACAGCGTGAAAGCCGCCTCGGCCCAGGCCGCCATCGCCGATAAAAAGGTTCAGGAGGCGAGGAGTCCTTTTCTTCCCAGCGTAGACGTCGGCTACAAAGCCAATCGCTACAACCATGATACCATTCTCAAGAACCAAGAGAAAAACGACGCGTTTCAAGGCAGCATCTCCCTGAACCTCTTTGCCGGATTTTCAGATTCCTACACCCTGAAGGCCGCCAAATCAGGCGCTGAAGCCGGGCAATTCAACCTGAAATCTACCCGCCAGGATGTCAGCCAGAACGTGGCCCTGGCCTACCTCGGTGTCTACCGAAGCCGGCAGAACCTCAAGGTCGCCGAAGACGCCGTCCGCCTCTACCGGGACCGATACCGGGAGATGGAGCTGAAATACAAGGTGGGGGTCCTTAAAAAACGAGATCTCCTCTCTGTCAAGGTAGAGATGGACAACGCGGTCCAGACCGAACGACGCACCCGGGCCAACATCACCTCCGCCCTCAACACCCTGGCCCTGACCGTGGGCCGCCCTCTCACCGAGGAAGAAATCACCGCCCTGAATTTTTCCCTTTTCAAAAAAATACCCACCGTCATGGAGGCCGAAGCAGGTAAGGCAACCCTTCTCTCCCGAAACAGTGACCTCCTCTCCCTGAAAGAGACCCTCACCGGTGCCGCCATGCAAAAAAAAGCCGCCCGCGCCGCCTACATGCCCCGCGTGGATCTGTCGGCCACCTACAGCAGCCTCTATCTGGATGACTACAGCTTTGGCTCCTCAGACGTGAACGGCGACGACGTCCGCCTCACCGCATCGGTCTCCATGAACCTCTTCGACGGCCTGAAAAAAGAGGCCACCATCAGCCAGGCAGCCCTGACCGAAACCGCCCTGCGCCACCAGCTCAGAGAACTTGAAAACAGCCTGACCACACGCTTCGACAACGCCATCCTCGATCGAGACGTGGCCATCGACAACCTGGGCGTGGCCCAATCCGGCCTCAACGAAGCCGAAGAGAACCTCCGAATCACCGACCTGGCCTTTGCCCAGGGAGTCGCCACCTCCACCGAGGTCCTGGACGCCATCTTCAACCTCTCCCGCGCCCGGTTCAACCACATCTCGGCCCAGACCGATGTCTTTGCCACCCACTTTACCCTCCTGCGCCTGACAGAAGGGTATGAAACAGGCCATGAAAACAGGTCATAGGTCATAGGTCATAAAAACATGCCTCCGGCGGCAAGGTGAGCCACCTTGAAAGCGGGTTACCGCTGTGTTTTGCCCCTCGTTCCTCGGGTCAAATCACAGCGGCCTTTTAAGAAACAGTATGCGTTTCTCTGCGAAGGTTAAAGTTTGTACGACTTATTAAAATTTCGTTTCTAACCCGAATATTTCACGAGTCGGGTGAGAAAAGCGAACAGATAACCGTGAATTACATTTTGTATTTTTGAAATGACTGAATCTTCCGCAATAGCTCATTGCAATAATTGCCTATTGCTTTGAATCGATCGTTTTTTCATGAAATATCCGGGCTAAAAGAGCAGCGACTTCGGGACCGTCATCCATGGCCTGCCACCTGCTTTTAGCGCCTTCTTTTTTGAGCACAGCAACACCCCGGCGCCAGCCGGACCGCACGCGCGACTGCGGTCCGGCTGACGCAATTACGGGATACAGATACTTCCCGCCCCCCCCTCTTCCTTATCGACCGATCGTGATCAACAAAAAGCAATGCCTCCGGCGGCAAGGGTGGCGAAGCCACTATAGCGAAAAACACCTTGAAAGCGGGTTTGCGAATGCTCCCCGGCTATCGGTACTTGAAGCACCTCGCGTCCGCATTCGCGTGAAGGGTGAGGAGGTGCCCCATGCGTCGCAAGCGCATAATTTACCGTTACTTCCGTATCAATTCATGGGTTGACATGAACCGGAATCACTCCGGCGGCAAGGGTGGCGAAGCCACTATAGTGAAAAACACCTTCAAAGCAGGTTTGCAATTGCTCCCCGGCTATCGGTACGTGAAGCACCCCGCGTCCGCATTCGCGTGAAGGGTGAGGAGGTGCCCCATGCATCGCAAGCGCATAAGTTACCGTCACTTCTCTCGTTCCCAGGCTCTGCCTGGTAATGCTCTCCGGAGGCTCCGCCTCCATGCTTGAAGCCCAGCAATCTGTGAGTTTCACTCCAGCATGACGACTTTTCGTACCGGCAAGGCGGAGCCTTGCACCCGAAACGCCCAGGCAGAGCCCGGCACTTACCCATTAAGTGGTGCGATAGCAAAAATTTGTATTGCATGATCACAAGGATAAGTGCCGGACAGAGCCTGGGAGCGAGAAAGAGTGATGAGAACACGAAGGGGGCCGAAACAAGGAATCTGTCTGGCCGGGTCCCACTGCTTCAGGGTGGATCCGGGTCGCAAGAGTTCCATTTTTCGTACCTTCAATAGTAGGGGGCATACGAACTTGTTTCATGGCGGATTATTAAAGGGTAAACATGGAAAACGGCACATATCAGCGGTCTAAGGTAGACTTATGGCCATCTATCAGGCTATTCAAGGCAAAACATGGAAAACCAAAGGCAGGTATATCAATATTTCATGCGGTCTCCTATCAGGCTCAAAACAGAACGCAAAAAAACTTTTTTGGCCTATAGCACAACAAATAAAGTCTGTTGCGAATGATACGGCAATCCATTCTTGATTTGTCATACGAACTATGATCTCATCCTCAATAACTGGACAACTTGTTCGGTAGTATTGAACATTAAAACATGGAACCCAACCCCTTCCAATTTTCCACTTTATCCCCTTGGATATCGGATAACCTGTCCGAGGTTCAGGCCTATATAGGTGATAGATTGAAAAATTGGCGGGTTATTCATAATGTTATCTACAATGAGGATATAGATCGACAGTACTGAATATTAAATTTTGACAGTTGGATTAATAGTGACGAATAATATATATTATGTATATGTGTTAAATAAATTTTTGCTGAGGAAATAATGTTTGAAAATGCAGTAAAAGATATAAGTTTGAAATTTGAGAAAATAAAAAAATATACAAGTCACAATTTAACAATTGGTGAATATAGGGAAGCTGTATTAGTTGAATATCTGGGAAATTTTATTTCTAATCGCTTTTCTATTAATTCTGGCTTTGTATATGATCATGAAAGTAAAAGCTCTTCAAAACAAATGGATATTCTAATAATAGATGAAAATTATCCTTCTGCATATTTTTTAAGAGAAAATAAATTTGTTGTTGCTAATAAAAATGCTGTAGTTTGTGCAATTGAGGTGAAATCTAATTTTAATAAAGAGGAATATAAAGATATTATTGATAAATGCAATAGTATTAAAAAAATAGATAATAAAATAGATTTCTATGCTTTCTGTTTTAAATCGGTCAGAAGTGATTTAAAAAAAATGTACGATAGTTTAGGAAAAGAGAATTCAATAGAGAATTATCCTGATGTAGTATCTATATTTGATAAGGGATCGCTAAAACTATTTCAAAATGGAGATGGTCCGTATCATCAATTAATAATAGACGATCTTGGCATTAAGACGGAAGAGACATCTATTAAAGTATTATTGGGAAGTGTAATGGAATCATGTTTTAATCGAACAGATATAAATAATAATCCATATGAAGCATTTGCTATAGGTCCTGTAATGAGAGTGCAAGGGAAGTTGAAATATGGCTATAAGGAACAATAAAAGGGCTGTAATAATAAATCGACTGAGATAACAATTACTTGCACACCGACCGGGCGCAAGTGCGGCTTTTCAAGCCTATTCATTAGCCGTTCATTGTCAAATATCAAATACTGTCAGGCTTCTGCGCCCGTCGGGTGAAGTGTGGCGTTGTAAGCCTTATCGGAACTTGCAAAAAACGTAAGGGGTTGTGGTTCTTTCCCCTTCGCCCAAGGGTTTCGTTCTTTGAACTTTTCCACTGTTTGTCACAGGGGTACCCTCGTGCAAAACAGTGCCAACAGTAGCCACAAACCCAGTTTTTGGTGTTTTAGGGTGGCTCGTTTTACGGTTTTGTTCATAGGCTGTCGTGTTCGTGAGGGGTGGCGGCAACTCAAAGGTAGTCGGTTTCCTTTCTTTCAGTTCGAAGGGTCTTCTCCATTCAGTTGTCCCCAAGCCCTTGGGTTTTCGGAACATCTTGAATTGAAGCACGGCTTACATCGGGATAGGACCCCTCATCACTGAAGGGCCCTCCCACACCACCTGGCATACGGATCGCGTACCTCGGCGATTCGGCTGATCAAAGGAATTAAACTCCCGGAAGAAACAATCCGCGAGAGAGGAA
>NZ_JAQYWB010000090.1 GCF_030145185.1 Desulfoluna sp. | reverse complement strand
TCGCTGATGGAAAAGGAGGTGGGGGAGGCCGTGACGGTGTCCTTCCCCTCGGCAAGTGGCCCCACTGCCACCCCTCCGGAGATGGTGGTGGAGAGGGAGTCCGGTGAGACGGTGAGGCCCAGGTCCGTGATCTGAACATCCACGGGACCCAAGGGAAAATGGGCGTTCTCAAGCTGTTGGTTTATGGTGATGCCCTCAAAATTTACGGCCTCTTTGGTGAAGGTGACGGCATCGAGGATCACCGTGTCCAGGCTTTTCAGCATGGGGTGGTTGAAGGTGGCCTCCGGGTAGAGGGCAAGGGAGAGCCCGCCCTTTGAATCGTATCCGGCCGAGAGGTCATGGATGGTCAGGGTGGCCAACTCCTTGAATTGGTCGATGGGGGGAATCGCGACATCGGTGTCGATGTGAAAGTTGTCGATGCCGGATGCGGAGATGGAGCCGGCCATGGCAAGCTCTAAGTCAAAAAACTGGGGGAGGGTCAGCCCTACTGAGAAATCACCCGCCTGGATGCTGTTCTGGGCAAGGGTGACCCCAAGGCTGTTGATGCTCCCTGAAAAACCACCGGCAGCAGGGAGATCCATGGGGACATCAAGGGCAAATGTTCCAGAGAGCCCGGTGCTCCCCACGGAGATCCCGGTGCCCGAGACGGTGACATCGGTCTCCAGGATATTCATGGCAAGGGCGATGGAGTCCAGGGAGAAGACCATGCCTCCGGGGGTGAACCGAATGCGGCCGTTAATGTCTGAGAACCCGAGGTCGGGTATGCTGGGCAGGGTGGCTTCGGGCAGGGTGAAGGTGAGGGCTCCTTGGGCAAAGGCGAGTACAGGTTGCGCGGCCTCTTCAAGGGTGGCAAAGAGCTCTCCTAAGTCCACGGACCCATCAATATCGGTGAGGGAGACCTTGGAGAGGCCTGGCTTGGACCAGTCCACAGAGAGGCGGATCCCCCGCATGAGGATCTCAACACCCAGGTTTTCCAAAATGGAGATGTGGGCAGGATCTTCCCAGGCAGCGGCAAGCAGGGTGGTACCGGAGAAGCCATCCAACCCGATTTTCAGGTTGTCCACCTGGAGCACGGGGAGGGTAAGGCCCCCGAAGAGGGGCGGCAGGGTGACGTTGCCGGAGAGGGCAAGGCCGCTGGGTGAAAAGCCGAGGCGCCTCACCGCCATCTTAAGCTTCTGGGCTTCGGAGAGAGCGGCAGAGAGATCAAAGGCGGTGTCCAGGGAGATGAGCCCGTCGGTGATGAGGTTGTTTTTCGTGTCCACCTTAAGATTTTCAAAGTCCACGGCGGCCGATAAAAGCCCCGCATCGTCTTTTAAGATGGCGGGAAGATCCGGCATGGGGACGTCCGAGACGACCATGCCGGAGCCGCTGAGTTTGCCGTTGGCGTACTGGGCGTCGGTGAGAAGCGTAAAGGGTCCCATGGCAAACTTTCCGGCAAAATCCATGTCCAGCAATCGAAAGGTGCCGTCGCTGTAAAACTGGGCCGTGGCTTCAGCGGAGGCACCGTTTTCTGTGCCCTGGGCGTTCATGGCGCCCTTGAACCCCACCCAGAAGCGGTCCCCTTCGGCTCCGATTCCCCATTTCTGGAGCACCAGCTCAAGGGCGTCGATGCGGGCCATGGCCGCCGGGGTAAGGGTGTGCCATCCCCCGAGGCCTTCGCCGAACTCAAGGGCATCCTTGTAGATTTTAAGGCCCCGCAACGCGATGGGAGCCGCTGTTTGCGTCGCCTGTTGCCCGGCGGAGGCCACGGCCTCCTGGCCCTGGTTGAGGGCTTGTTCTCCTTTCCTTCTGGCACCGTCCACGGCTTGTTGCCCCTTGCTGCGAGCTCTCTTCCCCGCTGAGGCGAGCCTCTCTTTTGCCTCGCTTTCTGAAAGGGGCATGAAGTCTTTGAGCATGGGGTGGGTGAGGGTGAGGTCGCAGTCGAGATTCACGAAGAAGTTGTCTTCATTGAAGCCGGTGGCGAAGTCGATGAGGTGCAGGTCGGCAAAGCCCTCAAGGGAGATTTTCTTGTCCAGGTTGTCGGCATTAATGGAGAGAGAGTCCAGGCCAAAACCATCGAAATCTGCGGCGAAGTCGAGGGCGATCCCTCCGAAGGCCGGAAGGGAGATGGCGCCTGCAAGATCCAGGTCAATGGCGTTGGCCGCCACGCTGAAAGCGAGGTGCTTCGGGTGTATGGGGAAGCCCTCCAGGTCGATCTTGTCCAGGAGCTGATCCAGGGTGATCTGTGCCTGGGTGGAGATACCGGAGGCGCTGATCACAAGGGGGGTCTCCGCTGGAATAGGCAGTTCAAAGGGCGCGCCAAACCCTGGCACTTCAATAACGCCTGACAGGGAGATGGAAGGCGCCTCCCCTAACGTCAGAGAACCGCCGGGGTTCGTGATGCCAAAATCGGTGCCGGGGATCACAAGCCGCTGTCCGATACTGGAAACGCCACCGGTGACCTGGCTTTGAAGGTTGGATGCTGCGGAACTGAGCCCTGCCACGGTGGATTCTGCTTGGGCAAGGCCCGAGGCAGCCTGTGACGCCGTCTCTCCCCAGCGGAAAAGGTCATCCTGAAACGAGAGGGGATAGGTGACGTCCCCATAGTTTGTCCCCAGCGAAAGGTCGGCATCCAGGTCCGAGATGGAAAAATTCATGGCCCCGGTGTCGATGGCAAAATCAAAGGAGCGGATGGTCGCCGTGATATCGTTGGGGTCGTCAAAGAGGGTCCAGGAGAGGGGGGACGCTGGCTTGACGGTGCCGCTGGTTGAGAATCCGTCTTCGCCCAGGGACAAGGTGTCAATGGAGACCGCGTCGATACCGGGGAACCCTTTAAGTTTAATTTCGGCATCGGCCAGGGCCGCTTCCGGCGAGAAATGGAGGGCCTTTAAGCGGATGTCGGCCAGGGGCAGGGGCATGTCCAGGGCATCGGGCAGGGGCACGTCAATGACGCCGGAGAGGATCTCCCCGCCGCTTGCCGCAAGGTTGGTAAACCGGACATCGAGGTTGAGTTTGCCTTCGGCATCCTTCAACAGGGCCGGAAGGGAGGGGATGGCCGCGTTGGAGACCAGCACCCCGCTGCCGCTGATTTTTCCACCCGAGAGCACCGCGTCGGTGTGAAGGGTAAAGGGCCCCATGGCAAGGGAGGCGTTGGCGGCAAAGTCGAGGATTTCGAAGCGGCCGTCAAGATAGAACTGAGCCGTCGCGCGGGCGTTGGAGGCAAAGCCCGCTCCGCCTGTGCCCACCGAGCCTTTGACTCCGGCCCAGATGGAGCCGCCGGAGGCCCCCAGGCCCCAGGACTCGGCCGAGAGGGAGAGCCCATCCATGGTGGCGCTCATGGGGGCGGAGAAGCTGTGCCATGCTGTAGAGACGGCTGGGAGCTCCACGCGGTCTTTCAGGATCTTTAAGTTGCGGAAGGCAAACGGGTGACGTGGCCTTGCCGCCTTCCTTGCTCGGATTGCCGCTTGTTTGCCCCTGCTTCTCCCTTTGGCCGTGTTTTTTTTCAGGCCAGAGGTTTTATCCTGGATGCCATTTTTGGCCATGACAGATGCCTCATGGGTTCCCCCGGAGAGGTTGGGGATGGGGGTTCCCATGCGCGCACTGTCGAGTTTATTGAAATACGATTGGGCTTTTTCCCCGAAATCAGCCCCCGTGCTTGCAGTAAGCCCCTGCAGGGAGGGGTGGGTGATCTCCAGGTAGCCGTCTAAAGAGACGGAGACGCCGTCGGTGGTGACGGCAATGGCGGTTTTGCTTAGGTGAAGGTCGGCAAACCCCGGCACCGGGATCACCTGGGGGCCGATCTTTGTCTTGATGCCCGTAAGTCCCGAGTTCCGAATGTCGGCCGTGAAGCCAAGGGCCGCCCCTCCTAAGCGCTCCAGCGCTATAGATGCCGTCATCTCGCCTGAGATGTGATTGTCCTCGATGCCGAGGGCAAGGGTTTTGGCCGTCGCTGTGAAATCGTGGAGGGGAAAGTCTTTGTTTAACGCCGGAAGGACGATGCGCCCTTGGGTGGAGATACCCGCTGGGGTCATCCGAAGGGCAGTGTCACCGGTGAGGTCGAGGGAGAAGGTCTTGTTGAAGACGGGGATCTCCAGGTTTCCGGAAAGGGTGAGGCCCGACAGGCTGTTTTCGATGGTGCCGCCGATGTGGGACACCTGGACGGGGGTCCCGGGGATGGTGAGGGTGCCCAGCTCGCTTCCGGCCTCGCTGCCCCAGGTCCAGGTATTGTTGGCAAAGCTCACCGCCTGATTTTTCATCTCCCCGAAGGCGGGGCCGAATTTCAGGGAGGCGTTCACGTCCCTGATGGCAAGGCTCGGCGCCGAGGTGTCGATATCAAGGGTCAGCCCCCGAAGGAGGAGATCCACCCCGTGGTCTCCTTGAAGCAGGTGAATGGGATGAACTCTGCGGTATCTTTGGTAGCGCAGGGTCCCCTTGATTCCCTTTGGTGTGAGGGAGAGCCCGCGTACCGGGATGGTGGGGATGTGGATCCCTTGGGTCAGGGAGAGCGATCCTGCAAGCTCTGCGCCCGTGGGGGAAAAATGGATGGAACGGATTTTGAGTTTGATGGCCTCGAGAAGGTCAAGGTCCATGGAGACAACGGCCTGGATGCTGCCCGACTCAATTTTTTCCATGGCCGCATCCGGTTTCAGCCCGGAAAAACTCACCTCAAGACCCGGCTTTTCTCCTTTGCTGGTTTTGGGCAGGTGGGCGTTGAGAAACCCAAGATCAAGGAAACCTCGCCCTTTCAGTCCCTCGTCGGTGGCTTCCGCAAGGGCCGATAAGGTAAAGGGCCCCATGGCGAGCACCACCTCTTGAAGCCCGTGAAAACCACCGCCTGGCCGGGGCGCTTCGGCGGTGGCCACACGAATGCCGAAGGCATAGGTCCGCTCTATGTCTGGCCGAAACGAAAAGGCCCAGTCTCCGTGCCCTTCAGTCCGCTTCCAGGTATCCCCCCCATCCAGAGTGATCTCCACGGCAAGGGCTTCCACAGGGATCTTCGGGTGTTCGCTCTCCAGAATTCCCCTGAACTCCACGGTCCCATTCCTCAGGTCCTCCGGATAAAAAACAATCTCGTTTTCATCCAGGTCTTCAAAATAGGCCCCGTTGACCGTCACCGCGTCAATGTAGCCGAGATCTTCCCCCTCGTAAGCAAAGGATAGGGACACGCCGAAGATCAGCAGAAGAAAAATGGAGAGGGCCAGGTGGGTGCGTCGGGTCATGGTGTCTGCCTTGTGTGGGAAAAATCAGTCTTCTATGGTCAAAGTGCATAAAAAAAACAGCCTCCGGCGGCAAGGTGAGGCCACCTTGAAAGCGGGTTTGCGAATGCTCTACGGTTGTCGGTACTTCGGGCACCTCGCGTCCGCATTCGCGTGAAGGGTGACGGTGTGCCCCGTACGTCGCAAGCCCTTGAGCTGCCAGTGCTTCCGTGCCAACAGACGGGTTGACATTAATCGGAATAACTCCGGCGGCGAGGTGTGCCACCTCGAAAGTGGGTTGCGGCCGGGATTAAATCGCCGTGACAAGAGAGCCCTTCGAGCAACATGAAGACGCTTGAGTAGCCCCTGCCGTTAATCACGGGCGCAGCCCGTAAGTGAATGTGATCGGCCTGAGGAATCCGCCGACGCCCTCTTCTAAGTCTCATCAGACGAAGAATGATGCCGGGCTAGGGCGCGACAAGCGAAGGCCGGGAGCATTCACGAACCTGGGGTGCAGGGGATTTATCCCCTGCCCGCCGGAGGCATGCTTTTTTATCTTAAAACGAGAAGAGATAGCTCAGCTTGGCCACGTGTTCGGTGGTGGCGGTTTGGTTCTCCGTGTCGAACTCGCGGCGGGCGCAGGTCAGGCGGAAGGCCTTGGAGCGATCGCCGCCTGGGTGGTAGTTCCCGCGCAGCTCGTAGGCATGGTATTCGTTGTCGTCAGCGGCGTCCCGGTAAGCTCTCCGGGTCTGGGCGGTGGCGTCTACGGACCAGACCTTGCCGGCATCGAAGCCCAGGTCCACCTTGCCGCCGAGGCTGGTCTGGTCACCGGAGTCCCGGTCGATGAGGTTGGTGTCGAGGCGGAAGCTCGAGCGGAACATGCGGTTGGCGATGAGGCTTTTTTTCCAGCCAATGGTGGTGCGCAGGGTGTGCAGGTTCTGGTCTTCGGCCGTGCCTGCTTTCTCATTGATGTCCGTGAAGAGGTAGGCGAGGCCGTATTTCCAGCCACTTTTGGGACGGAGGCTGGCGTTGACTTCGCTGATGGCGATGCGTTGATCGGTGCCTGGGCCGTCGGTGGTCTTGTATTGGTTCCGAAGGCCCAGCTCGCCTCGCTTCAGCCAGTCGGGACGCCAGGTGAGGAAGAGGACCCCATCGTCCACGGTGCGGGTGCCCTCCAGTTGGTGATCGAGGTTGTTTTTGCTCTCCTTAAGGGTCAGGCGCACCTTGAATTGACGATCGGGCATCCAGGTGGTGTCGGCGGCGTAGCGTTCGGTGTCGGCGTTGGCCGTGGCCACCACCGGTTTGAAGTCCGGGTCGATGCGCTCGTAGTTGAGGTTGAGCCGGAGGGATTTCGGCAGGGGCTTGGTCAGGAGCTTGATCTTGACGGCCCCGGCGTTTTCTTTTTCATGGTCGTCATTGGCATCGCTTCGGGTAAAGGCCGTCTCTCCGCGCGTGGAAAAATAGCGGTTGAAGCGCCAGTCCCAGAGGATCCCGGAGGTGATGGCCTCGGAAGGGGCCAGGGCGTTTTTTTTGTCGGCCTCGCTTAGATCGTCATTTTCTTTGTCGGTGACGGCAGCGGCGGCAAAGGCGATCCGCTTGCCGGTGCCGAAGTTGCCCAGGGCTTTTAAGCCCGTCACATAGCGGTCCACGCTGTCGGTGTCGTCCGGCCCATAGATATCGTACCAGGAGGACTTGACGATGCCGCCGATGGCCCTGGCTTCCCAGCCTTTGGAGGTGGTGCCGCTTTTGTAGCCCACCTTGGTGCCCTTAAGGGCGGTGGAGAGGACCATGGGGTTAAAGGAGGCAGCCACGTCCCCCAGCTCCACGCTGGCCTTGGAGGTGCGGTAATACCCGTTTAAGTAAAGGAGCCGGGCGTCCCGGTCGTCCACTTGCTTGTCGTTGGTGGCCCGTCCCCGCAGGTTGACCCCCAGGCTTTTGCCATCACGGCGCCGGGCAAGGCCCACGGAGAGCTCCTGGCGAAAGGAAGTCCCTTCGTCCAGGGTGGTGTCGGGGGCATCGGATTCTTTCCATTCTACGGTGGTTTCTGAACGGCCGGTGATTTTCCAGGACGGTGTGCCGCCCTTCTCGGGCTCCTTTGCCAAGGCGAGGCCGGAGAAAAGAAAGCCGAAGGTTATTAAGATAAGAGACGAAGGATAAAGTATTCTCACGGTGCTTTCTCCAAAAGGCTTTTTAGTTGTGTGCGCAGGTTTGGGGCTTACGCATTTTTTTCGAAGATCATCTCGGCTCAATATGGGATGACTTTGAACTCGAAGGTGTTGTTGTCATATCGTGATTCCTGAAGCGTTTTTTGGCTGTTTACTGTGGATTTGAGGTCGAGGTCGTCATAGCTTCCTTTGAGAAGAACCTCTGTGACATCTCCGGCCTGAATCGGTGAGACATCGCCCGTGGCGATGAGGGCATCGAAATTTCGGTGATTGACGTTGATATCGCAGTTCTGACTCTCGATGGGGCCGTTGTTGCGAACGCGGATGGTGTATTGGGGCTTGCCTTCCTCGTAGTCGACTTCTACAGCGATGATTTCGAGGTCTGGAAGGCCAGGTTCGTTGTTGCAGGTGTTGTTGTACCAGTATCCATTGTTGGCAAGACACGCCTCGGCAGGATCCTGCTGGGTGCTGTTGCACATCCCGTTGTACCAATACCCCCCGACGGCTTCGCAATCGGCCTGTGCGCGGCATGCGTCCAGGTTGGTGCTGGAGCAGGGATTCTCATCACCGGTTTCATCCTCAGGTAATTTGGGCGTTGGATCTGGACCGGGCTTGATTTTAATGGACGGGGCTTTTGCGACGGTGAGGGCCTGCCCCGAGATGGGGGGCGTCTCTTTGCGCCACTCCTGAAGAGACCCGCCGAACAGGGGGGTCCCGGCCAATTCGATGAGGAGGTATTTTCCGTTGACCTCATCAAAGAGAAACCGCGAGTAACCGGTGAGGGTTTTCTGGCGACCATTCTCCAGGGTTTCGTAGCGTTTTTCCCACTTTACGAAGAGAAACTGCTTGATGTGGTCGGGGACCACCCGGTCTACCCAGTAGTCCACCCGATGGATTTCATACTTTCTGAAGTCGCTGTAAAGGGCGTCAGTAAAGGTGATATAATCCTGACGGAATCGGTCGTCGGAAACGAGGTCGAGAAATCCCTGGGGGTCTTCGTCTTCGTAGGCGGCGATGAGTTTCTTGAACACTATCTCGACTTTGTCAGCCCGGGTTTCGTCTTTGACCACAAGGTCTCGGTCGTACCTGACCTCCGAAAAGGCCTGGGTGGCAAGCAGCAGGATGGCCATCACAAGAACCGTTGCCCTGCGAAGCGAATGTGATATCATGGTCCCTCCGTGTTATCATGGTTGTGGGTGCACAGCGTTTGTGTTTTGTGTCATGTGTGAAAATAAAAGAGAGTATAATTCAATGAACTGACTAATCTCTGACACAGTAAAAGAAAGATCTTTTTGATGGCACCTGTGACGCATCGTGGGCGAGTTGATGCATGTGATGGCTGGTCCATGAGTCTTTGAGAGAATAAAAAAGGAGGCCCTGTATGAATAGCTGTCCTTTTTTAGGGTTGAAACTTGGCGGGTGTTTATCATAATAAGTATTCACTATGGTTTAAGTTAAAATGTTGGAGTCGGCACGTCCGGCGGAGAACAACTTTAAAATAAGGGAGCAAGGGGAGAATTATGGGTGTTGTCAGAAGATCTGCAATTCGGTGGGGAACCGTTATTGTCATGACTGTGTGTGTGCTTGGCTTCTGGCATCATTGTTTTGCGGGCAATGAGACGCGGGACTCTTTGTTTCAGAACACCGAAGAGTTGATTAAACAGGCCAAGGAAAAAAGAGCCGATCTCTTCTCCCCTGAGGCCTATGAGGACGCTATGGAGTCCTACCAGGATGCGGTCACCGATTATGAAAAGGGCCGAAATCTTAAAGGGATTCGTAAGGAACTCAAGAATGCGGAGGACTACCTTGCCCGGGCCATGGAGGTGTGTGTGACGGCTGAGGTAACCTTTGCCACGGTCATGAAAGCAAGGGACGACGCATCCGTCATCGATTCTGAAAAATACAGTCCCAAGCTGGCACATCATGCGGAGTCGACCTTTCAGCGGTCGGTGAGCCGCCTGGAAGGCGGCGACGTGGACAAGGCCCGTGAACTTGCCGGGGAGGCAGAAGTTTTGTTTCGTGAGGCGGAGCTTGCGACCATCAAGCAGAGCCTTCTGGGCAAAACGCGCAGGAAAGTTGCCCATTATAAGGACCTGGGGCGACACAACAACGCCCCAAAAACCTTTTTAAAAGCGGCCAGGCTCTTGGAGTTTGCCGAGGAATCCCTGGACAAGAATCGCTATAACAATGCCGAGGCCGTGGCCCTGGTGAAAGAAGCGGAGTATGAGCTGGCCCATACGGAGTTCACCCACATACGGGTCGGCAAACTCGATGAGGCGGAGTACAGCTTTGAGGACGTGATCATCGATATGGAGATGCAGCTGGGGAAGATCGCCGAAGGGCTGGGCGTCGAGCTGATGTTTGACCGGGGCGTCAGCGGGGCCACATGGCAGCTTCTTGATGCGGTGCAGGCGCTTAAGGCCGAAGGCGATGCCAAGGACCGGGAGATCGCCGTCCTGAAGTCTAAAATCGTCGGTCTGGATAAGACGGTGGCCAGTTTGAGCAAACTTGAGCAGGATCTCATGGCGCGCAAACATGAAGCAGAGGAAGCACTGAAACGTCAGAAGGATGCCCAGCGCCTGAACCAGATGAAGATCAAGCGTATCCGCGAGGCCTTTACCCCAGAAGAGGGCAAGGTGCTGATGGATGGAGATAACATTATTATTCGCCTGTACGGCCTCTCCTTTTCCAGCGGAAAAGCGGTAATCGATTACAAATATTTCGCCCTTCTGGCCAAGGTTCGAGACACCTTCAAGGAGTTTCCCGGATGCAGCGTGGTCATCGAAGGCCATACCGATTCCCTGGGGAGCGATAAGGTCAACAAGAGGCTCTCAAAAGACCGCGCGGATTCGGTGCGGCACTACCTCATCGCCAACTCCCTTGTGACGGATGAGAAGATCTCTTCTGTGGGGTATGGGGAATCCAAACCCGTGGCCTCCAATGAAACCCGGGAAGGCCGCGCCAGCAACCGGCGGATTGATGTGGTGATTCTTCCCGGCAGGGGATAATCTGTCTCCTGACAGCTGAGACAGGGTTGAGAAGGGGCGGTTTTCCGCCCCTTTTTGCGTGGATTTGACCTTTGAGGTAAAATAATCTATTAGTTTGTTCCCGGCAGGGCAGCAGAGATAGTTTCACGAAAAGGACGCAAAAGGGTCGCAGGGTATGGGTATGTTTGAGAAGTTGAAACAGTTGTTGAAGAAAAAAGAGACGGGTAAAACCCCTCAGGCGGCGCGTGCAAAGCCTCTGGTCGGGGGGAAAGCTCCCGCTGAACCCGTTCAGGCCAAGCCCGAAGTCCCCCTCGTGAAACCCGACAAAAAAAAGCCCCAGCCCCAGCCCCAGCCTAAGGCTTCAAAGGCCCCGAAGGTGGCGCCCAAAAAGGGAAAACACGGAATCTCCGTGCTCTCTTCAGGCCAGGATCTGGCCTCTCTCTTTGATGAGGAGGGACCCCACGACATTCCTCCCCCACCCAAGCCGAAGCTCAAACCCAAACGGGCACCCCGGTCCCTTCCGGTGGCCCCCCGTCCCGTGAAGAAAGCGAAAAAGCGAAACAGGAACGGGATTCTGGTGTTGTCCGATGAGAAGGACCTGTTTGGCCTGATGGCGGAAGAGGCCGAGCGGGAAGGGGACCGCGTGGTGCCCTCGACCATGAAGCGGACCAAGCCCGAAGAGCTCCCCACCGCAAAAAAAACCCAGAGAGATCGCCACGGCCTGCCAATTCTGGGGCAGGGAGAGATTCCCGCCTCCGATGAGAGCGGGGAGTTTGCCTCCCTCCTCGAAGCCTCCCTGTCAGAAAAGAGCGCAGAGGTCCTGCTCAGCGAGAAGGTGGACAAGGTGGAACAGGCCCGCGCCATCACCCTGAAACAGCGGCTTAAACGGTACCCCGCCCCCCAGGGCCAGCTGGATCTCCACGGCTACACCGCCGCCAAAGCCGATCAGACCGCCGAACACTACGTCCGCAGAGCCTTCTCCGTCGGCACCTACACCCTTCGCCTGATCGTGGGCAAAGGCCTCCACTCCGAACACGGCGCCGTCCTCCCCGACACCATCGCCGACCGCCTGACCACCCTCAAACAGGAAGGCATCGTCCTTACCTGGCTGTGGGAGAAAGGCAAAAAATCCAAAAGCGGATCCATCCTCGTCTATTTGAATAACTACGATTCTTCCCGACATGGCCGGTAAATCGGGGACGGCGATAAAAAGCCGGCCTCCGGCGGCAAGGGTGGCGAAGCCACTGTAGCGAAAAACCACCTCGAAAGCGGGTTTGCGAATGCGCATCGGGAGGCGTATCTCGAGGCTGAAATGTGTCCGCATTCGCCCGAAGCGTGAGGGTCGGCAACGTGCGCCGCACGTGCGTGAGCTGACGGCTTTTTCCTATCGACTCATAGGTTGGCATGAGCCGGAACAACGCCGGCGGCAAGGTGGCGACGCCACTGTAGCAAAAACCACATTGAATGCGGGTTTGTGAATGCGCTGCGGGTGCCGGGACTCTCAGCCTCTCACGTCTGCATTCGAGCGAAGGGTGAGAGCGTGCATCCTGTGTTACAAAATCTCAGTTTCCGTTTCCTTTCCAAGGTCCTTTTTCTGTGGCCCGAATCCCCGAATTTTTCGTGTTTTATCGTATAAAAGCAAAAATGTTCCCGGTAGGGTTACTATTGTTTCCAGGAATAAGACACTGAAAAGGCAGGGAATAAGGGGGCCTTCAATGAATCTATATTTTTTGCAGTAAAAAATCGTAAACAATGTTTGCGTAGAAGAGAAGGTATTCATATAATGCATCACGTTTGAATCTAAATTGACATCGTATCCTATGGACGGAGGTTTCATGCAATGCACCATTCGCCCCTGAGACAGACCCGTAACCTATTCATAATCTGGGTTGCCCTTTTTTTCCTGATGACGGGAACCCCGGTCCAGGCCCTCACCCCCCTCTCCGACGAGGGGCTCTCTGCGACCCACGCGGCCAATGGGATTCGGCTGACCTTTGATGAGGTGAAGATCAACCACACCGCGACGGAGACGAGGTATATTGCTGTTGAGAAAGGGAACCCGGACTCTTTAGGACGAAATTCCAATTTTTATGGAAGTATCGGCCTTGGAAATTTGGCGATGAGCCTTGGCGTCGATGGGGCCATGGAAATAGAGGCGAAGCGGTTTGCCTTTGACGATCAGGAGTATTTTGTGACGGATGTCTGGAAGACAGGTGAGTTTGAGCATGTTCTCAATGAGGACGATTATCAATTAAAAGATGAAAAGAAAATACCTCAGTTTAATTCAGAAGAACGTCAGGTGGTGGTTCTGGAAGCCTTGGGTGGGTTGGCTAATCCCTTCTTGACGGTGGGCTCTGTGAAGGGAAACTTGCATGCTGTCTACGACACGAGAGACTACGTTATGGGAACCCTCGGCATCACCAACCTGAAACTCTTTGATCAGCGAACAATTCTCTATTCCATGCCCACAATTCATTACGATACGGGTGAGGTTTACAGCTCGGGGGAGGGGGTTGCCATGGAAATCGGCATGCGCCTCTCCATTGATTCGGTGAAAATTGATTCGGATAAAAAAATAACTTTGTTTGAGATGAAGGGAATTCATCTGCGGGAGAGTTTTGATGATCCGTGGTTGGTGAGTGAGAGTGATGACAACACATATCCTACGCCTCAGTCTCCCTATGATTATCTGGGAAAGAGGGAAAAAATTGGTGGGCTGTTCTCTTTTGATGCAGCTGATGTCGAGGAAATGTATGCTTACAGCACGGCAGATCCCGATGGCCTCGGCGGAAAAGTTTTTGATCCAAACGTGTCGAAGGCCTGGGGGACTATGGTACCCTCTTCCACCGTTTCCGTAGATAATATGTACGGCGGCCGATTCATGATCGGAAACTTGAGGCAGTTGAGGTTTAGCGATAATATTGCCGGAAATAAAGAAGTCCCCAAACACTGGAACCATGCTGATCAGCTGACGTGGGATGATTCTGGGCTTGCATGGGCGGATGATAAACAAGGTGCTGGCTTATATTCTGACTCTGTTGATGAGACAGATATTGTCGAACGTCCTTTGACGCTTTCCTTGAAAACAAGGGATGACGGCTCCCAGTGCATGGCACTCAACATGCCCCTTCACGGGTCAATTCGGGTGGAGGAGGTTGTGGGGCATAATTCCAGTGGCGATAACAGCTATTTGGGGGGCAATTCCATGGGGCCTTTGATTGTGGAAGGGCTTCGAGTGAAGAAACTATATATCGAATTCCCAGGGCGAAATAAGACCTATGCCCTCAGGACAGCAGTGGGTGAAAACCTTATTGATATTGATGAAATTGATAATCCTTGGCATGACTATATCTACACGCCGGGGAGGCTCCCTGTGGCTCAGACGATCCCGGATGGTCAGAAAGACTACAATCCTATGGGGCGAGGGGTTGAGGAATATATGAACAGGCTGAGCCCCAAATTAGTCATCCCGCCGTCTTGTGCCGATGCCGACAAATCCGGCTGGGATCAATACAGAACCCGGATTGCCCCAAATGAATATAATTCTGTGGGCGAAAAGATAACGTTGATTAAGGATAATTCATTCTGGCAGATCAGAGAGCCCTATCCAATTAACAGCGATTTTTCTGATTATTATGTCTCTGGCTATGAGTAAATTTCCGCAATGGGGTTGAGGGCCTTGCCCATGCGTTGCGGGGATAAAAAAGTTAGAGGTTTGGTGCGTGGTGTTACCCATGAGTCTGGGTGCTTTGTATTAAAGGGGGAGACAATGAGACGGTTTGATAAAGAGAGAACGATGGCGTGGTTCATTGGGATAGGTCTTCTTTTTTTGTTTTGTGTTTTTACGGGAGAACCCGTCCTTGCTCTTGACTCTTTGGATGATAGTGAATTGGCTGCTGTGGATGCCCAGGCCGGTCCGGTAACCCTCTCTATTGAGCAGGATACGGTTCGTCTCTTTTTTGATACCTATATTGAGACCTATGCAGAGATCGATCAGATTCGGATGGGCTATTACTACAAAGACAAGACGGATCTGGTGACGCGGAAGGGGATGAATCCAGGGACGCATATGGGGTCAGACGGTGATCCGCGACTCATTTGGGGTGAAAATGTGGATGATCACCAACGTTTTCAGGTCAATTACGGGCGCTATGGTGAATCGGGGGATAAGGGCACGTTGACCCCTGAACGCTACGCCATGGAGTATGATTTGGTAAAAGATGAGGAACGGGAGATGGAGTATGTTCCTTGGACGGATGATGATTTGTTTATGGCTAAGTTTAAACAGAAGAAAATACTTGGCATTAAATTAAATATGTGGGTTGACGGGGTGCAGGGTGATAATAGAAAAACTTCTGGCTTTTCAGAAGGCACGTATCAGAATCGAAACTATCTGGATTGGGATATCAACCTGAATAATGTGCGTCTGGGGGCCAGCCCGGATAATCCGGCCAAAATCAATGGCCTGGTGGTTCGTTTGAAATATGACAAAATCAAGGATCCAGAAAATAGGCGACTCACCGACATTATCATCGGCACCAATGATATTCAGGCGGATTTAATGGTGGACCTCCGGCGTGCCACGGGGCTGTACAGTCCCAAAAATGCCTACAGGGCAAGGCAGATGGGGATAGCCGGAATGCTTCAGGGGGATAGCGACCTTGCCAAGGAGTTCAACAGCACCCCCGTCCCGGTGATCCTTCAGCGGGACACCATGCTGATGCTGGTGGACCACTACTATTTCGGGCGGGATTATCGCGTTCCTGATGCCGGTTCGTTTATGTCTGCGGTTCCGGACAACCCCACCAGCAGTAACGCTCATAACGGGGCCTTTTTACGGATTGGACTCGACAGGCAGAGCCCGCACTTTGGGTACCAGGTGATCACCGGGTACAACGAGTTGATTGCCTCCAGCTTTCAATACCGGGGAGAGCATCTGAACGAATCGCTTTATAAATGGTGGAAGGGTGAGGCTCCTTCTGATGCAACCTACAGTTATCCTGAGTATCTTCCACAGGGGGGCTTTTATACGGACAATGAACCGTTATAGAAAGCCTATTAAAAAAATAACATTTTCAGTTTTATGAGAGTACTTTTTCGCCATTGAGGTTGTCATATCTTTTTATGTATATGAACTGGATTTTTCTTCTCTACGGATTTCAGGCATTTCATAATTGTTCCGCTTTAAGTTGAGTCACCCCTCATCACAATCTCTTGTGGACGCCATGCCTTCTGTCGCAGGTTTCGAGAAGGCGGACGCCTTTTCGCCCAAAGTTACGGACGTCCGTATCGCATTCGAAACCCGCTCTCAAGGTGGCACACCTTGCCGCTGGAGGCTGTTTTCTGCGACGGAACTTATAAAAGTCAACGCTGAATCCTGCCTCGCCTCCCTTTCCTTTTCTCTCCAAATCATGCATATTCTTCCATAGATACCATTTAAAATAAGATCAATTCAGACCTGAATTGTCGCCGAAGGCGATAAAGGGGGCCGTGTGAAAAAATGGCTGTTCGGGCTTTTGTTGTTGCCTGTGTTGGCTGTGGCTGTGCTTTGGGTTTTTCGGAATCCCATCGTCACCTATGGGCTTCAACGGGGTGGGGAGGCGTTGGTGGGGGCCGAGGTGTGGGTTGAGGGGCTTGAGGTGGGGCCGTTCAGTCTGGATTTGGCTTGGGAGAGGCTGGCGGTGGCCGATGCCCGGGACCCCTGGAAAAACCTGGTGGAGACGGGGCCTTGCCGCTTGCGCCTTGACGGGCCGCCGTTGCTTGACGGGTGCTTTGTGGTGGAGAGCCTGACAGCGAAAGGCGTGGTGGTGGGGGCGGCGCGTCGGGTGAAGGCTCGGGTGATTGAGGGGCCGAAGCGGTCTGAACAGAGACCTGAGCGCCTCTCTCTTTGGCTTCAGAGACGGTTGGAAGCGGGGACGGCCCGGTTTTCAGGGTTTCAGGTGGAGGATGGGGGGAGCCGGGACAAGGTGTTTGAGGTGATGGGGGCGGCGGACCTTCAGACGCCGATGCATGTGGCCATGGCCCAGGCGACGCTTCAGAAACGAGCGGCGGGGTGGAAGCATCGCCTTGTTGGACGTGATTTTCAGCGCCGTATCAAGGCCATCAGCGAGGCTCTGAAGGCCGAAGATGTTAAGGGTGCCGAGGGCCTGGAGACCTTGACGGAGATGCGTGAACAGGCAGAAGGCCTTCAGGGCGAGCTGGCGCTTCTGAAAGGGGAGATACAAGCAGAACGGGGGGCCGTGGCGGCGGAAGTCACCCGTTTGAAGCAGTGGCAGGGGGCGTTTCAGGGGTGGGCGAAGCAGGACATGGAGCGGGCCGTCGTTATGGCGCACCTTGAGTCTCAGGGGTTGAAGAGGGTTGCCGAGACTCTCTTTTCACATCTTTTGGGGGCGAAGCTGGGACCCATCGCCTCTCAGTTTGAGGGGCTGACCGCCTTGTGCCAGGGGGTTGAGGAGGCTTCGGACAGAGAGGGGCAAAGGGCTGAATTCCTTCCCTGGCCTCGACTGTGGGTGAAAAAGGCCGTGGTAGAGGTGGGAGCTGGGGCCGTTCGGCTGAAGGGAACCGTTACCGATTTTTCCAGCCATCACGAGACGGTGGGAGAGCCGTTTCGATACATTCTGGAAGGGAGTGCGGATGGGGATGCGGGACACCTGGTGGTGAGCGGTGAGGTCTCCTGCCTTGGCGGAGTGTGCCGTCAGGAGGGGGTGCTTCGGGTCGACGAGGTTTTGTTTAAGGAGGTCAAACTTGCTCCGGGGATTCAATTGACGGGAGGAGATGCCACCTTTCAGGCGACCTATCTCGTTGAGGAGGACTCCCCCCGGATGATCTCCCGACTTAACGTCCGCGGGCTGAGGGTGGCGGGAGAGGGCGCCGATCTTCACTGGCTTCAGCAGGCCCTGAAAGGGTCGCTGAGGAGGGTCCCGGGTCTTGAGTTGCAGTCAAAGATGCTTTTTCAGAAGGGCGAAGGGCGCTGGGATCTTTCCAGCAATGTGGACGCCTATCTGAAGGTCTCCTTTGATGAGGCCGTGGGGCGGGAAACCGCTCGGTTAAAGCAGGGGGTCAGAAGAGAGGTCGAGCGGCGCCTCCGGCGGTATGGAAATTTGCTGGATGAGGAGATTGGGATCGCGCAACGTGGGCTTCTCGCGTCCATGGCCCCTTTAGGGAACGAGTTGAAACAAGCCGAGCTTCTTTTGCAGGCCTTTGTGGAGGCGGTGGAAAAAGAGCGCCTCAAAAGGCAGCAGGCCCTTAACGAGCAGAGGATGAAATCCATGATGAAGCTGGCGTTATAATCACGTCAGTTTGCCTCCGGCTACGCAGATAGAAAATCCTTGACCCTCGTTTCGGCAATCAGCGTGTTGAATATCCTTGTACTCTGGAGCGCCGCACTCCGGTGCGGCATGGACGATGAAGAAGGAAACCGTATAACTGGTCTGTCCTTTGGTAACCATGTCGATGTGGAAGGTAGGGTGCGCCGTGCGCACCGCTTAACGTCCGACAAACCTGCAACGTCGAATTTTGTGATCAGTGTTCAGACGGGGCTATCGGTTTGCGTGACGTTGAACGGTGCGGGATCCCCATCCTACGGGCTGAAACGTTTTTGCGAAACTTTTTCCAAAAAGAGACCCGTCAGAGACAGGATGAAGCTGAATGGTTACAAATATCCATTATTGAACACAGCCACAATTTTCATAAAAATGCCGTTGCGATTTGACCCGACAATCCCGCTTTCGAGGTGGCTCACCTTGCCGCCGGAGGTCCAGCGTTTCTTCCAGCCAAGCAAGCCTGGCGTTCCCCTCCCTTCCGGATAGACCACAATAAAATTTTTGCTGTCGGAAAGAAGGATGAATGCATCTTTTTTCGCCTGACCCACCGGGGTGCTTGGATACCCGTGGCAGGAGAGAAGCAGGGGAAGGGCAGGTCAGAATTCGACACGGCCCGTTTTTTATAAAATTCTGGGGGATGAAACGTGCACAATTTATTAAAAACTAACATGTTGAATCGAGTTGTGTCAAAGCTTGTTCGGTGTGGGACGGGGGCGCTTTGTATTCGGGTGTTGCAGTCATCGGTAGAATGGATATTCTAAATGGTGTATATTGTGCCGATGCTGTGAACAATGGTGCTCCTCGGGCGGATGTGATGTGCCCCCGAGGGGCAAAGAGCATTTGCAACCCGCTTTCAAGGTGGCACACCTTGCCGCCGGAGGCTGTTTTTCAGGGAGGTAGAGTTAAGGATATGCAGAAACGACCGGTGGAGGTGGATGCAGGTGAGATGGCGGATATTCTGGACCGCTATCTGGATGCCAAAGGCCAGGTAAATTATGCTGTGAAGATTGTGGGACACCCCGGTATCGGCAAGTCGTCCATCGTCAAACAGGTGGCAGAACGTAAAAATTATTATTTTATTGATACCCGTCTTGCCTTTAAAGAGAACATCGACCTGGGGGGGTATCCGGTTCCCGATCATGAAAATCAGCGCATGATTTATTACCGCCCTCGTTTTATTCCTCCTGAGACGGTCCCGGATGGCTTTGATGGCATCGTCTGGTTCCTGGATGAAGCGAACCGGGCCCATCCCACCGTGATCCAGACCCTTTTTCAGGTGATCACCGAAGGCCGGTGTGGTGAGCATCTTCTGCCCGAGAAGACGGTGATTGTCATTGCCGGTAACCTGGGCGAAGAGGACCACACACACATCACCGATTTTGATGACAGCGCGCTAGATGGGCGTCTGGGTATTTTTCATTTGAAACCAGCGGCGGAGCATTGGTTGGACTGGGCCAGGCGAAGCGGGATCCACCCGGCCGTGGTCCGTTATATTTCCCGGTTTCCAGAGCGTCTCTGGGACGCCGTCGCCATTCATCCCAACCCCAGGGGATGGCATCAGGTTTCCCAGGCACTTCGTCTCTCATATGGTTTGATGGATGAGGAGACTCTTGAGCTGGCCCTCTCCGGTCCCTCGCGGGGAGCCGTCGAAAAGGTGATGGCCTCTCTGGTCGGGGAGATAGCCGCTTCGGATTTTGTGACTCAGATTCTGGCCCCCCGGCAACTCACCACCCATGAAATTCTCTCTGGAGATGAGGCGGCGTTTGCCCGGTTTACTGAGGGCGGTGTCCCGGTGGAGGACCTGCTCTGGGCCGTCTCCGGTGCCGTGACCCGGCTGCGGGATCAACAGATGGCGGGCGATGCAGAACGCCTGACGCCTTTAGGCTTTTTGCTTAAGTATGTGGCGGCATCCCGGGCCGATGCCCGCATCAGTTTTTTTCTGATGCTCTTAAGAGAGTGCGGTATTTTTTCCCAGATGCCCGACGCGGTGAGGGCTGTTTCCGAAGGCCGAGAGCAGGAAGAGATGCTTGCCCTCTTGACCGATGTGGTCTTTGACGGGGAGACGATACCGGCATGAGTCCCTGGGATTCTGTGTTGACGACTCTGTGGAAACGCAGCCGGTTTACCTCCTATTTTTATCAGATGGTGAGCTTTACCGAAGACGAGACCCTGCCCACCCTGACGCTGACGGTTCGGGCCGGGCGCGTGACCCTTCTCTACAACCGGGGTTTTATCGAAGGGCTTGATGCGGAAGCGCGCATCGGACTCCTGGTTCACGAGATGATGCACGGGGTCTTCGGCCATGACCACCGGGGTTTCCGGGACGAACACCCCTACCTGCAGAACATGGCCCAGGACATGGTCATTAACTCCTGGATGGAT
>NZ_JAQYWB010000089.1 GCF_030145185.1 Desulfoluna sp. | reverse complement strand
CCTAGTTGGTCTTGCACCGGGTGGGCTTTACCTAGCTTCTTCGATCACCCGAAGAACTGGTGCGCTCTTACCGCACCCTTTCACCCTTACCCCGCCCTCTACAAAGGTCAGCCGGTTAGCGGCTTACCTTTGTTGAGTGCCGGGTAAGGGTGAAAGGGTGCGGTAAGAGCGCACCAGTTCTTCGGGTGATCGAAGAAGCTAGGTAAACCCCACCCGGTGCAAGACCAAATAGGGAAGTGTTTGAGGGCTGCCCGCCCGAGCTTCCGGGTAGGTCGCGAGAGGTGTCGGGTAACCGGCACCCTAGATGAATGATCGTCGCCCCGTTTTCGGGTAACCGAAGCGGGATACAAAATTCGGCTTACGTGCCCCTCCAACCGTCTTCTTTTTACAGTGGCCCCGTAAAAAACTCACCGCGTCTTTCGTATCGAAAGACCGCAAGGCAGGCACAGGCTCTATGGTAGAAAAACAGTCGGCATGTTCCATTACCTTTCCAGAAAAGGTTCAGATTTATTCCCATGATTTTCTCAAAGCCTGTGTGTATATCGCTGGGTTTGATAAATCCGATAATCCCTTCACCAAAAAGCTGTATTCCCGCATGACGGCCACCAGTCACCTTCTGGAAGATTTTCTGGATCTCCATGGTGCCAAGAACAACCGGGACTGGTTCTACTACCGTGAACTCACCTCCCTGGTCCGCCACATCAGTATCAGCTGCTACGCCCAGCGTCACATCGCCAATCGCATCCCCTTTTATGACCTCCCCGATGCCTCTGATTTTGAGGGAGAGGGACGTAAAACCCTTGAATTCTTGAATGATATTTTGAGGAAAGCGGCTCCCGCTCTTCTCAGTGAAGCCCGACGGCTCGGCATTCGAGTTCCGGAAGGGGGCTATGATCAAGCGAACTTTCCCGGCGTGGTCTCAGGTGAGATGCTTGAATACAACATCGACGACGACGCAGGCCACGATCAGCGGAAGCATATTGTTAAGATTTCCAGTGAATTTTTGAACATCGCCAAGCTCTTTGCACCCCTGACCTTTTATGAAGCACAGTCCCTTGAGGCGATTCGTGAGATGGTGCCTGCCAAGGTCAACGAGGTGGAGATCCGGGGCTTTGAGATGGTGGTCCACAACCTTCAGTCCTCTTTCGATTCCTATGTTATTCAGGGCGGTTTCCGCTATGGCAACCGAAAGCTGAAACAACTTCGGGCTCATTTCTCAGTGGTGTTGCATATCATGGAGGTCCAGGGTCGGTTGCTTCACTTTTACGAGCGCCATCTCCATGAGGTGGGGACCATCAGCACCTATCGTGAGGTGAGGCGTCGTCTGGGTGAGATCGTCAACCCCGATGAACTCCTGGATCGCACCATCAACTATTGTCTCTTCTATGCCTGCCACTTTATGAGCTGCGGAAAACGTCTGGCCAAGGAGGTCTTGAACGAGAACATCGAGCGGGGCTCTATTACGGTCGGAATTCCCGAGACACGGGGGTTTCATGCCAGGCCCAGTCTGATGGTGGCCAAGATTGTTCAGAACTATGGGGGCGAGGTGGAGCTGGTCGTTAATGGGGACCGGTTTGATGCCAGCAGTGTTCTGGATATCCAGTGGGCCGGTGGGAAGATTCAGAAGGAAGAGGTCAAGCAGGTGATTTTCGAAGGAGACACGCGGGCCTTGTCTGATATTGAACTCCTTGCTTCCGTGAATTATGCCGAAGATTCCATGGGCAAAGGACTGGCCCTTCCCAAGGGCCTCAAATATCTGAAATAAAATGTGCCAGGTCCTGGGCGTCTCTGGGGCCTTTTCTCTTTAAGTAGAAGGGTTTCGATGAGCATTGCCGCCATTATTGTTGCCGGAGGCCAGGGGCTTCGCATGGGGTCCGCCCTTCGGAAGCAGTACCTGGCGCTGGACGGCATCCCCATTCTTGTGCGTACCCTGAGTGCTTTTCTTGTCTGCCCGCAGATTGATCGGGTCGTGCTGGCGGCCCCTGAAGACGACTTCCCTTTTATTCAATCCCACCTCCTTTCTTCCCTTTCCGAGGGACATCGCGTGGAGCTGGCCCCCGGCGGGGCCGAGCGCCAGGAATCCGTCTACAATGCTCTAAAGACCCTGGGAGATACCTTTCAGGGGCTGGTCGCCGTCCATGATGGGGTGCGTCCTTTTGTTTCCAACCAGGATATTCTGGGCGTTCTTGCGGCGGCGGAGCGAGGCGGTGCCGCTATTTTAGCCGTTCCGGCATTTGAGACCCTCAAGCGGGTGGGGAAGGAGACACTGATCTCCGAGACTCTTTCCCGCGAGGGCATCTGGATGGCTCAGACGCCCCAGGTGTTTCGATACCGCCTTCTTTTAAAGGCTCATGTGCAGGCGCTGAGAGAGGGTGTGCTGGGGACCGATGATGCCTCCCTTGTGGAGCGCCTGGGGCATCCTGTGGCTGTTCTTACCGGCAGTCGATGCAACATCAAGATTACCACACCGGATGATTTGGCCCTTGCCACTCTTTTTCTTCCCCGTTTTCCCTTTGAGATATCCCACCAAAAAGAGTAAAACTTATCTTCGTATGTTTTTATAATTCCTTGTAATTATAGTTTGAATATGACTATTTAAAAGAACATTCTGGCTCATTTAAGGTGTTGTTAGGTAGTCTTAAGATTTGCCTCTGTCGTCTGGTTGTGCTACTTAAAATATTGGTTTTACTTTATTAGGATTCCCCCCTCCTCTTTTTTTAAATGAACTCGTCATGGAGCCACAATGATTGGACAATTCCAGAAGATGGCTGACAGACGTGTCCACAGGCGTTATCGTGCCGGCGACGGTGCGTATGCCGCTTTGTCACCGGACTCGAGTAAGGTGGGGCCTATTGTGGATATCAGCATGGATGGGCTCTGTTTCCGCTACATCGTTCATGACGATCAGCCGAAAGAGCCCGTCGAAACGCATGTTTATGTAGGCGACAATGGATTTTATCTTGAAAAGATGCCTTATGAGACGGTGGAAGATGTCGAGATTGAAAACCCTTCGTCCCTGTCAACGATTATCATGCGCCAGCGGCGTGTAAGGTTTGTGGGGTTGTCCCCCAACCAGAAGGCTCAGCTGAAGTATTTTATTGCTCATCGAACCTCCTGCGGGACGAAACATCAAGGTGGCGAGTTTCCTGAGGCCTCCTTGTAAAAGAGGGGGGGGCTCCTCTGGTGAGCCACGGTTTGTTTTTTTGCTTGATGAAGATAAAAGGGCGTAAACGAAGAGGATTGTCTTCGTTTACGCCCTTTTTTAATGCTTTCCCTTTTTTAATGCGTGTGCCGGCTTCGATGTGGGGTGACCATGGTCTTTTATGGGTTACAGGCTGCCCTCTTCGACCCGGTGGCAGGCCACGATGCCGGTTCCACAGTCTCGGACCTCGGGGATTTCCCGGATACAGCGTTCATCGGCGTAGGGACATCGTCCGTGAAAGATGCATCCTGTGGGGAGATTGATGGGGGAGGGGACCTCTCCTTTAAGACGGATGTGGCTTTTTTTTACGCCCAGCTGGGGGATGGCGCTGAGCAGGGCCTTGGTGTATGGATGCCTCGGGGTGTTGTACAGGCTCTCGGAATCGGTGAGCTCACACAGCTTGCCCAGGTACATCACGGCCACCCGGTTGCTGATATGCCGTACCACAGAGAGATCGTGGGAGATGAACATGTAGGACAGACCTCGTTTGGCCTGAGTTTCCATGAGAAGGTTGAGGATCTGGGCCTGCACCGAGACGTCCAGGGCGCTGATGGGTTCGTCGGCCACAATAAAGGCTGGGTCCACCATCAATGCGCGTGCAATGCTGACGCGCTGGCGTTGTCCTCCCGAAAATTCATGGGGGTAGCGAAGCGCCCACAGGGGGTCCACGCCCACCTGCTCCATCACTTCGTCGATGCGGTCTTTGATCTCACCGTTTCGGATGCCCGGGTTATGGAACTTCAAGGGTTCCTCGAGGGTTTTCTGGACGGTCATGCGTGGGTTTAGCGAGGAGTAGGGGTCCTGGAAGACCATCTGCATCCTGGCCCGGTAGGGCATCATCGCTTTCGGGTTGAGGTGGTCGATACGTTCGCCACGAAAATAGATCTCTCCGCTGTTGGGCTTATGGAGGCCGACGACACATCGAGCCAGGGTGGACTTACCGCACCCGCTCTCCCCGACAACGCTTAAGGTTTCCCCTTCTAAAATATCGAAGTCGACGCCGTTGACCGCTTGGACAATGGTGCTCTGAAGGCCCAGTCTGCCGTCTGTAAAGTGCAATTTTTCCAATAAGCCTCCGGAAATATCGAAGTGCTTGACGACGTTTTTCAGACTCAGAATGGGTGTGCTGGTGGGTGTGTTCATGATGCAAGGTCTCCGGAGACAAGGTGGCATGCGGCCATGTGGCCTGTGTGTTCATCCGCAAAGGCCGCCTCGGGCCGTTTTGTGATGCAGATCTCGCCCCTCATGGGGCATCGGGGGTTGAATGCGCAGCCGGGGGGGATGTCGGTGAGGGTCGGCATCATGCCTGGGATTTGATAGAGGGGCTCTCCGGGGGTCCGGCTCTCGGGCAGTGCCTTGAGGAGTCCCTGGGTGTAAGGGTGCTGCGGGTTTTTGATGATGGCCTCGGTGGGGCCGGTTTCGATGACCCGGCCGGCATACATGACGGCGATGCGTTCCGTGACCTCGGAGACCACCCCCAGGTCGTGGGTGATGAGAATCAGGCTCATGCCTTCGGATTCACACAGTTCAATGAGCAGGTCCATGATCTCGGCCTGAATCGTCACATCCAAAGCCGTCGTTGGCTCATCCGCAATGATCAGGTCCGGGTCGGTGAGGAGGCTGATGGCGATGATGATTCGCTGACGCATGCCCCCGGAAAATTCATGGGGGTATTGGTTCAGCCGTTTTTCAGGGGCTGGAATATGGACCTTGGCCAATTTTTCCAGGGCGATGCGTTCGGCTTCTTCCTGGGTCATGTCCATGTGGGCAAGGATCGCCTCGGTCATCTGGGTGCCGATGGTCAGGACCGGGTTCAAAGCCATCATGGGGTCCTGAAAGATCGTGCTGATGCGATTGCCTCGGATGGCACGAATCTCCTCTTCGGAATAACGGGAGATCTCTTCACCACGAAAGTAGATGGATCCGTTGGCAATATAACCGGGCTTGCGGATCAGGTTGATAATGGAAAAACCCATCACCGATTTTCCGGCCCCGCTCTCTCCCACAATCCCCAGCCGTTCCCCTTTGGCAAGGGAGAGAGAGAGGTTGTCGATGGCGGTGACCGTTCCGGTTCGAAGGGCAAATTTTACGTCAAGATTTTTGATGTCGAGTATCGGTTCCATGATCTTGGGTGCCTTTTATCCTTTGTAGAGCTTGGGGTTCAGGACATCTCTGAGCCAGTCCCCGAGAAGGTTGATAACCAGGACAAGGAGCACAAGAAAGATTCCAGGAAAGAGGGTGATCCACCAGGCACCGCTGAAGATGTATTCGAACCCTGCGTTGATAAGCGAGCCCAGGGAGGGGCGGTTGACCGGCATGCCGAGGCCTAAAAAGGAGAGTGCCGCTTCACTCATGATGGCGTTGGCGACCTGAACGGTGGAGATAACAAGAACAGAGCTCATGGTGTTGGGCAGGATGTGTCGGAACATGATCCGCGTACTGGACAGGCCCACCACTCGGGCGGCCTCCACGTACTCTTTGCCCTTTTCTCCAAGGACCGAGGCGCGGACGGTCCGAGCGTATTGTGGCCACTCGGCGATACCGATGACGACCACGAGAAGAGGAACGGCCAGCTCATTGTAGCGGCTGGACCCGAACACCGTCTGGAAAATAGCGCTGATGAGAATGGCCACCATCATCGTGGCAAAGGAGAGTTGGATGTCGGCAAGTCGCATCAGGAAGTTATCGAGCCATCCGCCGATATAGCCGGCGATGAGACCCACAGAGATCCCGATAAAGGCCTGGAGCACGACGGCTCCCAGGCCGATGAGGACCGAAAGGCGCATGCCGTAGATCATGGTGGAGAGCAGGTCTCGCCCCTGCTGGTCGGTTCCCATAAGGAACTGCGTTGAGCCGCCGTCCATCCAGGCGGGGGGCAGCTCGGAGTTCAGGATGTCGATGGTCTCGGCATCGTAGGGGTTGTAGGGGGCAATAAGGGGGGCAGAGAAGCTGACCACCACGAGGACCAGCAGGATGGCAAAGCTGATCATGGCAATTTTATCTCGTTTAAAGCTGTAAAAGAGATAGGAATCTTTAAAATTTTCAAGCGACTGTTTCATTTTCTCCCCGATACCCGAATGGTGGGGTTGACGAGACCATAGATGATATCCACCATGGTGTTGACGATGACAAAGACTCCCCCCACAAAGATAATGTAGGCCACAAGAAGGGTGGTGTCGGAGCGCTGGACCGATTCAAGGAACATAAAGCCCATGCCTGCCCATTGGAAGACGGTTTCGGTGAGGATGGTGTAGGCGAGCATAATCCCCAACTGCACACCGCCCACGGTGATGACGGGGAGCAGGGTGTTTTTAAACGCGTGGATGAACCAGATGCGCTTCTTCTTAAGTCCCTTGGCGTAGGCAAAGCGAATGTATTCCGTCTCCAGGACCTCCATCATCTCGGATCGGATGAGCCGGATGAAGAGCGGGAGCATGATGGAGGAGAGGGCAATGGCCGGCATGATCAGGTGTCTGAGGCCGTCGGCTGTCAGGAGCCCGGTATGCCAGCCCCAGAGGTCGACGGTTTCGCCTCTGCCATAAGAGGGGAACCATCCCAGGGTGATGGAGAAGAGGTAGATCATGAGAATGGCGGTGAGAAAGACCGGAATCGAGACCCCCACGATGCTGCCACCCATGGCGATCCGGGAGAACCAGTGCCGGGGCTTAATGGCTGCGAAGATGCCCACCGGGATAGAGATGAGGATGACGATAAGGCTGGACGCAAACACAAGCTCGATGGTGGCAGGGGCTTTGGAGAGGATGACATGCATGGCCGGTTTCTTATAGAAGAAAGAGGTCCCAAGATCGCCGTGGGCGGCATTTTTGAGAAATCGGGCATACTGAGTGATGAAGGGGTCGTTTAAGCCCATTGTTTCGCGGAGGATTTCTCGATCTTTCACGGAAACCTGGATACCCACCATGTCCCGGATGGGGTCCCCGAATTCGTGTTTGATGGAGAAGCCCAGTAAGCTGATGATCAGCATGACGAAAAGGGCTTGCAAAATGCGTTTCACGGTAAAGGCAAACATGGGTGAGGTTGCGTCCTTATTCTAACAATACGTGGTGCCCCGTGGAGGTCGAGCGTTGGGTGAATGCCCGGGTGTTCTACCCGCTACCTGCCGGTATCCAAGAGGACACCGGCAGGTAGCGGGTACAGCCGACAAGGGGAAAAGGTTCTCTATCAGGGTAGATGGGATGCCTGTATTGAATCACACTTTTTCGTTGAAAAGCAAATAAATTCAGTAAAATAAATGGCCGGTCCCGTCGCAGTATTTCAGCGGGACCGGCCACGGACATTCATCTTAAAACATTACTTGGCCACGAGGTCGCCCAGGTACGGGAAGTTCATGGCGTTGACGATGGGTTCAATGGCCAGGTCCTTGGACGAAGCCCAGGCCAGGTTCTGCCAGTGCAGAGGAACAAAGGCCGCGTCGTCATAGAGAATCTGCTCTATTTCCTGGAGCATGGCGGTGCGTTTGGCCGTGTCGGTTTCAGCCTGAGCGGCCATGGTCAGTTCATCGACCTTTGGATTGCAGTAGGTGCCACTGTTGTACTGACCGTATCCGGTATCGGTGTTGATGCACATGGAGAGGTACTCGGAAAAGTTACCGGAGTCTTCCGTGTCTGAGTGCCAGCCGATGAGCTGGATATCAGCCACCTTGGCGTCAAACTCGTCCCAATACTGGGCCTTGGGCATGGTCTTTAAATCTACTTTGATGTTGATTTTGGCCAGCATGTTGGCCACCGCTTCGGCGATCTTGGCATCGTTGACGTAACGGTTGTTGGGGGAGATCATGGAGCACGAGAAGCCCTTTTCATACCCGGCCTCTTTCATGAGGACCTTGGCTTTCTCCAGGTCGTAGCGGGGGACGAGCTCTTCTTTGTAGCCCAGGTAGCCCTTGGGTCCCTGCTGTCCGGCGGTGGTCCCAAAACCTTTCATGATATTTGTCACGATGCCGGTGTTGTTGATGGCATGGACGATGGCCTGGCGAACCCGAATATCTTTGAACTCGGGACGACGGGTCTGGTTAAGCTGGAGCGTGATAATGCGGCTGCCGCCCAGGGTGACGAGTTTGGTTTGGTCGTTGCTTTCGATCTGCTTGAAGTCCTGGGGAGACACGGGGTAGATGAAGTCGGTGTCTCCAGAGAGCAGAGAGGCCACACGGGTGGCCGTGTTTTTGATGGGGGTAACGACGATCTTCTGGACATTACCGGGGGAGGCGGTGTCCCAGTAATCGGCATAGCGTTCATAAACGGTTTTTACGCCATGCTCACGGGCGGTGACGCGGTAAGGGCCCGTGCCAGACTCGTGGGTGAGGGCAAAAGAGGGTCCGCTTTTGACGATAGCGCCCTTGTCCTGGCCGTTTTCATCGGCGCCAGTGAAGTAAACGCTGTCCATGGGGAAGATATAGGTGGCCATGTTGAGAAGCAGAGGGTAAGGCCTTTTGGTCACAATGTCGATGGTATAATCATCCACGATTTTGATGGATTCAAAGGGCTCGAAGAGGCCTTTGTAATCCACACTTTTCTGGAGGCGTTCGAAGGTCCAGACCACGTCCTTGGCGGTGAAAGGGTTGCCACTGTGGAAGGTGACGCCTTTTCTCAGCCAGAATCGAACGGTGAGGGTGTCGAGTCGCTCCCATTTTGAAGCGAGTCGGCCTTCAAAGGTCATCTCATGGGTCCAGCGGACGAGGGGGTCAAAAATCGCGTGGGAATAGGCCAGCATGCCGCCGGAGAGCTGTACATGGGGATCCAGGGAGACCGGGTCGGCGTCCATGGCGAGGTGGATGGTGGTTTTTTGACTCTCGTCTATCTCTTCCTGTTTGGAACAACCTGAAATGAAGAGTGCAACCCCCATGAGCAGGATGGTTGTCAGTGCCAGTAGTCTTCTCATTCACGCCTCCTGAAAGTAGTGTGGTGGATAAAAACCCAGGTAAGATCACCCGCACCCTTTCCAGTGCGACAAAGGGGTCGTGACAGGGGATGAACGATCCGCTGATCTTCGGGCGTTTTCCTGGCTGGGAAAAGGCGCCGATGGAACCCCCTGCGCATGTCTCCCTTCCGTTTTTCGAACCTTAATCGATTAAGATAACAGCTCTCGATTGCATCTACGGTTTAATAAAGTATGTTATCTTTGATAGATATAAAGTAATAATCAATAAAATTAGCAAAATTAAAAACGGAAAGCAAATTGTTTTAACTATGTTCACAAAGAGCGTACGGCTGAATATTCGAAGGTAATGGCCTGTGATGTCAGTAAACTATGTTATTTTTTTGGAAGAGTAATCTGTGTTAATTTTTTGAAAAAAGTGAGGACATAAGGAACGCAATTCAATGAATTACCGGAAAAAGGGGGGGGCTCTGAAAAAAGGCACAGCTCAGGTATACCGGTTGGATCGGTGGTCAAAAAAGACGCAATGCGGGGGGGGGAGGGGAGGGGCTACACTTTTTCGTCAAAGATAATGCCGACCATTTCCTCAATTTTTGCGGCAAGATCCAAGACCTGTTTGGCCGGAATTTCACGAATGACTTCGTCGGTGTCACGGTTTGTAATCCGAACCATGGTTCGACCGGTTTCATCGTGTCGTGTGAAGTTCAGGCCAACGGCATGAAGCGTTTCAAGGTCTCGGGAGATCTCATCGAGGGTTTCCTGGGAGAGGCGTTCTTCCCGAAGGCGTTGGTCCTGTTCGAACCGGGCATTGTCTCGTTTGTCTTCAGAGCGGGATTTTTTTTCAGATGAAACTTCGGAATCGGTGGTGGCCTGGACAGGTTCCGCCGCGGCGATATCATCTTTGCGTGTCGACAGCGGAGGTTGGACGTGCGATATGGATTGCATCATAGTGAGCTCACTTTTGTATAGGGCCTGAAAAGGGGGTGCGCCCGGTTAATTCGGTGTCGCACTCTCCCCGGACAGGCCGGGTTTTGTTCGTTTGTCAAAACGGCACCCCAAGGTCAGGCAGCACAGGCAATCGTCGTCTATTACGTGGGCGCGTAGGCCCCACGCAGGCGTTTTTTGTTTGCCGATGTGGTCAGGAGAGATCGAATGGCGTCCATCTCTCCTTCGATGCGCAAGGCAAGATGCCGACTTCTTTCCAGGGTGCGGGTAAGGGATGCCGCACTCTCTGGAGGCACCGTAAGCTTTTTGAGTTGGTCCAGCAGCGCGGTCTGTTGCCGGGCCAGGGCAAAAAGGGTGTCGGGATCGTCAGACGCCAGTATGGATTCAACCCGATCCATCAGGGCAGCCATGCTGTTTATAACGTCTGCGACGGGATCAGATGGCGACACAGACACCACAGCGCTCCCTCGTCTTTTCCGGACGACGTGCGGTCGACTGGCGTCGAATACGGGATGCTTCAGAAAAGCCCTCTTTCAGGCTCAGCATCAGGCGCTCCACCTCACGGAGGGACTCCGTGTCGTTTTTTATATTGGCCTCGGTGAGCCGTCTGGCCATGTAGTCATAAAGGGATGAGAGGTTTTCAGCGATCTCTCCTCCGCGTTCCATGTCCAGGGCTGCGGTCAATTCGGTGAGAATGGCCAGGACTTTGGATATATATTCCCCCTTAAGTGCCGGGCGTTTTTCATCGATGCCCCGCACGGCGAGGTGAATGAACTTGATGGCGCCTTCGTAAAGCATGATGAGGATGCGATCCTGGGGAAGGTCCTCACGAATGGCCGTTGCGGCATATGCATTGTAAGTCATGGGTGTCATAGGGTGTAAACTCCTTCAACTGTGTCGGGCACGGGGCAGGTTGGCCCCGGTCTCGGATCTACTGCTTGGATACCCCGGGTAGAGAGCTCAACTGGGAGGCTAAGTGATCGCTTGTCACTTTGTATTGTGCCAGCAAGCTTTCGAGGGAGTTAAACTTTTTTCTAAGTCTATCCTCCGATCGTTCCGCCTTGTCATCGATTCGGGAGATCTGTTTATCGATGCCGTCGATTTTCGTCTTGAATCCCTTGCTTCCAGAGGAGAGGATCCCTCCTATGGGCGTGTTAAACCCCTCAATCTGGGTACACATTCGGACGGCGAAGCCCTCATTCCCTTCGTCGATGCTGGTGAAAAATCGTTTCAGATCGTCAGGGTTTTCGGCGATGGCCCGGGAGAGTTTTTCCTGATTCAGTTCCAGGTACGGTTTGCCGTATTCGGGATCTTCTTTGTCCGTCACCCGCCGTGTAATTGCTCCGATGTCAGACAGATAACGGAAGCTTTCGTTTCCGGAAACAGTCCCTGCCGTGGTTCGGACCAGGGCTCCATTGATGCGGTTGGCGGTCTGGTCTCCGAAGAGAGTCCCCTGCTTTTCCCCTTCTCCATTGTACTGCTGGCTGTTGAAGAAGAAACTGAGGACATTGTTGTATTTTTCCACAAAGGTGTTGAGCTTTTCGGAAATAGCCCCTTGGTCCATGGACACGGAAAAGGTGGTGGCCGGGGCGGTCCCCGAAAGGTTCAGGGTCACATCTTTGACGACGTCGGTGATGGTGTTGGACGGACGATGAATGTTCGCCACGCCATCGACAGTGATGATGGCGTCCCGGGCTTCCTGGGTGATAGAAAACGCGGTCTCCCCTTCCGGTGCAATGAAGGCGGAGAGCCCGGCGTTGTCTGCCGTGTCTCCATCCTCGTCATCGGTGACGGCAAGGGTGATGGTGTTTGCCGCTCCGGTTTCGTTGGCGGAAAGGGTCAGGAAGTGATGGGTGCCGTCAAAGATTACACCGGCGGTGATATCCCCTTTTTCGGAGTTGATGGCGTTGGCCAGATCATTGAGCGTGAAGTTGGCGCCTGCCGTGATCTCCATGGGGTCTCTATCCCCCACCTGAAGGGTCAGGGTGCCTCCCCCGGGAAGGGCTTCTTCCAGGAAGGGACCGGCGGCCATTTTCTGGCCGGTGGCCAGTTGTTGGATCTCCAGGTCGTAACTTCCAGCCCTGGCAAAAGAGCCGGCCGAGACGGTGTAATGTTCAGGATCTGGGGAGGTGGCCGTTCGTGCGGTAAAGGAGCTGGGGTATCGCAGGGAGCGAGCCGCGTTGCTGAGGCTGGAGAGCTCCTTCGACAGATTGGCGTAGGCAGAGATGAGCACTTTGTAGTCCTCTTTCTTCCCTTCCAACCCTTTGATGGGTCTCTTCTCCACTTCGGTAATCTGATCGACAATACCGTCGAGATCGATGCCCGAAACAATGCCGCCCACCGAAACTCCCATGTTCCTGCTCCCCTGGCACGTGTTGCGCGACCGGTGTCCGTGGCCGCTGATGCCTTGTAACGTTTCCGATGCATGTATGATTGAGGTGCCGGGAAGAGGCCTTGGCGATGAACATCGCCAGGGCCTTTTCCGACACATGCGTTTACAAATGCACTCTTTTTATCCCGAATGTCTGGATAAAGGCAAACCTTCTCTTATAGCGGGTGCCGAGGCACCTTCTAACCAATCAGGCTGAGAACAGACTGCGGCAGCTGGTTTGCCTGGGCGAGCATGGCAGTACCGGCCTGCTGCATGACCTGAAGTTTGGTCATGTTGGCAGTCTCTGACGCGAAGTCGGTATCGAGGATACGGGACCTTGACGCGCTTAAGTTCTCGGAAACGTTGGAGAGGTTCTGGATGGTGGATTCAAAACGGTTCTGAACCGCACCCAAGTTGGCTCGCATGTCATCCACCTGGCGAATGGCACTGTCCACCGACTCGATGGTGTTGTTGGCCGCTTCCATGGTGGAGACGTCGGCGTTTGCGATGGACCCTTTGGCCTGGACATTGTCTTCAGACAGGGTTGCAAAGCCGGCATCGGTGGCATTGAGACCAGACAGGGAGAGGGTATCCCCGGCAGTCAGAGAGACGGAGCCGGTGATGCGTAAGTCATTGAAGTTTGAATCGAAGGAGGTGGACTTGACGCCCCCGCCGAACACCAGGTTGGTGACTTCTGCGTTGGTGGTGTTCAAGACAATGTCACGGCCGTCGTCGGCAGAGAGGGTCAGCTCCCCGTCTTCGTCCACGCCTGCGGTGACGCCGGTTAAGTGGCTCTTGGCGTTGATGGCGTTGGTGAGGCTTCCGTCGGAGTCGTTCTCTTTGAAAGCTGCGGGACCTACGCCCACACCGTTGATCATCAGGTCGCTGTTGCCGATGCGTCCGACACCCACGTTGCTGGGGCCGTCACCGGCCACGCTGGCACCGGCGTAGTCGGCTGCATCCATGTCGGATGAGCTGAAGCTGGTGGACGCCTTGGCGTAGACACCTTCAAGGCTGGTTCCTTCCATGCCTTCGCCGGGATCTTCTTCGTTCATGGTACGAACAGAGTTGATTCGTTCGGCGATGTCCTTGGCGCTACCACCACCGTAGTTGGCGGCGTTGGTGTCCTTGAGGTCGGCCGTGGCGGCTGCGGTGATGTCGCCGCCGTACTTGGCTTGGGCGATATCCACTGAGGAGGCCCCTGCGACCTGTACGCTGATGTCGCCTGCGGTGACGGTGCTGCCGATGGCACCTTCCTGGATCCCGATGCTACCGCCGTCAGCGGCGTCGTTGGCCAGAGAGACGCGGGATGCCGTGGACTGAACGATGCCGGGCTGCTGGCCCAGGGCGTTGGCCTTAACGTTGACAAGGTCCACGCCGATGGTTTCGTTGGCGTTGGCGCCGACCTGAAACTTAAAGGTTCCGGAGCTGCCGTCCAGGATATTTTTGTTGTTGAAGGTAGTGGCCTCGGCGATACGGTCGATCTCTGAGACCAGCTGATCGATCTCAAGCTGGATAGAGGCGCGGTCGTCGGAGGTGTTGGTGTCGTTGGCAGCCTGAACGGATAGTTCTCGGATTCTCTGCAGGCCGTTGGTGGTCTCCTGGAGTGCGCCTTCTGCGGTCTGGGCAAGGGAGATACCGTCGTTGGAGTTTCGAACGGCCTGATTCAGGCCTCGAATCTGAGAGGTCATACGGTCGCTGATCGCAAGACCTGCGGCGTCGTCTTTGGCAGAGTTGATTCTCAGGCCGGAAGAGAGTCTCTGGAGAGATTTGTTAAGGCCTGAAGCGGTGTTGCCCAAGTTGCGCTGAGCGTTGAGAGACGTGACGTTGGTGTTGATTGAAAGTGCCATGTTATTTCCTCCGTGAAATTAACTTTCAATGGTCGGCATCCGTGCCGTGAACTCAAATTGTCTTGATCGAGGGGCTTTGCACCCTGCCTTGCGAAAATCCTTTTTCTGTGGCGTGGGTGAATAATCCGTCGATGTAAACCTATTATCGGAGCGTTTTGAATTTTCTTTAAAAAAAAATGCGATGAATGGTTGAAAAAGGATGGATGATTTGGCGTGGGGTGGGGGTATGGACAAGGGCGGGGGTGTTTTTAACGAGGGGGGGCTCGTTACGCGGGAGGTCCCTCCCTCCTCGCGGCGTGGTCGTCGGGGAGGGACGTTTGTGCGTATTTTCAGTGCCTTTTGTCTGGGGCTACCCGCTGACGGTGGATGGCCTCTTGGGGGTTGTGGACAGCTCCCTCAGGGTACGAATCAGCCAGCTTACCTCGTTAATGGGGTCGATGCCCAGGCCGGAGTGGCTGATGGAGAGCCGATCAATCATATAATCATACAGGGTCCTGAAATCGGCCTCGTCTTCATCGGCGGCCTGTTTTTTTTCATCGGATTCTTTCAGGTGATTCAGGATTTTTACGACGGTGGAGATGCATTGCTTTTGGTCTTCCGGTCTGCTGTCCCGGGCACGTGCAAGATGGCTGATGGCATCGTCATACAGTGCGATGAGGCCGTCATCAATAAGGGGTGCGTTGCTGCGTGGGGTTTGGGGCAGGGGATGGGTGGCTGTCATGGTGTCCTCCCTCCTTAAAAAAAAGTGTCTGAGCAGTGGGGGCCAGGGAGCCCGACATGTATAGACCCGACGTGTATATAATTGATACGTTTCTCAGATGCAGGCAAGAACAGGGCGCGAGAGGCGAATTTCTCTGCTCAGGTAGAAAGAGACATATAAAAACGATGTCTGGATATGTTTCTGTGTGAAATTTAAGTGAACAGCGTACTGGTAATGATAATACAACACCCCGTGGCTAAAAGCTATTATAATTAAATGATTGGGGATGGCCGCGTGCAAAGGGTGCTTCGGGTGAGTGAAACGATCTGGGCGGCCTTGTGCGGGATGCGTCGTTAACATAACACCGGTTGCTGGACACAAGCCCTGGGGTCAAATGATGTGAGAGTCTCCTGAAAAGGAACAACCTCTATTGACTGCCGACCTCGAAGTGAAATACATTTTTACATTTTCTTGGTATTTATGACTGGGTGATCAGGAAATAAGAGGGGGGTTGTGGATCGTTTAAAAGAGTTGACGGAAGATCAGGTGGTTGCTCTGAATGTCCTTGCGTTTGTTCGGTCTGAAATCCATGAGGCCAACCTTGCAGAGTGGACCGGCAGTACCATACGGGAGACCTCTTTGGCTCTTCAGGGACTCCGCACCACGGGCCTGGCCTGCTCCCAGGGCGGGAAACTCTGGCGGCTGGCGGCTGAAGGCCTCGACAGCGTTACGCTCCGGGCGAACCTGCCGACCTTGGAGGGGCGTGCCTATCGCGGTGGGCTCATTTCAGAGATAGACCAGCTTCGGGGACCTGATGAGATTGTCGTGTTTGAGCGATTGGTGGCAGATATATCCACACAACTCGAGGTCTCGGTCACTGCGGGGCTTCAGGCTCTTTTAACCGAAACCCTGGAGCAGATGCTGACCTTCTGTGATGAAGAGCGGACCCGGGAAAAAACCCGTGAGGAGCTCTCTTGCTTTTTAGAGCTTGTGATCGCCATTCTGGGCCTCAGTCTTTATCTTGCCAGGAATCTGGCGCTCTCTATCCGTCTCTTCTTTTATGCAAACGAAATCGCCATCCGTATTGGGGATATGCGTAAGCGCATCATCTTGAAGCTAAGTGAAGTGTTGTTGGATCATTTCACCGGGCGATCCTCTCTGCAGGCATTGCCCTCTCTTATGGAGAGTCAGGAGACCATTGATGAGCTCGGTGACAATGATATTTTGTGCATTGCCGCCATGTTTCTCTCTTCTCTGCACTTCAATCAGGGGGACATGAAAAAAACACTGCACTACTACAACGAGGTGGACCCCGCTTCGTATGTATGGAATGTGCGGTATTACAAAGATCTGTCTGGAATTTACCCCTCCTCTGCCGCCCATTTTATGGGCAAATTTCACCTCGCCATCGGGATTGCCAAGTCGGTTTGCGGAACGGCTCATTTTAAGGGCAATGAGTTGACTGAGGGCTGGTGGTGCCTTCAGCTCACCATGGTATTAGGTGATGCCGGATGTGACCGGGCGCAGGTGGAGAGGTACCTGAATCGAGCCAGGAGTCTTTTGAATCCGAAGCTTCATGAGATGGCTTACGTTTTTTATCTTCATGTCACCGCTTGTACCCATGCCCGTTACGGTGAGCTGGATAAATCCTACGACGCCTTGCGGGCCTATTTTGAATTCTTTGCAAAGTGTGAATTTGAACAGACCTTGTTTGGCCGCTCGCGGAGTTATGAGCTGGGTGTCGATTTTTTCAGGCGGGGATTTCCTCCCATTGCCACCTTTGACGTGGAGGCAGAGACCCGTAAAAACCTGAACGGTGGCGATAAGATGATGCGGGGGGCGGCCCTGAGGCAAAAGGCCCTTCTGGCCTACGATGCCGGAGATTCCCTTTCGTCTGTTCGCCAGCTCCTCGTGGAGAGTATGGAGGTGTTTCAGGAGGCCGGGGCGTTGATACGCCTCCCTCAGACACAGGATGTCTTGGGGCGTCTTGACGGGTTGGCACCTGGCGGCCCCGATGCTGTCCGACCCCCGCTTTTTTTTGACGAGATTGCCTGGGCCCCTGAAGGCAACGCCGTTTTACCGCGACCTTCCGGTGGCTTGACGCGGCGATGCACCCGGCGCTTCAAGGCACTTGTCTCCCATAAAGACTCCTCTCTCTTTTTTCGCCAGCTTGTCACCATTATCCAAGAGGAGTTTCAGGCTGAGCGGGTCATCCTGATTCAGAGCATCGAAGGCAAGGCGGTCAGCAGCGTCGCCGGATGCAATATCTCCCCTGAGGAGCTGGACCACGGGGTCTGCACCTCTCTGCTGCCCCTGGCAACCCAGGCCATCCAGCGGCAGGAGATCGCCAGGGTGAATCTGGAATCGTTCTCTGCGGTGGCGATTCCCATTAATGCCCAGGCAGACTCCACCTGGGTTCTCTACGCCGAGAGTTGCGAGACGGCAGCGAGCCTTGGGCGCGTGATGGGGGAGATGGATGAAAACATCTCCCTGTTGATTTCATCAGAAGTTCGTTCGACGGTGCTCCTGGAGGCGTCACGTCAGCAGCCTCAGTACTACCCCATGCATGGAGACTCATCGCATGAGCCCTTTTATGGCGTCTCCATGGCGCCTCTCCTTAAAAAAGCGAGCCAGGCCGCCCGCACCGATGCCACCATTTTGATTTTGGGAGAGACGGGGGTCGGCAAAGAGCTTTTTGCACGGCATATCCATTCGGAGAGCGGGCGTCAGGGCCCTTTTATTCCCATTCATCCGGCAAGTATGGCGGAGTCCCTGATCGAGAGTGAGCTCTTCGGTCATGAAAAAGGGGCTTTCACCGGTGCGACCTCCCAGAAGATCGGCTTTTTTGAATTGGCCCATCAGGGGACCTTATTTATTGACGAGGTGGGAGAGATTTCGCTCTCTCTTCAGGTCAAGCTCCTGCGCGTGCTGCAAAACCACAAGTTCACCCGGGTGGGGGGCACCAAGGAGTTCCTCTCCAGCTTCAGGCTGGTCGCCGCGACCAATCGGGATCTGAAACAGGATGTCATCGACGGAAAGTTTCGCGAAGACCTTTTCTATCGTCTTTTTGTCCTTCCTTTCACTATTCCGCCTTTAAGGGAGCGAACCGAGGATATCGTCTATCTGGCCCAGATGTTTTTAAATCATTTTGCCAGGCGCTACAGTAAAACGCTATTGCGCCTCACGGCGGATCAGATTGCCGATCTCCAGTATCGGCCCTGGCAGGGTAATATCCGTGAGCTTAAAGGGATTATGGAACGGGCGGTGATTCTCTCTTCCGGGAGTCAGCTTGATCTGTTTCCTGTGGATCATGAGTCGGCGGATTTGTCTCACCCGAAGCCCGCAGCGACCGCGTGCACAGAATTTTTTGAGGGCCTGCCGACCTTAAAAGAGCTGGAGTCACGTTATCTGGCGTATGCTTTAAATCTCGCGGGTGGCAAGGTGGCCGGCCCCGATGGCCTGGAGGGGATCTTGAAAACCAAAAGATCCACGATCTACGCTAAACTTAAGCGCCATGGCCTGATCTGAGTCTGCCGAGAGCAGGCTCTAACCCGAATATTTCATGAGAAAACGACTCGTGAAATATCCGGGCTAAGAGCGTTTCAACCCCATGGCGGTGTCCAGAAATCGAGACGCAACGGTATGGATGTCCCGTTTCCTGGATCCAAGAAACGGGACATTCGCCTTTCCGGCCTCGGGATATCGGTCGGGTCCTGCCTGAACAATTCCTTAAAAATGATTTTTCCCAGGTCTCGCTTGCGCCCATATCATGGGGCCTGCCTGAATTGAATGCACACGATATGGTGTGTTGGTCCCTGGCCTCCCATCAAGAATGAAATACCTTATCTATTTTGTGGCATGGTTTATGCCTAAGTTAAACAGTCATCGGCGCCCGATGTTTCTGGAAAAAGGATGCAGGGTCCAGACGCGTTGAGCCATCGTAACGACAAAGAATGATGTAAAATTGATTTTGGCAGACTACCTAAGGAGGAAATACGATGAAGAGAATGTCTTTATGTGTGACGATGCTGTTTTTGATGGCAGTATTCAGTGCTCCGGTCTCAGCAAAAGTAATCATGAACCTGGGCTGGCAGACATCCGATGACAGCGCTTATGGCGAAATGGTCACCATATTTTCAGATCTGGTGGATGAATACACCCACGGCGAAGTGGTCGTAAAGCGTCGCTGCTGCGGTCAGGTCGGTGGGGAAGAGGACGCCTTTAAATCCCTTCAGATCGGCATCGTGGACGGCTTTATTATCACCATGAACAACGTCTCCCCCCATTATCCCCTGATGGATGTTTTTGTTCTGCCCTATATCTTTAATGGCCTCGAACACGCCTCTCAGGTCCTTGAAGGTCCCATTGGCGACCGGTTCAGAGATGATCTTTACAAGAAAACCGGTGTGTTCCTTCTCTCCTACAACGCGGTTGAACCTCGAGACATGTACAACACCAAGCGCCCGATCAACAGCATGGACGACTTGAAGGGTCTTAAAATCAGGGTTCCCAAGAACAAGATTATGATCAAAACCTTCCAGGCCTTCGGGGCCGAGCCTGTGCCCCTTGCATGGTCTGAAATGTCTACGGCCCTTCAGACTGGGACCGTGGAAGGGGGCGATAACGGGACCTTCGTCATCAAGTCTCAGAAGTTTTTTGATCTGGCCAAAAACCTCACGGTTCTGGACCATTTTACCTCATTTTCACCTCTGTTCTGCAGCAAACGATTCATCGGAAAACTCTCCAGCGAGCAGCGTGATGCCGTCATCAAGGCAGGGCGTGAGGCCGGCAGGATTCACCGTGCCAACATGCTTAAGGAGATTGAGGCGTGCCGCACCTATCTTGCGGCCCATGGGATGAAACTCACCCGTCCTGACCGTACGCCTTTCATTAAGGCGGCCCGGATACTCCAGGATGAGATCCTCACCACTCGGTCCGATAAATTCCGCGAAATTGTTAAGGAAATCCGCGCTTCCTCCAACAGTGAGCACGACGCATAACCCGGATATTTCACGAGTTGGGTGCGCTCATATGCAAGGCATCAGAGCTGAAGATGTAGTGGTTTACCTCAAAGCTCTGATAACGCGGCAGATGAGTGCACCCGGCTCGCCCGAAGGGTGAGAAAATCAGACAGAATACCG
>NZ_JAQYWB010000010.1 GCF_030145185.1 Desulfoluna sp. | reverse complement strand
AGGCCTTGTCCCGGATTGCCGAAGAGGTTAAGACACAGCTGGCCACCATCCCCGGGGCCACCAACATCTCCGACGACTGGGGCATGCTCTCCAAAAAAATCGTGGTGGAAATCGATCCCATCAAGGCGCAGCTGGCAGGGCTCACCAACCAGGACATTGCCGTGGCCCTGGAAGCAGAACTCTCGGGTTCCCGTACCGGCTCTTATCGCGAAGGGGTGGATGTGATTCCCATTGTCATGCGGGAGGTTCGATCCGGGGCACTCACGGTTGAGGAGCTGGAAGGGCTCTCCATCACCTCGCACAGTACCGGGCTCAGTATTCCCCTGACCCAGGTGGCGACCATTGTCATCGGGTGGCAGGCGGGCAAGGTGATACGTCGTGACCTGGATCTCACCTTGAGTATCACCAGTGATGTTCAGGCCAGTACAACCGCCAACCAGGTGTTTAAGGCCATTGTTCCCTGGCTGGATAAGGCCAGTCTTCAATGGCCCTCCGGCTACAGCTATGAGCTGGGTGGTGACGCGGAAGGCAGCTCCAAGGCCATGGGGGCGGTGGTGGAAAAATTGCCCTGGTCCGGGGTGATTATTCTTCTGCTCCTCATCTGGCAGTTCAATTCCCTGAAGAAGCCCCTGATTATTTTGTTGACCATTCCATTGGGTCTTATCGGGGTGATCATCGGGATGCTTATCACCGGGTCTTACTTCGGGTTTATGGCCTTTCTTGGGGTGATCTCCCTTGCGGGGATCGTCATTAACAATGCCATTGTGCTCCTCGATCGCATACGAATCGAAGAGGAAGAATTGAACAAAGAACCGGCTCAAGCCATCGTGGATGCGGCCTGCCAGAGGTTCCGGCCCATCCTGCTCACAACGGCCACCACCTCCTTTGGGCTTTTGCCCCTCTGGCTCGGTGGGGGGCTGATGTGGGAGCCCATGGCCATCTCGATCCTCTTCGGGCTGCTTTTCTCCACGGTGTTGACCCTGGTCTTCGTGCCCGTGGTCTACTCGCGGTTTTACGGGGTGCGGTTTTAACGCCTGGATTTGGTTTTATCCCTTGTTCTTCGGGGTGAGAACCTGTGGAAGGTTTGGGGATGCCCTTCTGACAGGATGGCGATAAAAGAATAAAAAAAGGCCCGCTGAAATAGCGGGCCTTTTTTGTTGGGTGAGAAAGGAGGTATGTGCCAGGCAATGGCTATAATCTATCGAAGAGTTAGGGGATCTTCGCTGGATTATTGTAAAACATGGTTTCCCCGGCCCCGTTTGGGTGACGACTCACGGATACCGGCGATACCAGCAGATGAACCAGGGTGAGTTGGCCATCTGTTAAAGACACTATAGCGATGAGTATTTATGGGGTCAAGGAAAAATATGGAATGCACAAATAAAGTTTGGCGACCCAAGAATTTGGTCGCGAAGCGCTCCGTGGATTTACGGCAGTGGAAAGGAGGGGAGGCATCTGATAACGTAGGGGGATGAAGGGATGGTAAGGAGAAAAATGCAATGGATGTGTCATCCGTGGGTTACAGGCGTGACTGTCGACAGGCAGAATCACGTGGATGAACCGGAGCTCTTTACTATTTGATACTTCCCGTTGTAAGTTACCCGGTTTACACCCTGAAAAACCGTTGTGCCAGGGTCGTTATTGTCCGGACGCACTGCGGATCACCCCCCATGTAATGATGAGAGACGAATCAGTGAGCATAAAAACGAGTCGAATGGAATTGTTGAGCCCCGCAAAGAACCTGGCCTGTGGCATGGAGGCCATCAATCACGGCGCTGACGCCGTTTATATTGGGGCCTCTCGGTTCGGGGCCAGAGCAGCGGCCGGCAATTCACTGGCAGATATAGAGGCCCTGTGCCGCCACGCCAGGCTTTATGGGGCAAGCGTGCACGTCACCATGAACACCCTGTTGTTCGATTCGGAGCTGGAGGAGGCCCGGGATCAGGTCGTGGCCCTCTGGAATGCCGGAGTGGATGCCCTGATCATTCAGGACATGGCTTTTTTGGAGATGGATTTGCCGCCGATTCCCCTCCATGCCTCCACCCAGACCGACAATTGCACCCCGGAAAGGGCGCAGTTTCTGGCAGGCTCCGGGTTTGAACGGGTGATTCTTGCCCGGGAGCTCTCCCTCGATCAGATTCGTGCCATCTCCGATGCCACCCCCATTCCGTTGGAGGCCTTTGTCCACGGGGCGCTCTGCGTGAGCTACAGCGGGAGGTGCTGGATGAGCGCGGCCCTGGGGGGACGAAGCGCCAACCGGGGTACCTGCGGTCAGCCCTGCCGACTTGCCTGGAACCTGAAGGAGGAGAGTGGAAAGGTGCTGTCTCAAGACCGGCATCTTCTCTCCCTGAAAGACATGAACCGCTCCGCTCATCTGGGGGCCATGATGGATGCCGGGATCTCCTCGTTTAAGATTGAAGGCCGACTCAAGTCCATGGACTACGTGAAAAACGTCACGGCGTTTTATCGTCAGGCCCTGGACCGGGAACTGGACCGTCGCGCCGGGGCCACCCGCGCCTCCTTTGGTGCGGTCACGCATCACTTTACCCCTCATCTGGAGAAGAGCTTTTTTCGGGGTGGTACGGACTATTATTTATCGGGGAAACGGGGGCGCGTCGCCTCAATCGATACCCCCAAGGCCATGGGCGAGCGCATGGGCACGGTGGTTCACCTGGAAAAGGATCACTTCACCCTTAAAGTGGAAAAGGGCCGCACACCCATTGTAAATGGCGACGGCTTTTGCTTTCTGGATGAACAGAAGACTTTGAAAGGGGTCAAGGCGAATCGTGTGGAGGGCGGGCTGATCCGACCCAATGTGCCGGTATTTAAAACCGGGCTGTTCAAGGGCGCGGTGCTCTATCGAAATCACGATCATGCCTTTGCCAAGCAGCTGGAAAAGGAGAGCTCCGAGAGGCGCCTTGCCCTGGATCTCAACATTAAAGAGGTTCACGACGGCCTCTGGATTGCGGCCACCGATGAAACCGGCCGCTCCATTACCCATTGGTTCGGCGTGGACCCCATGCCCGCCCGGGACAAAGAGAAGGCTCGAAAAACCCTGGAAACCCAGCTCGCCAAGTTAGGGGGAACCCCCTTTTATCTGAATAACCTGACTCTCAAGATGTCGCCCCTCTTTGTTCCCGTCTCAGAGATCAACCGGCTGCGGCGTGAGGTGGTGGAGCTGCTTCTGGAGGTAGCGGAAGCGTTGCCTGAACGAGAGACCACACCCGTTGAACGGCCCGTGATTCCTTTTTATGAAACCCGCGTCAGCTATAAGGCCAATGTGGCCAATGCCCTGGCTGAGCGTTTTTACACACGGCGCGGCGTGACCACCATCGATCCCGCCTTTGAAACCAAAGAGCCGGAAGGGGACATCACCGTCATGGAGACCCGCCATTGCATCCGCGAAACCCTCGGGCTTTGTCCTGGTAAAACGAACCAGGCCGAGCCTCTGATTCTCGAAAACGAGAAGGGGCGCTTCACCGTGCATTTTCTCTGCGGGGCCTGCGGGATGCGGATTGAGCGCCAATAAGGACGAAAATTTGCCTCCGGTGGCAAGGTGGCGCCACCTTGAAAGCGGGTTTGCGGATGCGAGATGGCCGTCGGCATTTCAGGCTGAAAGGCGTCCGCATTCGCGTGAAGGGTAGGGCGTGCACGTGTCGCGGCGAAGCCGGAGGTGAAGAATGATCGTACGTCGCAAGTGCCTGAGCCGTAATAACATCTTATTGGCTTGGGCTGGTCGTTTTCTCATGAAACATCCGGGCTAAGTGGCTTCGCTGTCCTTGCCGCCGGAGGCCTTTTTTGGCTGTGCTCAATAGTATCCTGTCCCTTATATAATTCCCCCTCAAAAATATGTGACCCTTGTCTCCCATGCCTTAAGGGCGTGGGGTTATCTATACACCTCAAAGCGGGATCATTCTGTTCGGGATGTGTTGGATGTGAGGACAAAGGGGATCTGTGCAAGGTCCGGTACGGTGTTTTGGTATGCAGTACAGCGTATTGTTATTGCAGATGATTGTGCCCTGGTGTATGACTGCCTCCGTTTGATTTTATCAAGCCGATTGTCAGGCGAACCATGCTTGGATGTGTTGCCGATTGGCAGGGAAAAAAACCATAAAAAGGCCCATAGAAGGGCTTTTCATAGTTAAGGACAATGTAATGAAACGCGTTATTTTTGCAGTAACCGCCATTCTCATGATGCTGGGGCAGACCGCCCTGGCCAGTGAGGGAAATAATATCCGTATCGCCGCAGGCCCCAGCCTGTTTTACGATTCCATGAACCAGGAGGCCGGGGCCGGTGGTTACCTGGACCTGGGTTATCGATTGACCCCTTCGGTTGCGATTGAACTTCATGGCGCGATGAGCGACTCGTTTGGGGTGGATAACGATCTGACCCGCGGAGATGCCTCGGTCAGGCTGTTGACCCTGGGGGGGCGCTATATGTCCGATATGGGCGATGCGAGCTCCGGTTATATTTCGATGGGTGTCGGGGTCTTGGAGATTGAGGCGGAAGAGATGCCGTCAGGATCTGACGACACGCGTTCGGGGGGTGTGGCTCGGTTTGGTGTCGGGGTCGATTTTCCCATCACCTCTCAGTTCGGGGTGACCTGTGGAGCTGGTTTTAACCGAGGGTTCGGGGCCACAGATGAGGTGATTCTCTTTGATTTTACCACCGGACTTTTCTGCACGTTTTAACGTGGTTTAATGCCTGCCGCCGGTTTCACCGAGGGTTTATGCGTTGGCCGAGCTCAAATTTTACCCACAAAAAAGGGCCACATCTCTTTCGAGTTGAGGCCCTTTTTTCATTGCGCTTGCGTCCCCACCTGTCTTTTTCATCGGGTCGAGTCATTATCCGCATTTTTCCATGTGCAGCCAGGGCACATGAAAAAGGCAAGGTGCGCCATTTTTTAAAGATCGATCATGTTTGTGATGTCAAAAAAAAGACAGGTCAGATTGAGAGCATCAGCATCGGTCGCAGCGGGTATAATTTTTCCCCGTAATCCGCACCGCCATGAAAAAACAGAAGAGAGCGGCCAGGGTAGCCCAGAGTTTTCCCGCACCCCCTGATGCACTGGATGCACCAATAAAACAGGACCCATCGCTGTTATTGGACTCAGACTCTACACCCGCGGCATACGTGGACATATGATCGAGGAGTACACCGATGGTGTAGGTCGTATACCCCGCTTCAGGGACATCCTGTCGGGTATCCAGAACCGTCCCGCCTTTTTCGTAACTCTGGCCGTCTTTTTCTCCGTCGATACCCGCAAGTTCTGCCTCACCGGTGGGGGGGAGATAGTAAATGGACGGCTCTGAGGTTCCATTGGGCATCCGGACTTTAATTTTTACAAGAACGGTTTTACCATCCTTGAAACGAAGGAGATTTTTTCCCCCAAGGGTAAACACAACCGCCTCATCGCCCAGTGCTTCTGAGATATCATCCGGAGTAGGAACCTGCCTGGGCGGATTGATTGCCCCCGCATAATCATTCCAGGTGCCCTGGTTTTCTTCCATGCTCAATCCTTTTTCGAACAAGGCCTCTATATCAAGTACACAGTCATGGACAGCGTAATCCGTCGAATCATCGGTTGTCAGGGTCACATTCGTCGGAATCCTTGTGTCGGAAGGCAACTGGACAATGCCTGTGGAACTAAAATTTTCAATTATTCCCGTTAGGTCTTTTACCGGTAATACCTCGAAACGTACGGCACTGACATCATTAAAAAGGTCATCACCGTTTTTCACACGAATGCTATAAACACCTTTCGCGCAACCTGCTGGGATCTCTGCCGTTACCTCGGTGCTGCTGACAAAGGTCACCCCTGCCAGCTCAACCGTTTTTCCCGGTAAAAACAACTCAGCCCCGATGAGATCTGGGTTAAATCCCGTGCCTGTAATGGTAATGGTGGTGCTTTTACCCTGCTGCCCGGTAACAGGGGATACATCCGTTACTTCTGGAAGGGGGAGGGCCGATTGGCTTACCTCATAGGTGTCGTCACTCAACACGGAGGTTCCATTTACATTAATCACACGTAAATGGTAGACATCGATCGGAGCGCCCTTGGGAACCTCAACCACCATCTGAGTCTCACTGGCCCCAGCCAGGTTCCAGGTATCAAATACACGGTTGGTGCTTACAAATCGTACGGTATTGCCTTTGGCAGAGGGACTGAAATTTTCTCCAGAAAGGATCAGCTGGCGTTTCTGTCCGTTATCGCCTTCAGTCGCATCAATTCCTGTCAGAACCGGGTGCACCACGGGTGCCATGGTTATCTGAACATTATCCGAATTGCTTACCGTTGGCACTGCTGTGGACGTGGCGGTCAAGGTTAATGTATCGGTCTGGGCGGTCTCGTCGGCAGGCAATGCGACCGCCACAGTTACCCTCGCTGATGAGTTTCCGTCAATTTCAATGCTTTCTGGACACACCGTCTCCCATCCTTTGGCGGAGATCGCTTTCAGGGTAAAAGTACCGGCCTCCAGAAAATTCTGAACGTAAAAAGAACACTCCACCTCTTTACCGGGGTTGCTCGAAATATCTCCGGGGGCTATCACCTGAACATCGGCGGCCTCTGTCCATTTTTCGTAACTCTTTATTTCCCAGACTTCACCGGGACCCATCTCATTTCGATTCCACTGAAGATAATATCCCGCATCATCATACGCCGATGTGGTTTCATTAGGGAGTTGCCCGTATAACGAAAGCGTATCACCTCGGTCATAGTCCCCGGCGGCATATCCATCCGGTTTGTACCCGGGTGCCCCGTAAAAGCCCATGAGCCCGCTGATGCCATCATTCTTCAAATAGACCATGCCCAGATCCTGATTCCAGTAACTTCGTGCCTCGTCAGCACCCGCAAAATAGGTATCCCCACCATGCATGAATCGCATCTCGGTGAACGTTTTATCTTTCGTATTTTCAATACGCCAATTTTTGCTGATGTACCGCGCTCCATTGACGTAATGTATCGTCCGGGTAATCTGTAATCCACTGCCACCCGCATCAAAAACGGTCTTTATGGTCCAGTCATCCACTTTTTCGTGACTGACTGGCGTGAAAACAGTGCTTTTATAATTTGACGTTTCGTCTTTCAATCCAGGATAGAGGCATATCACAGCATCAATCACTTGCTGCTGTTCTTCAGGCGAACATGCATCAAACTCAAAATTATCAGCAGAAGCCTTTTCAGGGAATAGCTTTATTGCGTGAGATTCTAAAAGGTTCTTATAAATATGAGACGGATCCAGGCCATCCTCCCCCGCAGTATAGGCAAGATAAGGACCTGAAAATATGTTATGCGCGGCATGGTCTTTAAAGTGGAGCGCAGACCCCCAATAGTACCCACCGTAATATTGTTCTACCCAATATTGACCCGTAGACGCATCGGAGGGACTGTCAGAGTTATTACCCTCTTTCCAGTCCTCAGGGGGAACCATCGACACCCAAACCCCCATGAGGCCCTGTGCCCCCGCTTTGATTTTGAGGGGCATCCCCTCAATAACAAGCAGATCACTCATGACAAGGTCATCATCATCGTCCCCCATCACAGCGGGAACATTTACGGCTGCAAAAAAAAATAGCAAGAGCAAAAAACAAGCAACAGCTCGGGATTTCTCTCTCGGCACACGTTCACTACGGGGCAAACAACTTGATATATTTTTTACCACTCCACTCAAATCAACATCTCCTCTTTTTATTCAGGGGAATACGTATTCATGCAAGAAATAAACTAATAACTGTAAAAACAGTTATACTTATATTAAGTAAATTTAAATTCCTATGAAAAACAGGTTGATGGTGATACTTGGGATTGGTGTAACCTATTGAGGTTGGCTATTATATAGTGTAAAAACAATCTACTATGGCGTAGGTAAAAAAATAAATACACGAATTTCATGAAAATGCTGGTGTGCTTAGACGCGAGGAATCCGCCTTCGCCTTAACCCGGCTCGCCCGAAGGGTGAGAAAATCAAACAGAATACCGTGGATTACATTTTGCATTTTTGGAACGACTGAAAATATTACAGCAAAGAACTGTAATTACGAATTATTTCTTAGCCATGATTGTTTTCTCATGAAATATCCGGGTTAGAACGCTCATCATGACTCAACAACCTCGACGGGCTACGGTGCGATACGTGAGGGTGAAAGCTTTGCGGCAACAGGGGGTTAAGGTGGCTCCCTTGCCGCCGGGGGGTGCTTTTAGAAAAAGTAGGATTCCGTGCTCATCTCGGCAAGGTCCATATGAACCATCACCGAGTTTCCGAACCGGAGTCTGCCGGTCAGGACGCGCACAATCTGGGTGCACTGAAGCCCTGCAGCTACGGCCGGGGTGACCGCCGGTGTACCCAGGGTCTCTTCGGCGGTGGTTTCGGCCTCGGCTCCGAACAGTTCCCCGAAGGAGGGGCCGTCGGGCCAGAGCACCATCACCCGGGCTTCAAAACCCGAGAGCGCGGCGTGTACCATGGGAACCCCCAGCTCGCGAGACAGGTTGGAAAGCCTGGCCCGATCCTGGAGGGTGTCCAGGCCGTCGGCGATGAGGTCCACTCCCGCCAGATGGGTTTGGGCTTCTTTTCCGGTGACGTCCAGTTTGTAGGCCATGACCGAGGTGGAGGTGTTGATGACTTGGATCGCCTGCATCGTTGTTTCGGCTTTGGCCCTGCCGAGGGTTTTGCTTGAGGCGAACACCTGTCGGTTAAGATTGCTCGCCTCATACGTATCGGGGTCAAACAGGAGAAGATGGCCCACCCCCATCCGGGCAAGAAGCTGGGCAATGTATCCTCCCAGTCCTCCGCATCCCGCCACGCACACCTTTTTCCCCAGAAGCGCTCTCTGCTCAGCGCATGAAAAACTCCCGGCGTTTCTCACGTACCGCTCCGGCCAGGTCTCCAGGGCCAGGGTGGCCTTGTAAATCTCCCCTAATTGTTTCCCCTCCTTAATGGAAATCCTTTCCGCATCCACTTCGGAGAGCATGGGATGCCCCTTTGCGTTGGGCCGCATCGCCTGTTGAATCGATTTTTTCATTTTTTTCTCTTTTCTTCTTGCTGTGACCGTTTGGGTCAAAGGTGACTGTAGCTTGCAGTGTCGGGTGCAAGGCGGAGCCTTGCCGGTATGAAACCCCGTAGCGCAGGGGTTAAATTCACAGGCTGCGGGGTTTCAAGCTTGGAGGCAGAGCCTCCGTGAAGCATTCCCAGGCGGAGCCTGGGAACGAGAGACGTCGGTACACCTTACCACCGAAGTTATTCCGGTGAATGGCAACCCATGAATTCACACGGAAACACTGGCAGCCCATGCCCTTGCGACAACCGTGGCCACCCCTCAGCCGTCACGCGAATGCGGACGCAAGGTGCCTCGGGTACCCTCAGCTGCATAGCATTCGCCAACCCGCTTTCAAGGTGGCTCACCTTGCCGCCGGAGTTATTCCGGTGAATGGCAACCCATGAATTGACACGGAAACACCGGCAGCCCATGCCCTTGCGACAACCGTGTCCACCCCTCAGCCGTCACGCGAATGCGGACGCAAGGTGCCTCGGGTACCCTCAGCCGCATAGCATTCGCCAACCCGCTTTCAAGGTGGCGCCACCTTGCCGCCGGAGGCACGTTTTTGCCCCATACTTTAACCAGAGAAGGCTATTTTATTCCCCCAGGAGTGCCCTTTGCAGCCAGGCTGTGGCGCGGGTGAAGAAGCGGGCCTGGTGGGCGGGGTCGCTCATGCGGTGGTCGCCGCCTTCGTTGACGATGAGCTCTTTGGGGCCTTGGGCCAGCTCCATGATGTTGTGGGCGTTGTGAATGGGGACGATCTCATCGTTGTCTCCGTGGACCACGAGGATGTGGTGGATATCGGAGAGCTCCTCGGTGAGATCAAAGCCCATGTTCTTTTGGTAGTAGGAGAGGGGCACATCATGGAGCTCTTCCTGGGCGGCGATGGCCGCCTCGGTCATGCCTATGCCAGCCACGGGAGCGGCGAGGCTTACCATGGCTTTTAAGGGGAACCCTTCGGCCAGGAGGGGATTCCAGGCGGCGAGGCAGGTGGCGCCGCCCATGCTGCTGCCGAAGAGGGCGAGACCGTTTTTTGTGAGCCCGAATCCTTTTAGAACTCCTGCGGCGGCCAGAAGGTCTTCCACCCGGGTGGTCAGGGTGGTGTCGAGAAAATGGCCTTGGCTCTCTCCGCAGCCCCGGTGATCAAGTCTCAGGTAGGCGATGCCCAGGGCGTTGCAGCGCTTGGCCAGGGTAAGCTGTTTTCCGGACTCTTTGGTGGAGAGAAGGCCGTGGGAGCCGACAATTACCGGCGGGTTTGGCGTCTCTGGCAGGTGAAGCACAGCGCTGAGGTGAAGGCCGGAAACGGGGATGTCGAGTTTTTTCTGCGTCATGATATGCGCCTTTCTTAAAACCCTTTGAACAAGGGGGCGATTCGGGTTGGAAGAGAGTGACTTTTTGTGAATGTATCGTGTCAACCTGACGAATTCAAGGGGGCGTGGTCCCTGTGTACATTTTGCGACAAATAGAGAACCCCCTGTCACGATACGTCATCCCGTCGGGTTTTTGTCTTTTGTTCTCTTCCGCTTCAAGCCGCTTGCAACAGACCGTTACACTTACCCAACAGACAGTTTCAAGACGATCCGGCATCTTACTCAGGCAGCGAATGAGTCCGAATGGTTCGGACAGACTTTCCGATCCAGAGAGCGTTCCCCTGCTCAGGCGCTCACACGTATGTGACGCCTGACGTATTGAAGGCGGCAGGGGCTCTTTGGTGTCGAGGTTCGCGCTGAGATGAATCATCCTGACTCTTTTTATTTGGGTATTATTATGACAGACCAATCTCTGGCTTTGCCTCAGCCTTCCCGCCTTTCTCCTTTTCCTCTCCGATGGTTTCGCGTCGTGTTTGCTTCTCTGTTCACCGGTCGGTTCTCCATCATCGGTCTTTTTGTTCTCACCTTTCTCGGGGTGAATGCCGTCACCCGGACCCTTCTCATGATTCAATCCATCTCCCAGGTGGACCTGGGGCTGGTGCAGATCGGCGCCATTTATGGTATGGGCCTCTTTTATGACACGGTGACGGCATTGTATTTTATTATCCCGGCGGTCCTTTACTTCACCCTGGTGCCGGATCGCATCTTTCGGCACCGTTTTCACAGGCCGTTGGTGTACAGTTTTTTATTTATCGGTATTTATATCCTCTGTTACGGGGTGGTGGCCGAGTGGCTTTTCTGGGATGAGTTCGGCAAGCGGTTTAACTTTATCGCGGTCGATTATCTTGTGTATACCACCGAGGTGATCGGAAATATCATGGAGTCTTATCCGGTCTATCCTCTTCTGGCCTTTCTCCTGCTGCCGACAGCCCTTTTGTTTTTCTTATCCATTCGAATGCCGAGTTTTAAACTTGCTCTGGAGATTCCTTGTCGACTCAAGGCTCGGGCCATTTCGGGATTTATGTTTTTGATGTTCCCCGTGGTCTTCTTTTTCGGTGTGAACAGCTCCATGGTGCGGGTTTCGGAGAATACCTTTAATAATGAGCTGGCTAAAAACGGGTTGTATGAGCTGTTTGCCGCTTTTCGGAACAACGACCTGGATTATGCCACCTTTTACGAGCAGCGGGACACGATCGAGATGTTTGGGCGATTGCGTGACCTGGTTACGTCAGATGACGCCACTTTTTTAAGCGAGGATCCCACGGATATTACCCGCAAAATCGTCAACCCGGGTGATGAAAAACGCCTGAATGTGATGATCGTGACCATCGAGAGCATGAGCGCTCAGTACATGGGGATCTTCGGCAACAGGGCGGGGCTGACACCCAACCTGGATAAGATGGCCGGTGAGGGGCTCTTTTTTGATAACCTTTATGCCACCGGTACCCGGTCGGTGAGAGGTCTTGAGGCCGTGACCCTCTCCACGGTTCCCACTGCGGGACGCAGCATTGTGAAACGCCCCGGTAATGAGGAAATGTTCTCCCTGGGGTATCTCTTTAAGGATCGGGGCTATGACACCAAGTGGGTCTACGGGGGGTACGGCTATTTCGATAACATGAACGACTACTACGCACATAACGGGTTCTCGGTGGTGGACCGAACGGATATGGCGGCAGAAGAGAAAACTTTTGCCAATGTCTGGGGGGTGTGCGACGGAGATCTTTTTTCCCGGACCCTGAAAGAGGCCGATGCCTCCTTTGCCGCGGGAAAGCCGTTTATGAACTTTGCCTTTACCACCTCCAACCACCGCCCGTACACCTATCCGGATGGGCAGATCGATATTCCTCCCAAGACGGGTCGGAACGGGGGCGTGAAATACACCGATCATGCCATTGGCGAGTTCATGAAATCCGCCCGAAAGAGGCCCTGGTTTGACGATACCCTCTTCGTGTTTGTGGCGGATCATTGCGGAAGCAGCGCCGGTCGCACCAGCCTGCCCGTGAAAAAATATGAAATCCCTTTGATCATCTACAGCCCCAAACAGATCCACCCGGAGCGCATCAGCAAGCTCAGCTCTCAGATCGATGTGGCACCCACCCTTCTGGCGCTTCTGAACTGGAATTATGAGAGCAAGTTCCTGGGCCGGAATATTTTGACCATGAAGCCCGAAGAGGAGCGCGCCTTTGTGGGGACCTATCAGAAGCTGGGGTACCTGAAAGGGGACCGGTTGACCGTGCTTAGTCCCGGTGGGAACGAGGAATCATTTCTCTATGACCGGGTGACCAAGGATCAGGTAAAGGTGGAGATTGAGCCGGAGGCTTTGACCGATACCATCGCCTTTTATCAGTCGGCCTCCTGGCTTTATAAACAGGGCCTTATGCGTCGTATTAACGAGGATTAGGGATGGGACGCACCAAACAGTTGGCTTTTTGGGCATTGGTCCTGGTGGCCCTCACGGCCTTATTTGAACTGACTGACCTGGACCTTTCGGTCCAGGATCATCTGTTTCATTTTGAAACCGGACGATGGCTGGTGGATCGGAACGCGCCCGTCCTGAAATTTCTTTTTTATACCGGCATAAAAGGGGCGCTTATCGCCTTTGGGGTGAGCCTTCTCTGGCAGTATGGGCGCTCCCTGGTGACCCGGAACAGAGACGGGGCCGGGGAGCAACTCGCACGGCAGCGGTACCTGATGGTGATCCTCTCTCTGATGTTTATTCCCGGCACGATTGCCGGGCTGAAGGCGGTCACCCACATGTACTGTCCGTCTCAGATTGAGCGCTACGGCGGGGACAAGCCTTATATAAAACTCTTCGACGCGTATCCCGAAACCTGTGCACGGTGCAATTCAGGGCGTTGTTATCCCGCCGGGCATGCATCCGGGGGTTTTTCCCTTCTTGTGCTGGCCCATGTGTTTCGGAAGAGATCGTACAAACTCGCCGGCCTGGGTGTCGGCCTGGGACTGGGGTGGGCCATGGGGGGCTATCAGATGATGAAAGGGGCCCATTTCCTGAGTCACACCCTGGTGACCATGATCATCGCCTGGATGATGAGTTTATGCCTTGTTGAGGTGGCACGGAGGGTTCACCCGGCCCCTGACACAGGGGCGACACCTTAAACGCGCGCTTCTTCTTCCCTCCAAAGGCGGGGACCCATGGCCGATTTTACATGACCCTCCAAGGTCATTGTCGGTTCGTTGCCCTGTGTTTTCTCTGGCTCTGTGATATGAAAAGGAACAGACGATGATGCTAACCCGGATATTTCATGAGAAAACAATCAGGACAACGGAATAATTCCTAATTACAGTTCTTTGCAGTAATATTTTCAGCCGTTTCAAAAATGCAAAATGTAATCCACGGTATTCTGTTTGATTTTCTAACCCTTCGGGCGAGCCGGGTGCACTCATCTGCTGCGTTATCAGAGCCTTGAGGTAAACCACTACATCTTCAGCTCTGATGCCTTGCATATGAGTGCACCCAACTCGTGAAATATCCGGGCTAAGATCCACGCTTGCATTTCAAGGTGCATGGGAGAGATACAGGATGAAAACAAAAGAAATTTTGCTGGTGGAGGATGATCTTCCCCTGGCCGGGTTGATACGTGACTATCTGATACAGAACGGATTTGGTGTTGAGGTGGTGAGTGCCGGGGACGAGGCGGTCTCCGTGATTATAGAGTCTCGGCCGGACTTGGTGATTCTGGACCTGATGCTGCCCGGCTTGGATGGCCTGTCCGTCTGCCGCGAGGTGAGGCCCCATTATCCCGGCCCTATTTTAATGCTCACCGCTCGGGAAGACGACATGGATCAGGTGGCGGGACTTGAGATGGGGGCTGATGATTATGTGAAGAAGCCGGTGGAACCCAGGGTCCTGCTGGCTCGGATTCGGGCCCTTCTGCGGCGCACGGATGTTTCCGTTTCGAACTCGGAAGGTCATGCGTCGACGCGGGACCTTCGGTTCGGGGCCCTTGATATTAATTTTGCCACACGTTCGGTGACGTTTCATGAAAAAGAGGTCAATCTCTCCACGACTGAGTTCGATACCCTCTGGGTGCTGGCCTCCCAAAGCGGTGAGGTTCTCAGCCGGGATGCGTTGAGCCATGAAGTGAAGGGACGGGAATACGACGGGTTTGACCGTTCCATCGACATCTGCATCTCTCGGCTTCGCAGGAAACTGGAGGAGAACCCCGAAAAACCGGAGCGGATCAAGACGGTGTGGGGGAGCGGGTATCTTTTTGTTGCCGATGCCTGGGGGGGACCGAACCGTGGCTGATCAAGAAATCTGTCTGTGTGGAGGAGGCCTCCGCCCGTGAAACGTATTTTTTTTACTATTTATGTGCTGATTGCGTGTTTTGTGCTGTTTATCGCCCTTGGGGTGGTCCCCCTGGTGGATCATCTGATGATGGGGGTCGAGTTTGAAGAGGAGCGGTCTGAGTTTCGGGGGATTTTTACCTTGATTATTGAGGACCTCCAATCCATACCGGAGAGCTCCTGGAGCGGTTATCTGGAGGGGATCAACCACTCGTTTGATTACCCCATCAAGGTGGTGAGGAACAGCACCTTGGACCTGCCGGAGGTGTATCGAGGGCAATACCTCGATGGCTTCATCGTTCCAATCAGTGATGAGGTGGTGGTGCTGCTGCAGAAAATTCCAGGCACCGCCTACAGCCTGTCCCTGGGGCCTTTGCCGGAGATTAAGAATATTGCGGTCATCGAGTTCCTCATGGTGATTCTGGTCTTTGTGGTGCTGGCCATCCCTGTGTTTGCCTGGTCTTTTTTTCTCTGGCGGGACCTCCTGCGGATGGAGGAGGCCGCACGGAGTTTTGGGAAGGGCAACCTCACCATTCGGGCCAGCGTTTCCGGATTCTCGGGTATTGGGGACCTTAAAGGCACCTTTAACGCCATGGCGGATCGTATTGAAAAATTGATCGCCTCCCACAAAGAGCTGACCAACGCGGTCTCCCATGAACTGAGAACCCCCCTGTCCCGAATTCGCTTCGGCATGGAGATGGTGAAAACCGGAAAGACGAAAGATGATCAGGAACGCTATTTTCAGGGGATTGAGCGCGATGTCGGGGAGATTGAAGGCCTGGTGGATGAGATGCTCACCTATGCCCGATTCGATCGGGAGCCTGGCCAGGTGGAACCCGATGCCCATGAGGTGGTGGCCTGGCTTCGCTACCTTGTCTCCTGTGAAGGCCAGGATGAGGGGGCTCGGCTGGAGCTGACGACACCGGAAGAAACCTTCGAATCCTGGTTTGATCCTCAGTATATGTCTTGGGCGGTGAGGAACCTGATTCGAAACGCCTTGTGTCATGCCACCTCAAGGGTCTGTGTCTCCCTGGTCTGCCGGGAGAACAACATGATCCTTTATGTCGATGATGACGGCACGGGCATCCCCGAAGCCCACCGTGTCCGAATCTTTGAACCCTTTGCCCGCTTAGATGACAGCCGAAACCGAAAGTCCGGGGGGTATGGCCTGGGCCTATCCATCGTGAAGCGGATCGCCATCGCCCACAAGGGGACGGTTACCGTGGATGATTCGCCCCTGGGCGGTGCCCGTTTTGCCCTCACCTGGCCTAAAAACGTGTCTCCGGCGGGCAGGGGTTGAGCCCCTGGTCCCAGGTTACGAAGGTCCTCTTCCCTTGCTTGTCGCGCCGGAGGCTTTTGCAAAGGCGGATTCCTCGGGGAGAGGGCCTTTGCGAAGATTTTCATGAACAAAATTCAAGGCCTGTTTGTCAGATTCAGTTCATAGAACGAGGGGCTGCACGCTAACCCGGATATTTCATGAGAAAACAATCAGGACTAAGGAATAATTCGTAATGACAGGTCTTCGCAGTCATATTTTCAGTCGTTTCAAAACTGCAAAATGTAATCCACGGTATTCTGTCTGATTTTCTCACCCTTCGGGCGAGCCGGGTGCACTCATCTGCCGCGTTATCATAGCTTTGAGGTAAACCACTACATCTTCAGCTCTGATGCCTTGCATATGAGCACACCCAACTCGTGATATATCCGGGCTAAGGCGGCGAAATCAGTTTTTCAAAGCGAAGCTGAACGCGTAGACCGATCGTGCGTCATAAGCGCATGAGTCTTGCTTTTGACGAGAGTTGTTTTAAATGGTTGATCTTCATGGAAATCCATGAAATCCCTTGACACAGAAGTGCTCCCGTCGTTTGTTCCCTTTAGCCTTTAGCCTTTAGCCTTTAGCCTTTAGCCTTTAGCCTTTAGCCTTTAGCCTTTAGCCTTTAGCCTTTAGCCTTTAGCCTTTAGCCTTTAGCCTTTAGCCTTTAGCCTTTAGCCATCCCCTCATATTTTCACAAACTTTCCGCTTTGATACTCAATAAAAGCCAAGTCCAGCTCCTCCTGGGTGTTCATGACGATGGGACCTTTCCAGGCGATGGGCTCACCGATGGGCTTTCCCATGACAAGCAGAAAACGAAAGGGTATTTCCGTGGCTTCTACAGTGATCTCCGTCCCTTGTGAGAGGTGGGCGAGCTGTCCGTTTTCAATGACAGCGTCTCCAATGCGTCCCTTGCCCCCAATGCCATAGACAAGGGCCGTGTGATTGTCCGGGGAGGGGTGGTGAAAATGGGCCGTTGGGGGAAGGGTACAGTCGATGTAAACGGGGGCAATGACAACGTCGGTGACCGGGCCGGTGATCCCATTGATCGTTCCAGCAATGATTTTTATGCGGCAGCCATCGGGTGTCTGGACCTCTGGAATCCCGGACGCAGTGAACTCCTGATACCTTGGCGGCATCATCTTGTAGGAGGCAGGCAGGTTGGTCCAAAGCTGAAATCCGTGCATGGCCCCGTTTTTGTCCCCCTTGGGCATCTCCTGATGGATGATCCCGGACCCCGCCGTCATCCATTGCACCTCCCCATCTGAAATTACCCCGTTGTTGCCCAGGCTGTCGCCGTGCTCCACATCCCCTTTAAGAACATACGTGATCGTCTCGATGCCCCGGTGGGGATGCCAGGGGAACCCTTTCAAGTAATCCTCCGGCGTGTCGGACCGGAAATCATCCAAAAGCAGAAAGGGATCAAAGGCCGGTGCTTCATGAAATCCAAAGACTCGGTGAAGAAGGACACCTGCGCCTTCGGTGACGGTATTGCCTTTAATCAGAGTGTCTACGATGCGTTGCATGGTTCTCCTCCAGTAAAAAGGTCTGTGGGTGTTTTTTCTTTTTTTGTGCGTGTGGCGTGAAGGGGGGCGAACAGGCGTGTCGCCCGTGAGACGGGATGAGCGGGGCCGCGGAAAAGGGGAATGTCGTCAGTATAGCCAATCCCCACGAAAAGGGGAATAAAAGGACGAGGTGGAAAGGGGGGCGGCTTTTGCGTGATGCAATGGCAAGGAAGGGATGGTAAAGAGGTCCAGTGAATCAAGCGCGAGTGTTAGGGTGGTCCATGGATTGCTTTCATGTATTCTGTCCATGTCTGGATAGATACCTGCCCATCCATGTGTACAAAGGGAGAAAGTATGAATATGGAATTAATTCAAGCTCTGCCATATTTACCGGAATTGATGTCTGTCAGTGTCATCGCTCTGTTTATGGCCATCAGCCCTGGAGCGGATTTTGTCATGGTAACAAGAAACAGTATTTTCTTCAGTCGTTCCGCAGGTCTTTTCTCGGCCCTGGGGGTTGGGTGTGCCATCTGGATTCATGTGACGTATTCTATTGCCGGATTGGCGCTCATCATTTCACGATCCATCGTTTTGTTTTCAATCCTCAAGTACGTTGGCGCAGCCTATTTAATCTACATAGGTTGGAAGACGTTTACATCAAAAGAACTGATCGACATAGATGAGCCATCTGCGGGTCATGAATTATCTAACGGGGCTGCTTTTAAAGTCGGTTTTATGACAAATGCTTTAAATCCCAAGACAACCATTTTTTTCTTGAGTATTTTCACCCAGGTCGTAAACCCGGAAACGCCCCTATGGATGCAACTTATTTATGGGCTGATCATCTCCCTTTCTCATCTTGTGTGGTTCAGCAGCGTTGCGATTTTTCTAAGCCACCCCATCTTGTTGCAACGCTTCCAAAATTCGAAGAAAATCATCGAAAAAGTGGTTGGGGGTGTTTTGATTGGCTTTGGTTGCAAGGTTGCAGCACTGAGCCATAGCTGATGATTATCTGTGACCACTATTCAGCTTGCCTTCGCCAAGTCGTTCGAGGCAAATGACAGAAAGATTCAAATGCCAATACGTCACGTTTTTTCATCACCGCGTAGGGTGCGGCTCCCGCACCTTCTACCGTAGAGAGGACCATCGGCCTCGCAAGTTAACGATGACCACGAGTCTTAGTTCAACATGCGGTGTTTCCGGTTTACGATACGCCTGACGGTGCGCACGGCGCACCCTACGCATCCACCCGGTACTTCATTGTAAAAATGAGGACGATACGGATTTTCATACATGGATTCCCGCCTGCGCGGGGAAGACGAAAAGCGCAGGGTACCGTCAAACCGGCCGGGCCCACAAAGACAGATACAGGTGCGTATCAAAAAGGCCGCTATGCTCCATGGAATCGTCTTCCCCGGCTCTCCGGGGAGTCGTTGCATACGGCCTGATCGAAATCTGAAACACCCTGCAACGCAGGATCAACCGGATGACCGGGGATCCATGCTCGGGTCAGGTCACCATAAAAAGACACAACGCATACGCTTTCTCACAACTACCATGGGTCCCCGCCTGCGCGGGGAAGACGAAAAGCGTAAGGTGCTGTCAGACCGGGGCATAAAGAAAAAATGGGTAGCTGAATAGTTACCAATTTTTATTGACAGCCTGAACGGCTATTGGTGACATATATGTCACTAATTAAAAGGAGGGTGTGTTGGTTATAAAAGTATACTTAACTGACACAGGTAAAAGTCTTATTAGAGACTATCTTAATGCCACAGAGGCCTTTCCAGTCGTTGCGGCCCAGTTACAAAAAGACGAAAAGAGCATTCGACGTATGCTTGGCCCGAGCGGCAACCCAACCCTCAAAAATTTCATTGGAATATTAAACGCTTGCAGTGTCGCGGAACACCTGTCTCTGAGAATATGCCAACAACAGGAGGCCTGTTAACAAAAAAAGCCCGCCCCCATTTAAAAAAAGTAAAACGACTATCTCCAAAACCTATAAGTTCAAAGTCCCCATGGTTCTTAATACCGTGGGGACTTTTTTGTTCATATTCACTGTTAAAAGATATTATCCAGTATCCCTTTGATGACCTGTTTGCCTACTTCCTGCCCGAGTTCACTGGCAAGTGTTTTTCCAGGGCTGGAAGAGGATGTTGCAGAGGCTTGCTGCTCGTTTTGCGCAAAGGCTCGTTGGGATACGAGAAACTTCCGCTGCTTTTCATCGCGTGCCATCTCTTTTTCTATCTCTGTGGTGACCTCTAACATCGCTGCAATCAGGGTATCACTGATGTTGTACTCTTGAAGCATGACAATCTCTTCCATGCTGAACTGCCTGTACGGTGTCTTAGAGCTTCTGATTTTCGCAGCAAGAAGCAGGTCACTCATATTTTTCTTTTTATAGTTGATGATATCACCGACCTGGAATTTTTCGGGGCCGATAAAGAGAAGGCGCAACTTATAATCGGGGATGTAGCGGGATGCACCGGGGGTTTGGTTCACGTACGTTTTAAGGCCGGCGTAGTCTTTTTTATTGATGTAGCCTGCAATGGTTTCTTGATACTTTAAAATCACGGCCTGCTCTTCCATCTCTTGCTTTTTGTTTTCAACCACCTCGGTATGATGAACTTCCGCTGTATGAACGGTTCTAATCAGCGGGTTCTTCGGTTCATAAGCGGTCATGGCATGAAGTGGGAACCCAGGATCCGCTTCCTTCAGCTTGCCTTTGGGTGCATCAAACAAAACAATCGTCTGACGCTTTTTTTGGGTGTCTACAATAAGCTCGTTTCCATGCCGTCCCCACGCATTTCCGTCATAATCGGTTATTTTTACCTTGATGAGGTGCTTGCCTGATTTGACATTGAAATAAGCACATCCGCTTCTGAAGACGACGGCGGGGGTGTCATTGATAAGGAATGCAGAATAAACACCGCCACTCGTAAATTTCCATGGTCGGCAGATGACCAATCGGTCAAACCCATCCGGGGGTGGGTTCAGATGAAGGGCCTGGGCACCTTGCATGACTGTACCTGAAGGAGACTTGGGGCCGCATCCGGAGAATACAACTGCCATAACCAATGCAATACAGACGACAACACCTTTTTTCATACATTCCCCCATCAGTAAAAAAACGCAGATTGCTGATCCCGATTGACGTAAAAAATTAGGATCAAAATAATCAGTCCTTGTTTGTCAGTCAATCTATTTCTTGCTGGGGAAACAAACCATCTATCATGGATTAATAGAGATAGTGCTTTTCCTTGATGTCTCGTTGATTTTTTGAGACGGGTTTCTGCTCACGCGTGACCTCCGGTGTGGGGGATGTGAGGTAGGGTGTGCTTGCGCACCGCAGAAGCGCGGCAGCGATTGTCAAAGCCGATGAGGTTGGACGTATAAAGAAGGAGAAGACTTTTGGGCGGGATGGAAGGGTTTTTGTTTATAAAAAAGGCGAAAAGGATGAGAGTCATCCCACGCCCTAAAACGCAAAAATCCACAACACCCTGAGATTCTGCGGATCGTATTGGCTTTTGGGCCGCTGGCAAAGGGCCTGAGGCAACGGAAGTCGAGCAGGTGCAATACGTGGGGCAAAAAAAACGTGTCTACCCAGCAAGGGGAAGCACGGCGTTAAAAGCAAACGATGGCGGACAAAGAGAGATTCGAGCTCTCGATGGGCGTTACCCCATACACCCTTAGCAGGGGCGCGCCTCTCCGCAACCTGACTGTGTTTTTTCTTTTGCTTGGAAACACTCCGTTTTTGTACAAAGAGTTGTGCCATCCGTCAAGCAGGGGGCTCCTGCGTTGGGCCCAAGCTTTTGGCATAAAAATTTGAAAGGGTATTAAGGTCTTCCTCCCCCTTCAGCCAGCCCTTCACCTCAGAATTCAGTTTCCTTCCGGCTTCTTCCTATGTCTGCATCATCATAACACTCTTTTAATGTATCCCCAGTTGAATAGTTCATTGAAAAGTCTGTCTGCCTTAAAATCGGGGTAGCCCTGTCTTGAGGGGCGACCGTTGTGCTGGGTGAACTGCTCTGAAAAACAGGGGTTTAAAAATGTGAGAGAGACACTCGGGTATGTGATTATTAAGTTTATTGAGAAGGGGAGGGGTTTCATACTAAACTTAGATGTGTCGAGTTTTTCAATGACGCTATGAAGGGCGATGCTATTCTTTCTGAAACCCCAGAAGTATTGATCGCCCGTAGTAAACCGAAATATTCTGTCAAGCTTGTAGACTATTATTACTATAATTCTTTGAACCGGATCATATTTGGGGTCGTCAGAATTTAAGGATAGTTCATGTTCTTATCAGATAATCTATTGTCGGTAATTATATTAGAATTAAATAAACTAAGAGAACACAAAGCTACCTCTATATTGTTATGAATAGTTAGGCATGCATATAATACTTTTTGCAAATTTCAACTGTTGACAAAGAGAATATTTCCATGCAATTAATGTAATTATTTAATCGTAATTTATAGTATTGTTAATGTTACTACAAGGCTCACCTTGATTTCTAAAGTCGTTAGAAATCATCAGCGGCGCTTTTTATAACATTTTTTAAGTAAACAGAGCTTTTTCTCTCTCAGCTCAAAAGCAATAATACTGTTCTGTAATATTGTGACTTTTCAACTTTTAACAACTATGTTGGGGCTAAAATGAAAAATCTGAAAATTCCGAATCTACTGCCTTTATCTTTTATTTTTTTAATTCTTTTATCAGGATGTTCAACAGTAAAGGTTCCAATTACTGTTACGCATCCTGCAGAAATCAATATGAAAGGCTATGAGCAAATTGCGATAGCTGAAATCAGCGGTAACTTAGGTAATGATTTCGCTAATAATTTAAAGCATATGCTTGTTGAAAGTGGACGATTTAAAGTTGTTGATCGCAACAGAATGAAAACTATCTTAAGAGAATTGAAGCTTTCTCAATCTGATTTAATGAACCCTAAAAAGAGAGCTAAATTAGGGAAATTAATGAATGCTTCCGCACTTATTACTGGACGTACAGATGGGAAGTACAGGGAAGATGTATCTTCCGAAAAAAAATATTATAAAGATAAACATGGGAATACGTATGAGTCCACTATTTATACAAGAAAAGGCATTTATTCGACAACAGGCGGCATAGATGTAATAGATGTTCAAACAGGAGAACTGATACGAAGTAAATCATTAAAAGCATCTCGAATAGCTCTTAAAAGTGAATCGAACGCTAAGCCGGAAATGATAGACAAAGAAGCTATGCTCGCATCAGCAGTTAACGAGAATGCCAGTGATATTATCAAAGCCATTACTCCATGGAACGAAACTATAGATGCAGAATTTATAAAAGTTAAAGAAATTCCTGCATTAGAAAAAGGGATCAATTGTGCCAGATTGGGAAAAATGGACAGAGCTATAAACATATTCAGAACTGCCTGTAAAGATTCTGAAATGAATAGTGAACTTAAACCTAAAGAAATTTCAGAGACATATTGGAATTTAGGGGTAGCCTTGGAGTATACAGAACAATTTGATGAGGCTATCATGTGTTTTGAAAAAGGTTTCGAAATTTATCCAAACAAGCCTCTAATAACTGCAAATGCTATTAGTTCTGTCATAAATTTAAGAGATATGGGCTTGAATTCTGAAAGCAAATTCATCACACAAATAGTACATGTTAAGTTGCTGAAGAAAGAAAAAAGTAAACTTGAAGAGCAATTATAAGGGATAGTACTATATATGCTGAAAACAAAGCAAAAGTCGGAAGTATTATTTGCCTTCGGCTTTTCCTTCAAAATATTGTTACAATTGGTATGCATACTTTTGGTTATATGCATTTTATCTTGTATTTCTAAAAAAGCGAAAATATTTACGGTTGCTTCTACAGAGAAGAGCCCTAATTGGATCCTAAACCTGCCTCATAATCCTGACAAATTATATTTTTTAGGGTTGGCATCACATGCTGACAGTTTAAATAAAGGTTCTGAGATTGCCCGAAAAGATGCACTTTCTCAAATAGCTGACTATTTAGGGGTTTCTATAACATCCTCATTTAGTAGCCGTACTACTAATTCAGGATGCTCTTCGGAATTAAATCTCAAATCTAATAGCTCTTCGAACATTATTGGCGCAGAACTGGAGGATACATATTATGTGAAAAAGGTTCGCCAAAGCGAGGTTTTAACAATAGAAAAGTTTGACGTATATTGTCTTTTTAGCTTCTCCAAAAAGCGTGCTGATTCAGAGATAGAACGCAAAAAGCTGGAAAAAATAAACAAGCTGTCATTAGCTTATAGCTATTATAAAAATGGTGAAGCGGCAAAAAGCAAATCAGAGTATAATTTAGCTGTTGTTAACTTCAAAAAGGTCGGCTCTCTGTTACGAAACATTGATGCTGTTTCAACAAGAATCGGAACTAAAAACATTAACAGCACAACCCTTAAGACTGATGCCAGGACTCAAGTCTCTGATGTAAAAAACATCCTTTCGAGAGTTAGCATCACTGCTCATATTAACGGGAGCGGCAAAAAGGAAAATGCATTTTTATCCAACTTTATTTCAACATTGAACTCAGAGAATTTTTCTATTGGAACGAAAAAACCCTACTATAAAATTAGCGCCAATATCAATACTGTACAAGTTGGTTACACGCTGAACAATTATGTCTATAAAGCCTCAGGTAAAGTATGTGTCACAGACTGTAGAACCGGTTTAATTGTGGCCTCTGTAACTGTTTCCAATAAAGGTTTTCATTTAAATCAAAACCAATCCGATCTTAATGCGCTTGAGGAAGCAGGTATTATTTCAGCTAAAGAAATCGTACAGAGAATAAAAAACATAGATCCGTGGCCATTATTTTGATTAGGGTGAATGTTTGCATTTAGATAAGACACAACATTCGCAAATCGGCGGTAACCTGGTGGTGACAACAACCCTGACACAGGGGGCTATGCCGAAACCGCCGGGTTTAAGTTAAGCCTGCAGACCACCCCATTTAAGTTACGCACCAAACGACAAAGGCCCGCCTGCTATTTAGAGCAAGCGGGCCTTTTGTTTTTGATGCTATTTTTGCCTTTATCGCCGAAAATGTCATATCTTGGATGCCGGAGATTTCACGAGTTGGCTGCGCTTATCTGCAAGGCGTCAGGGCTGCAGGTGTAGTGGCTTACCTCAAAGTTCTGATAAAGCAGCCGATGAGTGCGCCCGTTTCGTTCCTGTAGGCATTCAGGCTGGGGTGGCCCCCGACAAAAAAGCCGCGACAGAGCACTGTTTGTGCCAGAGGGTGTACGCTTGCCTCGTTGTCAAATCCTTGTGGGGGGGGGGGGGGGCTTTTAAATGGGGCTGACGCTTTTCAACGACTCGAAGGCAGTGATTTTTGGGCGCGCCGTGCTCCGTCGCGGCATTTACGTGATACCGATGGGAGGGCGTCTTCCCTTGGGATGTGATCACGCCCCTATAATCTGGATCCTGGAATTCAATTTGTCCTTATTCAGCGTCTGTGAAATCTCAAAAAGGTGCCGGTGGCAAGGGGGACAAGGGTGCAATCACCCCCTTACAGTGTGACGCGTGACTGTCGGTGTGGGGAACATGAGGTAGGGTGCGCTTGCGCACAGCAGAAGCGCCGCACCGGTTATCGAAGCCGATGAGGTTGGAGGCCGCTTACGCCGGATAAAAAGGGTGAAGACTTCTGGGCGAGATGGAAGGTTAAAGACGTCGAGTGAATAAAAAGCGAGCGTTATGATGATCCATGGATCGCTTTCAGGTGTTCTGCTTATAAAACAGGCGAAAAGGAGGAAATCCCTCCCACGCCCTGAAACGCAAAAATCCGCAGCATCCTGAGATACTGCGAATCGTATTGTTTTTTTAATGGTACCGGAGGTCGGAATCGAACCGACAAGGGGTCTCCCCCGGCGGATTTTGAGTCCGCTGCGTTTACCAATTTCACCACTCCGGCACACGAGAAGCGTTTTATGTAAATTTGATTCGGTTGTCAATCAAAATGACGTCATTTTTGAAGAATGTTGTGAATAAAGGCTGCGGGGGTGGACCCTTCCCTTAAAATTTTAAAGGGCGTGGTGGTGACATCCACCACGGTGGAGCCGGATCCGCCGTGGAGGGGGCCGGCATCCAGGACGAGATCTACGCCGTTTATAATGCGCGGATCCATCTTCTGGATGTCTGAGACACCGCCTTCACATGAAATATTGGCGCTGGTTCCTGTGATGGGAAAGGAGACGGCTTGTGTGAGGGCTCGGGCCACGGGATGGGAGGGGACGCGTAAGCCTACTTTTCCGGTTCCGGCGGTGATGTCGGTCGGGATGGAGGGGTGGGCGTTGAAGATAAGGGTCAGGTTCCCGGGCCAGAGGCTGTTCATCAGGGCGTCGGCCATTGGAGGAATCTCGGTGACCAGGGCATCCACGGCCTTTCGGTCTTTGATGAGCAGGAGGATGGGGTTGGTCAGGGGGCGCTCTTTAATGGCAAAGATCCGCTTGACGGCGGCTTCATCAAAGGCGTTGGCCGCCATGCCATAAAGGCAGAAGGTGGGGATGACCACGCAGCCGCCGGCGGTAAGAACGTTTGCTGCTCTGCTCAAGACATCAGGGTTTGGGGCATTCGTTTTAACGGGGCATAGGGTGCCCATAGGCTTGTACTTCCTGGTGGGGGCTGTGATTTACCCCTTATGGTTCCCGGGGTAAATCACAGCCACAACCTGCTTTAAAGGGGGCACACCGTGCCGCCTGTGGCTATTTCTTTGCGTTTGAGTCGTTACCCGAACTTCAGCTTCATCTTCAGCTTTTCGGCTTTGGCATCCACTTCGGCGGCCAGTTCCTTTTTGTAATCAGCCATAAGATCAGCCAGGGAGGAATCGGCGATGGAGAGGATCTGGACGGCCAGGATGCCGGCGTTTTTGGCACCAGGCTTGCCGATGGCCACGGTGGCCACAGGAACGCCTGGAGGCATCTGAACGGTGGAGAGCAGGGCGTCCATGCCGGAAAGGGCCGAAGAGTCCACAGGCACCCCGATAACCGGCAGGGTGGTGTGAGCGGCCATGACACCGGCCAGGTGAGCCGCATGGCCAGCTGCGGCGATGATCACCTGCAGTCCGCGTTCACGGGCCTTAATGGCGAAATCTGCCGCCACAAAGGGGGTGCGGTGGGCCGAGGCCACAGTGAATTCGTAAGGCACGCCAAATTTACGCAGAATTTCGGTGGCGACTTTCATGGTTTCGTAGTCGGAGTCGCTGCCCATGATGATGCCCACGCGGGGCTTGGTGGTCAGGTGGGCCAGGGCGCGTCCGCCGATGTCGTTGCGATGAAAGGCTTTGGTCCAGGAGATCTGGTCGACGGCTTTATACGCTTTGTTGATGGCACGCTTGATGTCGCTTCCCATGGCGGTGACGCCGAGGACGCGGCCGCCTGAGGAGACGACCTTGTTGCCTCTCAGGGCGGTGCCGGCGTGGAAGACCTCCAGGTCGTTGATGGTGGAGGTCTCTTCAAGCCCTTTGATCACGTTGCCCTTGCGGTAGCGGCCGGGATATCCGCCGGAGGCCATGACCACGCAGACGGCGGCGCGGTCATCGATCTCAATGGTATGCTGGTCCAGGGTGCCGTTGGTCGTGGCTTCCATGAGGTCGATGATGTCATTTTGGACGCGCATCATCAGGGGCTGGCACTCGGGGTCGCCGAAGCGGGCGTTGAATTCGAGTACTTTTATACGATCCCGGTCGATCATGAGTCCTGCGTAGAGCACCCCTTTAAACGGAATGCCCTCTTTGGCCATCCCTTCCACGGTGGGGAGCATCACCTCTTTCATGATCTTGTCGTGCATGTATTTATCGATGATCGGGGCCGGAGAGTAGGCACCCATCCCGCCGGTGTTGGGGCCCTGATCGCCGTCAAAGGCGCGTTTGTGGTCCTGGGAGGTGGGCAGGGGGAGAACGGTCTTTCCATCGGTGAGGGCGAGGAATGAGACCTCTTCTCCTTCGAGTCGCTCTTCGATGACCACGCGGGCGCCGGCATCGCCAAAGGCCTTGTCTTTCATGATCTCTTTGAGAGCGGCCTCTGCCTCTTTGGGGGTGGAGCAGACAATGACGCCTTTTCCTGCGGCCAGGCCGTCGGCTTTGACCACCACGTTGCCATTGAATTCGGCCATGTATTTAGCGGCCGTGTCATACGTCGTGAAGCTTCGTCCTGTGGCGGTGGGAACCCCGTAGCGGTTCATGATCTTTTTGGAGAAGGTTTTGCTGGCTTCAAGCTGGGCCGCCTTCTTGGAGGCGCCGAAGACCCTTAAGCCTTTCTTTTCAAAGATGTCCACGATGCCTTCGGCAAGGGGGGCCTCGGGACCGACCACGGTAAAATCGATGGCGTTTTCCTGGGCGAAGGCCAGGAGAGCGGGGATGTCATCGGATGCAATGTCTACGCAGGTGGCCAGATCGGCGATGCCTGCATTGCCCGGTGCGCAAAATACTTCATCCACTTTGACGCTTTGGGTGATCTTCCAGACCAGGGAGTGCTCACGGCCTCCGCTGCCTACAACCAGTACCTTCATGTCCATATCCTTTTGTTTCACGGGTTTACATAAATGACACGTCTTCTCTATGAAAGCCCTTTGGATTGAGGGCTGATTGGTGTGTCCCAGGGTGCTTATTGTTTCGACTCCAGGGCCAGCTCAATGAGTCGGTCCAGGAGGGCTGAAAAGGAGTAGCCAGCCACCTTGGCGGAGCGGGGCAGCAGGCTGGTCCGGGTCATGCCCGGAATGGTGTTGGTCTCAAGGAGAAAGACCTCTTCTCCCCTGATCATCATGTCGGTGCGGCTGTACCCTTTGAGGTGCAGAGCCCGGTGTGCTCTTTCAGCCAGGTCCATGACCCGGGTGGTGAGGGCGTCACTGATGCGGGCCGGGCAGATCTCGGTGGTGGCACCGGGGGTGTATTTGGCCTCGTAATCAAAATAAGCACGGTTCCCCTCGGGGATGATCTCAATGACGGGCAGGGCTTTGGGGGATTCGTTTCCAAGGACGGCGCAGGTGACCTCGGGGCCGTCGATGAAGGCTTCGATTACCACCTTCTCGTCGTAGGTCAGGCTTTGGGTCACCGCGGCGGCGAGGCTCTCTTCTTCGGAAACCCGGAACATGCCGAGGCTGGAGCCCCCGCAGGCGGGTTTGACAAAGAGAGGCAGCCCCAGCTTTGCCACGGTGGCTGCCGCGTCAAAGAGCTCTCCTCTTCGGACGTTTACGGCGTCTGGGGTGGGGAGGCCTGCGTCGGTGTAGAGCTGTTTGGAGAGATGTTTGTCCATGGCGATGGCACTTCCCAGGACGCCGGACCCCTGGTAGGGGATCTCAAGCAGGTCGAGAAGGCCCTGGATGGTGCCATCTTCGCCTGGGGATCCGTGAAGAAGGATCAGGGCGACATCGAGTTTTTCGGCGTCGTTGACCAGGGCGTTCAGGTCGGTCTTCGGGTCGTATTCAAACAGGGTGTATCGATCGGGGTCCAAGGCGGTCACGGCCTCTTTCCCGCTTATCAGGGAAACGTCTCGTTCGGGAGAGGTGCCTCCGTAGATTACTGCAAGGTTCAACTTCTTCATGGTGTATATGTCCTGACGGGGCGAAATTGCCGCGTTAACCGTTCTGTTTCTTGTCGAGTCTGTTGAGCACGCCCTCTTGATAGGCTTCCGGAATGTTGAAGATGGCGGAAGAGCGGCCATCACGGAGGAGTTTGGTCTTGAGAAATCGGATGCGTTTCATGGCGCGGTAGGTTCCGGTGAGGTCGTCGCTCTCCCGGAGCAGGTCTTCCGTGCGCCGGATCTCTGCATGCTCTGCAATTTCCTGTGGAACGCACCCGGCGTTTTTGAGGATTTTGTGGGCAAGACGCAGGTCTTCGGGGACCCGGCTGTCATCTTCAATCTCCAGGGGTTTTCCGTGGCCGGGAAGGTTGTCGAGCTTGCCTTCCTTGAGGGCGGTGAGAATCTTCTCTTCAATGATGCGATCAAATCCGATGCTCATGGTATTCCGGAATTCCTGAAAATAGTGAGGGCTGCGCTCCGAAGCGTCGGAGCAGGGCGGTTCAATAATGAGATAATGCACAAATCGCGTGCCATCTATGGTTAAAAATGTGTTCTGTTTAAACGTTAATACCCGCATCTCTATCATATTGCATGGATAAACTGAAGTGGGTTTACACCCGCCAGGCCCCATCTGCACCGTATTTATTCCCTCAGGGGGGAAGACCCTTGCTTTCTTTGCCCGGGCATGGATTGTCGAACGATGTCAGCGTGTAAGGCCTGGGGCACCTGCCAAGGGCTCTTCCCTGATAAAGGGTACAGCTGGTGTCAAGGCTGACGCAGGGAAAGCAAAAAACCTCGCCTGAAGTCGAGATTTTTCCCTTGAGACATTAGCGGATGGACGCTTTGGCGGCCTCTTGGCCGCTGGCGTAGAGTTCATCCAGTTCGGGCGAGTCTGTCTCGGTTCCGATTTTGGTCACATCGTCGATCGCCTGCTCCACGGCAGAGGCCTCATCCACCTGAAGATCCGTTGACTCCGGGTTGGCAAGGGTCTCTTCAATCCATTTTAACTCCTTGGCTTCGCGGGGAGGGACCTGGTCCTGAAACCGGTAAGAGAGGTCGTCTATGCTGTAAGAGAGGTCGATGCCCCGTTTTTTAGCCAACAGGTCTCCGTTGGTCAGGGGTTGCACTGTCAGGGCAATTTTTTTGATGGTCTCGGCGTGCTTCTTGAGTGCCTCGATGGGCGTGATGCGATGGTGCCTGGCAAGCTCGTCGATGATTCCTGTGAGGCAGGCTTCCACCATTCTTTTGGCGTACTTCCGTTCGTACGCGTCCTCTTCTATCTGGTCCAGATGCTCTTCGTAATCTTCCATGGGTGAACTCCCGTTATGGCTGATGTCATGTTGATTTCTTATATAAAAACCTGAATATTATCACAATTAAAAGAGAAGTATTCAGCTTTATTCGTGCAAAAGACAGTCGGCCGTCCGGGTGTGGGCGGGTGCACGGCCCTTTGTGTCTCTTTATTGTTGATTTTGCAGTTTGTGTAAAATGGAGGGGAGAGGCAGTAAAACACAAAAAGCCGCTGTATTCTGTAAAGAATCCAGCGGCTTCTATATGTGTGGTAGCGATGCACGGAATTGAACCGCGGACACTGCGGATATGAGCCGCATGCTCTAACCAACTGAGCTACATCGCCATAATTTTTCATTTGTTCGGCTCGCTGCGGTCGTTGTCCGTTCCGCGTTGAGACAAAAAGCTTTTAATCTATTTTGAGGCAGATGGTCAAGGGGTTTTTCAAGAAAATGTGGAAAAAAAAGGTGGGAGGGGGGACGCTGAAGGGCGTGGCTCCGGGATGGGTTGGAAATTAAACGAAATACGGTGATGAGCCTTGTGTCCAGGTTTCTTTGACGTTTTGGAAGGAGGGGGAACCTTTGGGTTGGTGACGGTGAGAGGAAGGATCGGTTCCCTCCGTGTTTTTTGGGGGGGCAAAGCGCATCCGTAACCTGCTTGCAAGGTGGCACACCTTGCAGCTGGAGGCTTGTTTTTGCTGAATAGTCAGGGGAAAAACCTTGAATAAAAAAAGGCCGCCCAAGTGGGCGGCCTTTTCTATCGATTCTGCGATGGTTCCCCCTTAAAGAGGGGTTCCATTAAAACTCGGGTTCGATGTATTCAGGAACGAGGACGTCCTGAAGCTCGGGGCCGAGGTAGGTTCTCTCGTTGGGGGCGAGAATGCCCATAGAGAGGCAGATCAGGCTCCAGAGGTGAACCACGTGGTAGTGGCCGCCGTAGTGCTCGCTCAGTTCATGGATCTGGGCGTGGCAGTTGTGACAGGCGGCGATGCAGTAAGTGGCGCCTGTTTTCTGGATCTGGTTGTCTTTAATCTTGCCGTAGGCGAGACGTTCTTCCTTGAAACCGGACTGAAGGAAGCCGCCGCCGCCGCCACAACAAAAGTTGTTGCTCTTGTTGGGGTACATGTCGACAAAGTTTTCTTTGCCGACAATTGACTCGACAACGAATCGCAGGTTGTCGGCCGTCTTGTCACCGTAAGATTTACGGATGATCTGGCAGGGATCCTGGACAGTAAACTTGAGGCCAAGTTCTTTGTTCCAGTCAGAGTTGACGGGAAGTTTGCCTTCCCTGATCCACTGTGCATAAAGGTTATAAATGCTCTCGACGTTGAAATCGTGTTCGATGTTGAATTTTTTCAGTCCTGCCAGGACTGAGAAGGTAACGTGCCCTCATTCGGTGTTGAGGAACGTCTTGCACCCCAACTCTGTACACTTTTCAGCGCTTGTTCGGGTGATCTTGTCCCATCCTTCATCATCGGAGAGGAACATGCAGTAGTTCTCACCGGTCCAGCCTTTGCTGCCGTAAGTCCAGTCGGCACCCACAATGTTGAGGATCTTCCAGAGGGGAACCATCTCCTCTGGCTCGGTCATGGGCTCGCGGGAGTTCTGGTTGAGGAAGAATTCGGCGCCCTGTTTGTCGATGGGGGCCTGAAGATCTTTCTCTTCCCACATGGGTTGGGATTCTTTCACTTCGTCAAGGACGTCCCCACAGACGAACTCAAAGTCTTCCTGGGTGCAACCCATGGCGCTGCAGGTGTCGTTTTTCAGAGCCAGGTCGCAGGAACCGATGAGGCCTTTGGGGCGCTCTTCTCTGGGAGTCAGCTGCCGGGCGTTGAACACCAGCTGGGGGATGTCGATCTCCATGGGGCAAATGCGCACGCAGCGTTGACACATGGTGCACATCCAAACCCAGTCATGTTTAGCGATCTCTTCGTCCATGCCCAGGGCGGCCATGCGTAGGAATTTTCGGGGGTCCATGTCGGCCAGTCCGGTCGCAGGACAGCCCGAGGCACAGAGCCCGCAGGTTAGACAGGCGTTGAGGTTCCCACCTTCGGGCAGAATCTCCATTACCTTGTCTTTGAAGGCGCTTTTAGTGCCTCCGCCGATTTTGATTGCCTCAGCCATACTACATTATCCTCCGTGTCATTTTCCCACCCTTAGATCGCGGTCGTTTTTTACCGTCACTTTAAGCAGAAAAGGATGATGTGCTCCCACAACACAAAAGAGCAAATCAGTCATTATATGAATGGTATAATCAGTGAAAACCTTATGCATACAACAATTACAAAAAAAAATTTATACCATAGTGTCCTTTACACGACAATAGTGTTTCTACTCTTAAAGATTAAGACGTGTCAATAAGAATAAACAAAACATATCGAGTAAATACCCCTCAGTACCCGGGGGATAGAGACCCTTATCCGACGGTGGTTCCGTAGGCCAGTCGGGGCAGTTTTTCACATGATTTCAGCCGGAAGAGGGGAGAAATCATTGGGCGTGTCTGATGTTGCAGGTTGCGCGCGACGGCGGGTGGCCGATGGGCTCTTTGGGCGGTCTGTCGAACGCGATTTTGAAAAGTCCAACGAAAGCGGTGGGTTGTATAACTTTTTCGCATCTCTGTTAAAACGCGATTATTGATCATAAGCATCAAAAATACTGATGGTCGATGGCGGTTGAGGGAGGCCGATATTCTCATTTTCTGTTCTTCAGTGATGCCATGCCCTGAAGGATGGCCCCTCCCATCGCAATTCCCGAGGCATTTGCCACCATATCCAAGAGGGAAAAGCTCCGCCAGGGAAGGCCGGCCTGGAGCACTTCGATTCCTATGCCGTAGACCATCAGCAGCAGGGCATGACGACCGGTGAGGCGCCGTGGTAAGGAGGCTCCCCAAACCAGCAGGGAGAGGTAGAGGTAGGCTCCGGCGTGTTGGGCTTTGTCCCAGATGTTGACGGCAAAGCTCTCTTGGATCGGAATCAGCGAGAGTATCGTGATGCCGCAAAAAGAGAAGACGAGAAGAACTCGGGTTGTCAGGGTGAAGCTGGGGGTTCGCATGATCGCTGTCCGGCCCCGAAGGGCCGGCTCCTGTCTGTGTGCCCCCTAACCCGGATATTTCATGAGAAAACAATCAGGACTAAGGAATAGTTCGTAATTACAATTTTTTGCGGTAATATTTTTAGTCGTTTCAAAAATGCAAAATTTAATCCACGTTATTCTGTTTGATTTTCTCACCCTTCGGGCGAGCCGGGTGCGCTCATCTGCTGCGTTATCAGAGCCTTGAGGCAAATCACTACATCTTCAGCTCTGATGCCTTGCATATGATCACACCCAACTCGTGAAATATCCGGGCTAAGGCGGGGGTGTGATCAGTCGGTGACGAAGAGGACCAGGGATTCGATGACCTCTTTGTCTTCGTTTTTCATGATGTCCAGGATGTGCTTGTGGTCACGTGCCTTGTGGATTCCAAAAATGCTGCGTTTTTTTGCAAAGGTAGCGGCAAAGGCCAGGGCGTCTTCCTGGAGGGCTTCAGGGCTATCGCTTGCCTTGACGAGCATCTTACGCTCTGCCAGTTCGGCGGCTCCTGCCCGGCGTCCGGTGAGATACAGATCATGGAATTGATCGTAGGCAAAGGCTTTTTTAACAAAAGCGAGCATGCCGGGAAGGAAGGGGATGCCCAGGTCTACTTCGGGGAAACAGAAATACCCCCGGTCGGCACGCATGAGCCGGAAGTCGCAGGCGCAGGAGAGGATGGCACCGTTGCCGAAGGCGTGGCCGTTGATGGCGGCGATGGTGGGGACGGGAAGGGTCAGCAGTTTGGTGAAGACCTCGTTCATGCCGTACATGAAGCCTTTGATATCATCTAATTTGCCGTCGGCAAAAGCGCCTCCCATCCACTGGACGTCGACCCCCTGGGAAAAGGATTTTGGGTCTGTGGAGGTGAGGATGATGGCTGTGACGTCGGCATCGGCCACGGCCTCATCAAGGCAACGGTTCAATTCTTGAGCAAAGATCAGGTTCTGGGTATTGGCCCCGTTGTCCATCCAGACAACAGCCGTACGGTCTTTTTTTTCCCATTTAACAACAGACATGATAACCCCCGTTATGCAGTGTAAGTTCATCAGAAAAAACCGATTCATTGTGCGCCGGAGCGTTTTTGTCAGCCCCGAAGGCCCTGGACGGAAGAGGTCGGAGGGGATGTAAGATCGGGTATGATTGTCTGCGCATCAATGATTGCGGGATAAAACTTAATTTATTATTTGATAATGGAAATGGTGGAAAAAAGAAAGAGAGAAAGTTCTTACGTGTACGAATAAAGGACGGGTTTCCTGTGGCGGCCTGAGCTGGGTTTGATGATAACTTATTGATAGTCAAATCAAAATATTGTGATGGTACCGCTGTGGGTACCTTGCTGTTGATATAGTTTGTGTTCATTGCAAAATAGGGGGGTTGGCCGGGGGCTCTGCTCTCTCGAGAGATATCCTGAGCTGCAAAGCCTTCCTGGGGTGTGGTCGGTTCCTCTGAGGGTGATGGCCTCGAAATGTTCCGTTATCAGTGGGTTATCGGCGATTGAGTCTGTGTTGACACCGTGATAATATTCCTATAGAAACTGAGTATTCAGTTTTAATTACAGGGAGCTTCATCATCACCACAGAGCAGGTAATTGTCTCTTTTTCAGGTGGGTGCTATCCTCCCATATTCTGATGAATCCGTTGAAAGTATAGGATATTTCAGATTAAATCTCCAAACGAACGAGGTAGTCATGATTATCGGCCTGGATGTGGGTGGAACCCACACGGATGTTGTGCTCATCGGGGAAGAGGGGCTGATGCGTCAAGCCAAAGTTCCTACCGATCCCGAGAATCTTTTTGAATCCATCCTTTCCGGCCTGGAGAGTGTGATCCGGGATATCGATACCGCTTTGGTGGAACGCATCGTACTCAGCACCACCCTGACCACCAATGCTGTGGTGACTGGCAAACTTGAGAAGGTGGGGATGGTGGTTGCGGGAGGGCCCGGGCTCAATCCCAAGCTCTTTGCCTGTGGAGAGGACTATCACACCGTGGCCGGTGCCGTGGATCATCGGGGCCGGGTGGTGGAGGGGCTTGATCGTGATGCCGTGGAGGCCCTGGCTGATTCGTTCCTGGCCAAAGGCATCCGTACCGTGGGGGTCGTGGGTAAGTTTTCTACCCGCAACCCGACCCATGAGCAGCGTATGGAAGAGATCCTTATAAAAAAGGGGATCGAACATGTGTTCACCGGGCACACCGTCTCCGGAAATCTCAATTTTCCCCGCCGGATTTATACCACTTTTATCAATGCCTCGGTCTATGCCATCCATCGCCATTTTTACGAGTCGGTACGTGATAGTCTCAAGCAACAAGGCATCGATATCCCCATTTACATCCTGAAGGCCGACGGCGGCACCATGGAGATGGTCACGTCCATGGCTTATCCGGGGGAGGCGGTGATGTCCGGTCCTTCGGCGAGTGTGATGGGGGCTATTCCATGGGCCCCTGAGTCGGTGGACAGCCTGGTTCTGGATGTGGGGGGCACCACCACCGATATTGCGGTTTTTGTGAAACGCGCTCCGGTGCTTGAGCCCCTGGGAATTACCATTGGCCCCTGGCAGACGTTGATCCGTTCGTTAAAGAGCTCCTCGGTGGGGCTTGGGGGCGACAGCCTGGTGCAGGTGACGGACGGGGTCGTGGTCATCGGCCCGCAGCGCTTGGGGCCGGCCATGGCCTTTGGCGGGTCAGAACCCACGCCCACCGATGCCATGGTGGTTCTGGATCCTGGGGAGCGTGATGGGGATCTTGCGCGGGCGGAAGAGGGCATGCGTCGTGTGGGGGATGCCTTGGGCCTTGATGCCCGGGAGGCGGCGCAAAAGGTCATGGAGACCATGTGCCTGGCTATTTTAGAGCACGCCCGCAAGGTGGTGGCGGAGATCAACGCCAAGCCAGTCTACACCATTCATGAAATGATGGACGGCTATCGCGTGGTCCCCGAAGAAATTCTCCTTTTGGGGGGGCCGGCCAATACCCTGGCAGGTTACCTTTCGGCATATACCTCACAAAAGGTTCGCCCCGTGCCCCATTGGGGCGTGGCCAATGCCATTGGAGCGGCCCTTGCCCGAACCACCTGCGAGGTGACCCTTTTTGCAGATACGGAAAAAGGGGTGATTCTGATTCCGGAGGAAAATTACTCCAAAACCATGGATCGCCACTATACCCTGGCCGATGCAGAAAAGATGGCTAAAAATTTCCTGGTTGAAAAAGCCAGGCAGGCCGGGAGCCGGACGGACAACCCGGAGACCGAAATTGTGGAGAGCATGGCCTTTAACATGGTTCGGGGCTTTCGCACCACCGGTAAGAACATCCGGGTGCGGGCTCAGATCAAGCCGGGGCTTATTGAAGGCTATAAACTATAATTAAGGACTTGCACGATGATCAAAGCGGACAGAAAAACAGGGCTGGTCTTTTTTCCGGCGTTTGACTGGGCCATCGATCCCACCCACCCAGAGCGAGAAGAACGCCTTCTTTATACCCAGGATCAGGTGTTTGAAGAGGGGCTCTTTGATATCGATGGCATCACCGAGTTCAAGCCCGATCTCGTGACTCATGAGGACATCCGGCGGGTTCACTTCTGCGCCCCGGATATCGAAAGTGTCACCACCGAGTCCCACCTCATCAGCGCGGGTGGAGCCGTTACCGTGGCCAAGGCTGTCATGGAAGGGACTGTGGAGAAGGGCTTTGCCCTGGTGCGTCCTCCCGGTCATCACGCCATGCGTGTGGTCCATGGGAACCGGGGCTTTTGCAATATCAACATCGAAGCCATCATGATTGAATACATCCGGGCCAAGCACGGGGTGCGTCGCGTGGCCGTCGTGGATACCGATTGCCATCACGGCGACGGCAGCCAGGATATCTTCTGGCACGATCCCGACACCCTGTTTATCTCCATCCACCAGGATGGCCGCACCCTCTATCCGGGAACCGGCTTCATCGAAGAGCTGGGTGGCCCCAACGCTCTGGGCACCACGGTGAACATCCCCTTGCCTCCCCTCACCTCGGATGAGGGGTATCTCTGGATTATTGAAAACGTGGTGATGCCGATCCTGAACGACTTTCAGCCAGAGATCATCGTCAACTCGGCAGGCCAGGACAACCACTTTTCGGATCCCTTGACCAATATGAACTTTTCGGCCCAGGGGTATGCTGACCTGACAACGATGTTGAATCCGGACATCGCCGTCCTCGAAGGAGGCTACTCCATCGAAGGCGCCCTGCCTTACGTGAATACCGGCATCATCCTCGCCCTGGCCGGTGTCGATTATTCCGGGATCAAAGAGCCCGGTTACGACGCCGCCCGCATCGCTCAGCCTGCCGAGGTGACCCGCGAGGTCCGACAGGTGGGGCAGGCTGTCCTCTCCACCTGGCGTGAAAGGGAAGCCCTTCAAGCCAAATTGGTGGGCGGGCACACCTCCGTCTCCAGGCGTCGAAATATCATGTACGATACCGACATGATCTACGAAATGCAGATCGATGAAATCACCGTCTGCAAGAACTGCAAAGGGGCCCTTAAAGTCGATTCATCTTCCGATACCGGTCACCATCTCTTTGGCGTTCATATCCCGCACGGCGTCTGCCCCTCCTGCAGAGCCAAAGCCGAACAATGGTTTGACGAGGCCAAAAAAGGACCGTATACCCTGCGCACCATGCAGGACCTGGATCGGCAGGAGTTTTTTGACGAGTAGGGAAAAGATAAAGATCAGGGCAAGGGAAAAGCGTTCTTCGTTCTTCGTTCGAGGAGTCGCTGCGCTCAATCAATGATGAAAAAAATGTAACTATTCAGCTTGTGCCCCCAGCGGCCCTGTCGGGGGCCAAACGTTTGCCTGATTAAATAAAGACGGGTTAACAAACAGGTTTTAAAAATTGTTTTTGATCAAATTTTATCTTAAAGGCGGATGTGTGATTTGACCCGACAAGTTCGCCTACGCCCATGTCTATGCGTCACCATTCGACCAACGTCAACGGGCTCCGGCGCGACAAGCGACGGGAGAGGGCATTCGCAAACCCGCTTTCAAGGTGGCGCCACCTTGCCGCCGGAGGCGTCGCTTTTGCAGATTGAATCCCTTGAACGAAGAACGAGGAACCAAGCACCAGGAACGAGTTACAAAGAATGTTTTTTGGAAGTAGTATATGAAGATTAACTTGGACAATCTCAGGCGACGGGCGGAGGTGACGGCTTCGGTCCGTCGTTTTTTTATGGCGAGGGGGTATTTAGAGGTGGAGACGCCGCTGTGTGTCCCCGCGCCGATTCCCGAGGCTCATATCGATCCGCTGGAGGCCGGTAGCGGTTACCTTCAGGCCTCGCCTGAGCTTTGCATGAAGCGGCTCCTGGCCGCTGGAGCCGGGCCGATCTTTCAGATCACCAAGGCCTTTCGCAAAGGGGAGCGGGGGGCAAAGCATATCCCGGAGATGACCCTTCTGGAGTGGTACACTCCCTTCGCAGACTACGAGTCTCTGATGGAGGATTGCCGGGGCCTCTTTCTCGCCATCGCCCGGGATCTGGGGCTGGGGGAGAGCCTCGACGTGAAGGGCAAAACCATCCATCTGGATCGTCCGTGGCGTCGTCTGACGGTGAAAGAGGCTTATGCCTTGTATGGCTCCCTTCCTGTGGAGGAGGCCCTGGCCCAGGATCATTTTGACGAGGTGATGGGTCTTGAGGTGGAGCCCCGCCTTTGCGGGGATACCCCGGTCTTGCTCTGCGATTACCCGACCCCCATGGCGGCGCTGGCCAAACGAAAAAGCTCCGACCCGTCCGTGGCCGAGCGATTTGAGCTTTACGTCGAAGGGCTGGAGCTGGCCAACGGTTTTACCGAGCTCACCGACGCCGTGGAGCAGCGTCAGCGGTTTGAAGACGAGGTGGCGCTGCGAAAAAACCTCAGGAAATCCACCTGGCCCCTCCCAGAGAAATTTCTCACCGATCTCTCCCAGATGCCCCCTGCAGCCGGTATCGCCCTCGGTATGGACCGCCTCGCCATGCTCTTTTGCGGCACCGATACCATTGATGATGTTCTCGCCTTTCCTCCGGAATGTTTGTAATGGCTTAGCCATTCGGGACATGTCGATAAATTGAACCCATTGTTTCTCCGGCCAGGGGGCCTTTATGCCCCCTGGTTGGACGGACGCCCCCCCCCCTCTCTCTCTCCCTCTCTATAATGGCTGTGGTGGTTAACCACCCAGAATTGCAGCTTATCATTTCATGGCGATGCCATTTTATGTTTGAACCCATGGACGTTGTTATGTGATAGTTAACACTGATATTTAATAAGAAACCAATAAGATCCGAACAGCACGTCCATACGTTTGGCATAGGGCCGGTGCCTCTCTTTCATTTCTTGTCACTATTCAGATTAGGTATCCGGCGGTCCTGCCGGGGGCTAAACGTTTGCCTGGTTTTCAAAGGGTGGGTTTTAATAAGCAGCTTTCAAGGTGGCACACCTTGCCGCCGGAGGCTTTTTGGGGAGCTCAATAATAACGTTTTTTTTCACAGGGGGGTAAATGATGATCATGCGGAAAGGTTTTTTCGTCTTATTGATGGTACTGGTTTCCCTGGGCGTCATGGGGTGTGATTCCGACCTGACACCGGAGAATACGGTCATTGTGGTCTCTGATGCGGTGACCGGCGGCCCGGAAGATGCCGGTGAGGTGCTGCCCAACGCCATGGTGTACAAGGTGGCAGATGCAGGCAGCACCACCTTTTCTGATCTCCTGTTTGCTGAGAAGGTAGAAGGGGCCTCTGTGGGTTTTGCCGTGAAGGCATTGGATGAGACGGACTGGTTCCTCCTGATGGACAATGTCATTCAGACAGACGCTAAGGGCCGCGCCCGGCTGGCTTCCCTTAAAGAGAGGCTGCCGCTAAAGTATCTCGATGCCGCCCCGGTGACCCTTCAGCTTCAGGCACGGGTTTATTTCAGTCAGACCGAGTACACATCAGACGATCTGGGGATGGTTCGCATCCTTTCGGCCAATCCTGCTGAGAACCCAGGCATGATCGCTGCCGATCACGACAACACCCTTCACGCCACCGGTGGGCTTAACGCCCTTCAGGACTGGGTGGATTTCTTGAATGTGTTCCAGGACGATTGGCCCTATGTGGATGGCGATGTGGAGACCGTTGTGCCCCTGTTGATGAGTGAGGGCAACGATCTCGTGGTGGTGACGGGCATGTCTCCGGAGATTCGCTACGCCTGCCGGGCTCAGATGGTGCGCCACTTTGACAAGGGGCTCCATCGCACTATTCCCATCATCGTCAAAGAAGACATGACCTTTGAGCACAGCAACACCTTTAAAAAAGAGTGTTTGACGATTTTAAAAGATCTCTATGGCGCGGACAATGCCCGGGCCATGGTAGGCGATACCGTTCGGCAGGACGGGTACGGTGCCATTGGAAGCGGTATTTATTATATCCCTTATCAGGTGAACTGCGAGCCCGCTTTCTGGCTTCTGGATACCGAAGGCTTCGGCTGGATTCATCCTGACACCATCGTCAGGACCTGGGGGGCGGTGGAAGAAAAGCTTATCAGCGGACCGGCAGTTCCCGATAACTATTTTATGAAGCCGCACACCGGTTTTAAAAACATCGCCCATCGGGGCGGGGGTGAGCTGGCACCGGAAAACACCCTTGAGGCCTATCAGCACTCTCTGGCCGTGGGGGCTGATACCCTTGAAGCCGATGTGCACATGACCTCAGACGGGGTGGTGGTGGTGTCCCATGATGACACTGTGGACCGCTGCACCGACGGGTCTGGAGCCATCGCGGAGATGACCCTTGCCCAGCTTAAAGAACTGGATGCAGGGTTTTGGTTTAAAGCAGATGAGGGGGACACCTACCCCTGGCGTGGAAAGGGGCTTGAAATTCCTACGTTGGCCCAGGTTTTTGACGATGAGGCACTGAATGGGGCTCCCATGGTCCTTGAGATTAAGCAGGAGGGCGGCGAGATTGTAGACAAGGTGCTTGACCTGATTGAGACGTTTGGGATGCAGCACAAGCTGATTGTGGGAGGCTTTGATGAATCGACCCTGGGACTTATCAAGGCGAAGGCCGTCGAGAGGCATCTGGAGCTCAAGACGATCTTTGCCACTGAAGGGGTTCTTGCCTTTGCCCTCACCCCTCTTTCCATCATGCAGGCAGACGACTACGAAATGCCAGCCGATGTCCTTTGCCTGCCCAACGCCATGATGACCCAGGCGCTCATGGCCAAGATCCGTCTTCTCGGGATGAGGTGTTACGTCTGGACCGTCAATACAGAGATTGAGATGAAACGCCAGATGAACTGGCTTAAAGTCGACGGCATCATGACCGACAACCCCCGGCGGCTCGAAAATCTGATCGGACAGTGACGGGGCACCCTTTCGCCTTTCATCTGATTTTATGCTATGACCCCAAGGTGGCCCGGCAGGCTATCTCTGCAGGGCCGGGTTGGAGATGGATAGATAATGGGGGAGAAAAAGACGATGAGAGAAGATTCCAACAGCCGCCTGGTGTATTCGACGGAGACGGGCAGGCTTTGTCCCTCTTGTGGTAAGCCGGTCAAGGGGTGTACCTGCAAAAAGAAGAAGGGTGGCTCCGCCGTCCCAGCCGCAAAGCCGGACGGTATCGTGCGGGTTCTGCGTGAGACCAAGGGGCGCAAGGGCAAGGGGATGAGTTTGGTGACAGGGGTTCCCGGCAGCGAGGCGGACCTGAAAGGGCTGGCAAAAGAGCTCAAGCAGCTTTGCGGAACCGGGGGGAGTGTGAAGAACGGGATCATTGAAATTCAGGGAGACCACCGTGATAAGCTGGTAGAAGCGCTGAAGGCCAGGGGGTTTTCCGTTAAGAAGGCGGGGGGCTAAACCCGGTGAGTGGCGGGCATATTGAAACGGGAAGGGCAGGGTGCCTCTTCCCGTTTTTTTTTGGGGGGGGCACTATGTTTGCCGGGCAGGAAGCCATCGACGCAGCATTAAAAGCCCCAGGTAAACGAGGCCTGCCACGGAGATGATGACGGGTCCTGCAGAGAGGTCCAGGGTGTAGCTCAGGGCCAGGCCGCTCCAGTTGAAAAAGAGAGAAAAGGCGATGGACAGAACCATGATGGTGGAGAGCCGGCGGCTGAGGGTCGATGCGGCGGCAGCGGGCAGGGTCAACATGGCGATGACCATGATCACGCCCACCAGGCGCACGAGAAGCACCACGGTAACGGCTGTCATGACCAGAAGCAGTATATAGAAGAAGGAGGTGTTGATGCCCCGCAGGGTGGCGAACTCTTCATCAAAGCAGATCGCCTGAAAGGTGGGGTGAAAGACGATGGCCAGGGTAATGATCACAAGATCGAGCACAGCCACCAGGATAATATCCTGTCGGGCAATGAGGAGAATGTCCCCGAAGAGGTAGCTGGTGAGTTCGAAATATCCGGGGGTGAGGTCAATGAAGATCAGGCCTGCGGCCATGCCCACGGCCCAGAGGGCCCCTATGATGGAGTCTTCCCGTTCTCCGGCTTTCATGCTGACCAGGCCGATGATAATCGCGGCGATGACGGCGCTTGCCAGGGCTCCGTACATGGGGTCAAGCCAGAGGACTCCCCATCGGTTTTTGAGGTAGAGGGCAGCGCCGATTCCTCCGAAGGCGCAGTGTGCAATGGCACCGGCCAGGTAGCCGATACGACGGGTCACCACGTAGGTTCCCATGATGCCGAAGGAAAAGCTGGCCAGGGTGCCTGCCGCAAGGGCCAGGCGCAGAAAGCCACTGTTGGGGTCGAGAAGTGCAAGAAAGAAATCAGTCATGGCTCTTTTCGATGGGGTAGGAAGGGGGTTGGAAATTTGAGGGTGTCGTTGATGCAATGCCCTTCGTGGCTGCAACGGTGATCGTGACGCACCATGCGCAGATCTCCGCCGTAGATCTGGTTAATCAGGGTGCCGTCCAGATTGCTTGTGGGATGAACCTGGACTTTTTTATTGACGCAGATAACGCTCTTGACCACCTTGGACACGAAGCCCAGGTCATGGGAGACCACAAGGATGGTCATGCGGTTGTTCAACTTGGAGAGGAGTTCAAAAAGGGAGGCTTCCGCCGCCGGGTCCACGTTGGCTGTGGGTTCATCCATGAGCAGAAGGGAGGGGTTTCCACAGAGCGCCCTGGCGATCAGAACCCGTTGCCTCTGACCACCGGAGAGGTTGCTGAACGGAATTTTTGCCTTTTCGATGAGCGCCACCTCTGACAGGGCCTGGGAGGCTGCTTCCCGATCATTTTTTGTGTAACGCCAGCGTCGGCCATTTTGAAGTCGACCCATGAGAACCACATCCATGACTGAAACGGGGAAGGCCATGTCCACGTGGGTGTATTGGGGCATGTAGCCGACCTGGTTCCAGGCGGCGTTGGGCTTTTTACCGAAGATACGGACCTGACCGGTTGTGGGGGTCAGGAGACCCAAAATCAGCTTGATAAGAGTGGTCTTTCCCCCGCCATTGGGTCCCACCACCATGGCAAAGTCTCCTTTGGGAACAGTGAGGGTGACCCCGTCAAGGATGGAATGACGGGTGTAGGAAAAGGAGACGTTTTCAAGGGCAATGGCGGTTTCCATGGGATGCACCGGTGCATGATTTTAATGTGCGGACGTGACCGGATCGGTCATGACTCCGCAGCGGGTAAGTGGAGTGGGCCTCCACGGGGAACATTGCTGGCGTTTATTCTCAGCGATATTTCCGTATGCATACTCCTTTCCTTTCCGGAATGCAACGGCAAGGGAGAAAGGGGCTATGAACTCCGCTGAGAACCGGTGGTGAGCTTTTCGGCTCAATGGGCCGGTGACCAGGGACAGTATCCCAGGCGAGGAGAGAGCCGGGTCGGATGCTGTCGGCACACCTCGGGTCGGTCCTCGTAGACGCTGCATCGGTTTTCAGCGTCCAGAAAGCAGCATCCCCCGGTTTTACGTGTGGCCAGAGTGAATTTGCCTTTGGAGATGTTGCAGCGTGTGATGAGCCCCTCTTTTTTCAGTCGTTTCACGAGGTTTTTCATATCAAAGGCCACTTCGTCTTCATCGGTGATGCCGAGGCGGATAAGATCCTCTGCGGTCACCTCGACGATGAGATAGCAGCAGAGAGCCTTGCAGTCTGTGCAGAGTTTTGGGGTAAAACGTTTCCAGGTTGCGGGGCGTTCGATATCGCAGCCCGCCGATTCCATATGTCGTGCCATTCCATGCTCCGATGGGTCCAGTATTTAAAACCAGGGAGAATAGCATTGAATGGCTGGCAGGGGTAAAAATCAAAGTTTTGTACTGGTAACGAACAAAGACCTGCAGAACACGGGCTTCTTATCCGGGTGACCGAGGCCATGGGGCGTTACGGGTGCGGCAGGTGAATAGGGGCTCTGGTGGCGTGCCGCTTTGGCTGAGGCCGTCGGGACAACACGGCGGGTTTTGGGCATTTTTCATGAAACCAGGATGCGGTGACTCAGATAACGGGCAGGCAGTCAGTGTGCACGGTAACAGATGAGATCCAGGATGGGTTTCGGGAATGTACCCCATGCACAAGTGTAAGAAAAATAGCATGGAAATGGGTGTGAAACAACGCCTTTAAAACCTGGGAACCTTCCTGCAGTCTGAGGAGGGTGGGACTCTCCTCTGGCGTTGGGACTGCAGAAAGGGACCATACCGCTAGGCGGCAGGGTGGAAAAAGGAAGTCGACGGCCCCCAAATCTCGGCCAGGTTGCCTGCGTCATCAGCAGAAGGCGGATGGGCAACAGGAGTCCTGTCGTGGGGGGGCGAATTTCCCAGTGGTCCGTCACGGGGTGGGGTGAACCCCGAGGGTGTCATCGGATGGCAAGGGTCAGTCGGCTTTTTTTCTAAGGAACGTCGGGATGTCCAGATCCTCTTCGGCGTTGATGGTGAGGCCGGCGGCAGTTGCCACGGAGGTTCCTCGGGTGCTGCCCACGGGAATATTGTGACGGACGTAGGCCGGTTCATCCAGAGCGTGTGTGTTAAGTTCCAGCTCATTGAAAGTGAGGTCGCGGACCTTGCCCCGTTTCTCGATGGAGTCGAGGGTGCGTTTGGGCAGATTCACGGACGCGGGCTCTGCGGTCTCTCCGATACCGGTGGCGATGACGGTGATCCGCATCTCGTTTCCGATCTCTTCATCGATGGCCTGCCCCCAGATGATCTCGGCTTCTTCGCCCACCTGATCGTGGATGAAATCCGAGGCTTCGGTCATTTCATCCAGGGTGAGGTCCGGTCCACTGGTGATGTTCATGAGCACGCCTTTGGCGCCGCGGATGGAGACATCTTCCAGGAGCGGGTGGGCGATGGCCTTTTGAGCGGCTTCTCTCGCGCGGTTTTCACCGGAGGCGATGCCGATGCCCATCAGGGCGAGGCCAGCACGGCGCATGGTGGTGCGAACATCGGCAAAGTCGAGGTTGACGAGGCCAGGCATCATGATGAGGTCCGTGATGCCCTTCACCGAGTGGTGGAGGATCTCATCGGCTTTTCGGAACATATCGATCATGGTCGCTTTTTTCTCAGCGATGCTGCGCAGGCGGTCGTTGGGAATGGTGATGACCGTATCGGTGTATTTTCGAAGTTCCTCAAGACCGAGATCGGCCTGGCGCGCCCTTTTTTTGCCTTCAAAGGAGAAGGGGCGTGTTACCACCGCAACGGTGAGAATCTCCAGCTCCTTGCAGATCTGGGCCACAACAGGGGCGGCTCCGGTGCCGGTGCCACCGCCCAACCCGGCGGTGATAAAGACCATGTGGCTGTCCTGGATCGCGGTACGGATGGCGTCCACATTCTCAAGGGCGGCCTGTTTGCCCAGTTCGGGGTTGGCACCAGCACCGAGGCCTTCGGTGAGCTTGCCGCCGATCTGAAGTTTCACTTCGGCCCGGGAGTTCTCCAGAGCCTGTGCATCGGTGTTGGCCACAATAAATTTTACGCCATGAAGATTCGCTTCGATCATGTTATTGACCGCGTTGCTTCCGGCTCCCCCGACTCCAATGACTTTGATTTTTGCTGACTTGTCACTGTCTACAAAAGAAAAACTCATATCCCACCTCCACTCAAATTCATAATCGGTTTTTGATCCCTTGGCTGTGTCCTGTCGGAATGGATGCCTCACCAACGCCCGATGAGCCCCTGTTCGACAGGTCGGTTAATCCCCTCGTCTTGTCAGACGGATGTATGGATGACCGCCCGTTTACTGGGCGGAGACGCCTCCCTACACCACGTCAGAAAACCATTTTTTCATGCGGGCGGTGACCCTGTGAAAGATGTTTTCGTCCCGGATTCGGAACTTTTTCTCCACCTGATTTTTTGCTCCGTAGAGTACCAGCCCCACGCCGGTGGCGTACATGGGGTTGCTGACAATGTCCACAAGTCCGCCGATTTGGCGTGGTTTGCCACGGCGGGTGGGCAAGTCAAAAATTGCTTCGGCCACATCGTTCATGCCGTCCAAGAGGGACGACCCACCGGTGAGGACGATTCCGGAGGCGATCTGGTTTTCAAGGCCTGCTCTAAAAATCTCCCGCTTGACCAGGGCACAGATTTCTTCGACCCGAGGTTCCAGGATTTCTCCGAGTACCTGGCGGGGCATGCTGCGCGGATCGCGCCCCCCCATGCCGGGCACCTCGATGGTCTCCGTGGGGTCAACGGCGCTGGAGAGGCAGGTGCCGTATTTGACCTTGATCTTTTCGGCGTCGTTTTTGCTCGCCCGCAGTCCGATAGAGATATCGTTGGTGAGCTGCAGCCCGCCGATGGCCAGAACGAAGGTGTGCTGGATGTTGCCGCCGGAGAAAATGGCCAGATCCGTGGTGCCTCCCCCGATGTCGATCAGGGCTGTGCCTAAATCCCGCTCTTCGTCGGTAAGGACGGCGGCACCGGAGGCCAGGGATTCCAGAACCACGTCGTTGACGTCAAGCCCAGCTTTGTTGGCACATTTGATGATGTTGTGGGCCGATGATGCGGCACCTACGACGATGTGCACTTTGGCTTCCAGCCGGACGCCGGTCATGCCGATGGGGTTGTGGACTCCCTTTTGGTCGTCGACAATATACTCCTGGGGGAGCACATGGATGACCTCACGGTCCATGGGGATGGAGACCGCCTTGGCGGCTTCGATGACACGGTCCACATCGTCCTGGGTCACCTCACGCCCTTTGATGGCGATGACCCCGTGGCTGTTGAGGCTGGTGATGTGGCCCCCGGCGATACCGGCATAGACGGAGGAAATTTCACAACCGGCCATGAGTTCCGCTTCTTCCACCGCTTTTTTGATGGAGTCGACGGTTGCCTCGATGTCGATGACCACCCCTTTGTTGAGTCCGATGGAAGGGTGGGTGCCTGTGCCGATGATGTTGACCTCGCCTCCGGATCGTTCTCCGACGACAGCACAGATCTTTGTTGTGCCTATATCAAGGCCGACAATAATATCTTCATGTGCCTGCATGGGCATCCTCCTTTAACTTTTCGCCGGTTTGATGACAACGCTGTTTATGTCACTTACGTCAATCGACGCGACAGCGATAAGGTTTATTTTTTTTTCAAGCAGGGCAAAGAGTTCGTTTACCCGTTTTATTTTATTGTCGTAGTCGCCGAATCCCAAATCGATGCGGCGGGTTGCCCCTTCCGTGAGCAGGCGAACGCCGGTTTTGGGGTCAGTCACGGCCCCGGTTACAGAAAACCGCCCCTTTTTTTTGGCCAGAGAGCTCAGCAGGGGAATGAGTTCCAAAACGGCCTTATGTACCGGGCTGTTGGCGCGCCCCGGAGTGTGCAAGCCAGAAAGAGGCAGGCTGCCACGGGTTAGCCCCAGGATAACGGGAAGGGTTTTGAACGCATCTTTGCTCTTGTCAAAGATTTCTCCCCGGGTGTTGATCAGGTACGAATGGCCAATTTCTGCCAGGGCGACGGGTGTATGTTCCGTCACCCGGATAATGATGCGGTTGGGAAATTCCCGGGTGATAGCCGCCGTGTCGATCCATGGGTGGGCGGAAAGGCGCGTTCGGGCCACATCCAGATTGATGCCGAAAATGTTGTCTCCATTCTGGATACTGGCGGTATCCAGGATCTCGCTGTGGCTTACGGCACGATTCCCCGAGACGATGACGAACCGTGTCTGAAAAAGAGGGGTCTGGGTCAGCCACGCATAAGTCAGCACGCACAGGGCGCTGCAAACGCCTGCCATGGCGAGAAGACTCGTCCCGAAGAGAAGCGAACCCCGTCTTCGGCGCCGCCTCTCCAGGCTCACCGCTTCGGATTCGACGAAGCGGTTCTTTTTGGCTGGTTTACGTTTCCCTGCCGACAAGGGTCACCTCTTCTTCCAGTTGAATGCCGTGGGTCTGTTGGACCCGTTCTTTGATGCGTGCCGCCAGCATGAGAACCTCAGCCGTGGTGGCCTTGCCCGTGTTTACCAGGTAGTTGGCGTGAAGCTCGGAGACCTGGGCTCCCCCTTCGGCTTCGCCTTTCAGCCCGAGGGAGTCGATTAACTGTCCTGCCGGGGGGCCTGCGGGCGGATTTTTGAAATAGCACCCGGCGCTGGCAAGTCCCACCGGTTGGCTTGATTTGCGTCGGCACAGGAGCGATTCCCGCTGCGTCATCAGGGTTTCTCGGTCCCCTGCCTTCAGGCGGAGCCGCGCCGAGAAGATGATGGGGAATCCCTCATCTTTTCGGGTTTTCCCATCGATGGCCAGGTGACGGTACGCGATGTCAATCTCGTCCCGTGAGACGGTTCGGACTGTGCCGACAGGGTCAATGACCATCAGGCTCTCGATGATGTCTCCAAAGGCTCCGATATCAGTTCCTGCGTTCATGGCCAGTGCCCCGCCCACGGTCCCCGGGATGCCGGTGGCAAAATTAAGTCCCAAGAGGCCTTTGACGGCCGCAAATCGGCAGAGGTGCTGGGTTTTGACTCCAGCCGGGACCGTTAGGAAAACACTGTTTTTTTGCCTGTCTTCTTCGATGGCCGAGTCCATTGTGCCCAGAGAGAGGACCGTTCCCTGGATCCCGCCGTCTCTGACAAGGAGGTTGGTGCCGTCTCCTACCACGGTCAGGGGCACGCCCTGCTGGGTCAGGAAAGCCACGGCAATGCGCAGATCGTCCAGGCTCTCGGGCTCCAGATAGAGATCACAGGGCCCGCCCAGCCTGAAGGAGGTGTGGCGGGCCATGGGTTCCTCTTTCCGGAGTACGCCGTGATACAGCGCGGAGAGAGCGGCGATGGGCTCGGATACGTCCATGCTTACGCCTGTCCTCTTTCAAGAAATAGTTCGCCTACTTTAACGACGTCTCCGGCTCCCAGGGTCAACAGCATGTCCCCCTCTTTGAGGGTGGTCTCCAGATGGCTCACCACCGCGTCAAAGGTGTCGAAGCAGGTCACGTTTTCGTGACCGCGTTCTTCGATCATATTCCCCAGGCTCTGGCTGGTGATGCCTTCCGTGGGTTTTTCCCCCGCAGCATAGATGGGGAGAATCAGCAGGGCGTCGGTGTTATAAAAGGCTCGGGTGAAATCATCGAATAGATCTCGGGTCCGGGTGTGACGATGGGGCTGAAAGACAGCCACAATGCGTTTTTCCGGCCAACTTTCCCGTACGGCCAGCAGGGTGGTTTTAATCTCTGTGGGGTGGTGACCGTAATCGTCGACCACCATCACACCCTCCCGCTCGCCTTTTCTCTCCAGGCGCCTTTTGACCCCTTCAATGGTTTCCAGGGCACACTTGATCAAGGGAAAATCGATGCCAATCTCCCGGGCTGCGGCAATGCCGGCCAGGCAGTTGGAGACATTGTGGACCCCGGGAAGGTTCAGGGTGATCTCCCCCAGCAGCTCGTCGTGGTGGTAGACGGAGAAAAAACTCCGGCTCCCTTCAAAGGAGATGCCTCGGGCCTGGTAATCGGCACGGGTGTTCAGCCCGTAAGTGGTGTAGCGGCCTGTGAGCTCGGGAAGAATCTCCTGGACCGATTCATTGTCCATACAGAGGATGGAGAGCCCGTAAAAAGGGACCCTCTCCGTGAACTGGACAAAGGCTTTTTTTATGGTGGCGAGGTTGCCGTAGTGGTCCAGGTGCTCCCGGTCGATGTTGGTGATGATGGCGATGGAGGGCGAAAATTTTAAGAAGGATCCATCACTCTCGTCAGCCTCGGCCACGATAAAATCACCGAGGCCGTGCATGGCATTGGTGCCTTTGCTTTTTAAAACGCCACCGATAACCACCGTCGGGTCAAGACCGCCTTTTTCAAGGATGGCTGCCGTGATGGAGGTGGTGGAGGTCTTGCCGTGGGCACCGGCTACCGCGATGCTGTACTTCAGGCGCATGAGTTCGGCCAGCATCTCTGCGCGGGGAATGATGGGGATTCCTTTTTTTCTGGCGGCACCTACTTCGGGGTTTTGGCGATCTATCGCAGAGGAGGTGACCACCACATCGGCGTTCACAATATGCTCCGGAGCGTGTCCGATAGAAACGCAGCATCCCAGCTCTTCCAGGCGGCTTGTGTTGGCGGATGCTTTAAGATCCGATCCGGTGACGGTGTAGCCCAGGCGGACAAGAATTTCTGCGATGCCGCTCATGCCGATGCCGCCGATGCCGACGAAGTGAATATGGTATTCCTTTTGATACATGGACTGTCCTGTATGGTTGCCCCTGCTTTAAAACAGAGGGATTAAGTCGTTTTTTGTGTCAGCTTCAGGATACCGTCAGCCACCAGCGTGGAGGCGTCGGGGTGTCCCAGTCTTTTGGCGTTGTTGCCCATGGTCGAAAGGGCCTCGGGGTTATTCAGCAGCGACTCCAGAAGGTGGGCCAGGCTCTCCCCGGAGAGGTTGCTTTCAAGCAGGATCTCTGCCGCACCATTCTCTTCGAGATATCGGGCGTTGATCTCCTGGTGATTGTCCGTCGCGTGGGGGAAGGGGACCAGCACGGCCCCTTTTCCCATGGCCGTCAGCTCCGCCAGGGTGGTGGCACCGGATCGGCAGAGCACCAGATCGGCCCGGGCATAGGCACCGGACATGTTGTCGATAAAGGGAAGAATCTCCCCGTCGACGTCCGCCTCGGCATAGCAGGCTCTGACCCTCTCCACATCCGCTTCACCGCATTGGTGGATGATGTAAAACCCGAGTTCTTTCAGTTGAGGCAGGGCCTCAGTGACGGCCCGGTTCAGGGCCACCGCACCCTGGGAACCTCCCACGACAAGAAGGGTGGGGGAACCAAGGTCTGTTTCCCGGGGTTCAATGCCCAGAATCTCTTCCCGCACCGGGTTGCCGGAGAGGGTGCATTTCTCTTCGGGGAACCACGCCACGCTTCCGGGGAAGGTGAGGAAGATTTTTCCGGCAAAGCGGGCAGAGAGCCGGTTGGCGATGCCGGGAACGGAATTTTGTTCGTGAAGCACCACCGGGCGGCGCAGGAGCCAGGCGGCCAGAATCACAGGTCCGGAGGAGAAGCCGCCGACGCCTACCACCGCATCGGCTCGAAAGCGAATCAGTTTGATCATGCAAGAGGCAATGGCCAGGGGAAGCCTGCCCGCCGCCGCCAGTTTTTTCCTGAAGCCCAGCCCTTTGATGCCGGAAGCTCCGGCCACGGCATGATGGAACCCTTCCTTGGTGACGCATCGTTTTTCAAAGGGCCTCTCTGTGCCGATGAAGAGAACCTGGGTCTCGGGCTGTTTCTTACAGAACGCTTTGGCAATGGCAATGCCGGGGAAAAGATGCCCGCCTGTCCCACCGCCTGCCACCACGAGGCGAAACTCTTTTTTTCTAAACATGCTGTCCCCCTCGGGCCACGTTCAGGACGATACCGATGCCTGCCATGGTGCAGAGCAGTGAACTGCCCCCATAACTCATGAGGGGAAGGGTGAGCCCCGTGGGAGGGAGAATCCCCATGGTCACCGCAAGGTTGACGATAATCTGAATTCCGATGACGGCGCAGATTCCGATGGCCAGAAGGCAACCAAACATGTCGGTGCAGCGGATGGCGGCGATGAACCCCCGGGTGAGAAGCAGCACATAAAGGCCCAGGGCGGAGAGAACTCCGATAAGTCCCAGCTCTTCCCCCAAAATGGGAAAGATAAAATCGGTGTGGCACTCGGGCAGGTGTTTTAATTTGAGTTCGCTGTTGGAAAGCCCTTTGCCGGTGATGCCACCGGAACCGTAGGCCATGAGCGATCGAGTCACCTGATACCCTTCGTTTCTCTCGACGGCCCAGGGGTCCCTGAATGCCTTGATACGGTCCATGCGGTAGCCGTGGCCCAGGACGAAATAGATCATCAGCGGGATGACCACGATCATCAGGGGCGCTAGGAGGTGAATGATCTTGGCCCCTCCCAGAAACATCATGATCCAGGTGACGGCACAGAGAATGACCACGGTGCCGAAGTCCGGCTGGAGGTTGACCAGAAAGGCAATCAGCCCGATCAGAAACAAGTGGGGCAGCACCCCGATTTCAAAGGACCGAATCTTTTCGGCCTTTTTGCTTAACGAGGCGGCCATCAGCATCACCAGAACCACTTTGAGGAACTCGGTGGGCTGTATGGAGAAGCTGCCGATATGAATCCATCGGGAGGCTCCTTTGATTTTGTGGCCCACTCCGGGAATCAGGGTGAGGACGATAACGCCCAGGGTGATCACCATCAGCGGAAGGGCAAGCTTTTTCCAGAAACGATAGGGAAACCGGCTGGTTGCTACCATGAGAACGGTCCCCACAGCCACAAATAGAATCTGTCGCTTCAAATAAACGAGGCCATTGCTGCTCTGGGATGTGGCGCTGAAAATCATCAGCAGTCCCAGCCCCACCAGGGTGAAGGTGGTGTAGAAGAGCCAGCGATCGTACTCGCCTTGATGTCGGGTTGCCTTCGCGTTAACCATGGTGTGCTTTCAGTCGGTAGACCGATTCGCGGAACTTCTCGCCCCGCTCGTTGTAATTGGTGAACATATCAAAACTGGAACAGGCCGGAGAGAGGACCACAGAATCCCCGGCTTTGGCCTTGGAAAAGGCTTTGTTCACGGCATCGTCCAGGTCCTCCGCTTCAAGTGTTTTGATGGAGGGGGCCAGGGCGGAGACGATTTTTTTTTTTGCCTCGCCAATGGCGATGATGGCGCGGGCCTTTTTTTTCAGAGCCTTGGAAAGTGAGGCGAACCGGCCTCCTTTGTAACGCCCTCCCATGATGAGCACGATGGGGGTATCAAAACCGGTGACGGCTTTTTCTACGGCATCGATGTTGGTGGCCTTGGAGTCATTGTAAAAGGTGATGCCGGAAACGGTGTCCACGTACTCAATGCGGTGGGGCAGGCCCTTAAAGTGATCCACGGCGTCTTGAATGCCTTCGGCGGTGGCCCCGGCGGAAAGGGCGGCCAGGGCGGCGGTCGCGATGTTCTGACGGTTGTGAGCCCCCACCAGAAGGGATTTTGTCAGGTCGATGCGTACTTCCGGAAGTCCGGAGGTGCGGATGGTGACCTGGGTGCGCGTGACGGCCGCTGCGTTGGGGCCACTGCCTCCGATGGTGAGTTTGCGGTTTCTCAGGACACGTCCGATATCCGCCACATGGGGATCGGATGTATTTAAGATGGCCACATCATCCTGTCCCTGGTTTTCAAAGATCCGTCCTTTGGATCGTTTGTAGGCATCGAAATCGGGGTAACGGTCCAGGTGGTCGTCGGTGATGTTCAAAAGCACGGCCACGTGGGGCCTGAAGTGCTCGATCGTGTCGAGCTGAAAGCTGCTTACTTCCACCACCACCACATCCGCAGGGTCCTCCGCCCGAAGGCATTCGGTCAGAGGGGTGCCGATATTGCCGCCGGTAAAGACCTTCATGCCGGACGCGGCGAGCATTTCTCCCAGCAGGGCCGTGGTGGTCGTTTTACCGTTGGTGCCGGTGACCGCCAGGATGGGTGCCTCAATGAACCGTGAGGCCAGCTCAATCTCCCCGACCACGGAAACGCCCAATTCGCGGGCACGCTTAACAGGGGCCAGGGTATGAGGGACTCCGGGGCTTAACACCACGAGGTCTGCGTTTTCAAAGAGGTGCTGGGTGTGCCCGGAGAGATCGAGTTCGATCCCTTCCTGTTCCATGGCGGCGGGGAGCTCTCCCAGCGCCTCTCGGGCTTTGGCATCGCTGATCACGACGTGGGCACCACGTTCGGAAAGGAAACGGGCGATGGATGCCCCGGATCGGGCCAGTCCCACCACAATAATTTTTTTGCCGGAAAGCTTCATGGCGTCTCCTATCGAATCTTAAGTGTGCTGATAGCCAGAAGGGCCAGCATGGCAGAGATAATCCAGAACCTGACGATCACTTTGGGTTCCTGCCATCCTTTGAGTTCAAAATGGTGGTGCAGGGGGGCCATGCGGAAGATCCGCTGCCCGCCCGTCAACTTGAAATAGGTGACTTGAAGAATGACCGACAGGGCTTCCATGACAAAAAGCCCTCCGACAATCACCAGCAGGATCTCCTGTTTAGTGATAACGGCGACGGTGCCCAGGGTCGCTCCCAGAGGAAGGGATCCGGTGTCTCCCATGAAAATTTGGGCCGGGTAAGAGTTGAACCAGAGAAACCCGACGCCTGCACCCGCCACCGCCCCGCAGATGACGGCCATCTCTCCCCCGTTTTTAACGAAGGGAATTTGCAGGTACTCGGCAAGGCCTGCGTGGCCGGAGACATAGGCAAAGACCATGTAGGTGAGGCTGGCGATGATCATGGGGCCGGTGGCCAGACCATCGAGTCCATCGGTCAGGTTAACGGCATTGGAGCATCCCACAATGACAAAGGCGGCAAAGAAGATGTAGCCGAAGCCGAGGTCCGGGTGCACGTTTTTCAGGAAAGGAACCGTGACCGTGGTGGAGAATCCCGGGGAACTGTAGACCAGCCAACCGATCAGCAGGGCCAGCGCGGTCTGCATGGCAAACTTTTGGCGGGCTGAGAGACCCTTGCTCCGCTTTTTGATCTGCATCAGGTAGTCATCGGCAAACCCGATGAATCCGAAGCCAGCGGTGGCCAGAAGCACAATCCAGACATAGGGGTTGGAGATGTCAGCCCAGAGGACGGTGGAGACGATGATGGAGAAGAGAATCATCACCCCCCCCATGGTCGGGGTACCGGCTTTTCCCAGGTGGCTTTCAGGGCCGCATTCCCGGATATACTGCCCGATCTGGAGACACCTGAGTTTCTTGATGAGCCAGGGCCCCATAAGAAAGCAGATGAGAAAGGCCGTGATGGTGACATAGATGGTTCGAAAGGTGATGTAACGGAACAGGTTAAAAAACGAAATGTCCGCGTGAAGTCCGTATAGGAGATTATAAATCATATATTCCTGCTACCTGCACAGCAGATCGGTGACGATCTGTTCCATGCCCATGGAGCGGGATCCCTTAACAAGGATCCAGTCTCCGGTGTGTGTGTCGTTTTTGATGCGCTGACTCAGCGCGTCTTTTTCACCTGTATGAATGAGATGGGCTGGAAGCCCGGCTTCCAGCGCCCCTTTTCGGACGTCTTGTGCAAATTCTCCGCTGATGTAGAGAGAGGCCACGCCGGAAGCGGCGGCTTTGCTGCCCAGCTCCCGGTGAAACCGAGGGGAATCTTTACCCAATTCACGCATGTCTCCAAGGACGGCCAGGGCACGACCTTTTTCTTTAAGGCGAGAGAGCGTTGCCAGGGCAGCCTCCATGGAGAGGGGGTTGGCGTTGTATGTGTCATCAATGATGTGCATTCCGGAAGCCGTCTGGTGAATGGTCAGGCGTCCCGCTTCGGTGGTGCTTTTTTGAAGACCTTCGGCGATTTCGGAGAGCGAGAGCCCCGCTTCAAGACCCACGGCGGCGGCCGCCAGGGCATTTTGCACCATAAAGGTCCCTGCCAGGGGGAGGAAGGTTTTTACAGACTCGCCTGCGTGGCAGAGGGTGAAGTGCTGGTGTGAACCATCCCAGGTGATCGCTTCGGCCCGTACATGGGCGTCTTCCGAGAAACCGTACCAGATGGGAGAGAGCCCTCGGGTTGCTGCCAGTGCCCTCAGGTGCGGGTCATCACCATTTAAAATAAGGGTGGCACCTTCGGCCAGTGTGTCCAGAAGCTCAGCCTTGGCCTCGGTGACCTTTTCAATGGTTCCGAGCCCTTCCAGGTGGGCTTCCCCGATGCAGGTGATGACGGCGATGTCGGCTCGGCAGATGTGACCCAGGCGGGTCATTTCTCCCGGTGCGTTCATTCCCAGCTCGACCACGGACCAGTTGTGCTCGGGGGCAAGACGGAACAGGGTGAGGGGCAGGCCTATTTCGTTGTTAAAATTGCCGCAGGTGGCGTGCACCTGATGGCGAACGGAGAGAACCGAGGCCGTGATGGCTCGTGTGGTGGTTTTGCCGTTGGATCCCGTGATGGCAACGAGACGGACCCCCGAGGCATCGCGCCGGAATCGGGCAAGCTGTCCCAGGGCGGTCAGGGTGTCCTTGACCAGAATCAGGGAGACGCCGCGCGCTTCCCAACCGTCTGTTTTAAGTCCTGCCGCTTTGGCCGCAGCGGCCACGATACATCGGGCCCCTTGATCGATGGCAGCGCCAATGTAGCGGTGACCGTCGTGGGAAGGACCTTCAAGGGCAATGAAAAGAGAGTTATTTTCAATGGTTCGGGAGTCGGTGGAGATGGGCGCATGAATAGCGATCGGGTCTCCGAAGGCCAATTTTCCTCCGGTGGCCGCCAGGACATCCCCCGTGCTCCAGGGCATCGGGTATGACCTATTTTGCGCTTTCAACTGCTTTCAGAACCTCCTGTCTGTCGTCAAAATCAATTCGCCGGTTACCGATGATCTGATACGTCTCATGGCCTTTACCCGCCACCAGAACCGTATCTCCGGGAAGGGCGGCAGCCACGGCGAGGGCGATGGCCTCCCGGCGGTCCGTGATGACCACATAGCCCTTCCGGGCAAAATCTTTGGGGAGACGCTCAGGTTCATACCTGAAACTTGTATTCCCGTCTATACCCGGAACAATGTCATCAATAATTTTTTCGGGCGTTTCACTTCTGGGGTTGTCCGAGGTGATCACGGCAAGATCGCTGTACAGCGCGCCGATACCGCCCATCAGGGGGCGTTTTGTTCGGTCTCTGTCCCCTCCACATCCGAAGACGCAGATGAGACGACCCGGCACCAGGGTCTGAAGGGTCGACAGAACGTTTTTAAGGGCATCGGGTGTGTGGGCATAGTCCACAAAGAGGTGAAGCCCTTTGGGGTTCTTCACGCGCTCCAGACGTCCCGGGACATGGAAGTCGGCGACTCCCCGGATGATGGCATCCATGGGAATGCCCAGGGACAGGGCTGCGCCGGTGGCACAGAGAATATTTTCCAGGTTGTGACGTCCTGTGGCCTTGGAGGCAAAGGGGAAGGCCCCGTCCGGGGTGATGAATTCTCCATGGATGCCGTCGATGGCCACACGAATGTTGCGGGAGGTGAGGGGGCTCTCCCCGTTGCCTATCGTAAAGATTTTGCCGGAAAGGCTCTTGGCCAGTTTCAAGCCGTGCTCATTTCCCACATTGATAACCGCCGCGCCGCCTGTTTTTCTGTGGCGCTCAAAAAGTATTTTTTTGGAGTCCCAGTAGACCTCCATGGTGCCATGGTAATCCAGGTGATCCTGGGTGAGGTTGGTGAAGATCGCCGCATCAAACGCGCACCCCTCAACACGATCCAGGGTCAGGGCATGGGAGGAGACCTCCATCACCGCGTGGGTGACCCCGGCCTCCACCATGCGGGAGAGGGTGTCCTGAATGTCCCGGGATTCGGGGGTGGTCATGGTGCTGGTCTCTTCATGGCCTGCAAACCGGGTGCTGACGGTACCCATGACGCCTGCCGAGTACCCAGCCGACGCGAAGATATTCTCCAATATATAAGCCACGGTGGTCTTGCCGTTGGTACCGGTGATCCCGACCAGGGAAAGTTTTTCCGCCGGATGATCGTAGAATGCAGCCGAGATACGGGCCAGGGCCTTGCGTGAGTCGGTGACCTGGATGTAGGGCACGGAGAGGTCGGGCTGGGGGAGCTCGCCGAGGACGGCGACCGCACCGCATTGGATGGTTTCCGGGATAAAACGGTGGCCGTCCACCGCTTCGCCGGGGAGCGCCGCGAAGAGGGCTCCGGATGTTACTTTTCGGGAATCGTAATGGATGGCCGTGATCACCGGGTCCCCTGCGGGCAGCGGGGCCACGATCAGGTCACTCAGGGTTTTTGTGAGGCAGGATAATCTCACTTCTTCTCCTCGCTCTTCAAGGCCAGAAGCAGTTTCTCCGGGATGGATTCGTTTTCCGGAGCCACGTGCAGGTAGTCAAGGGTTTTGTATGCAATTTCACGGAATGCGGGACCGGCGACAGTGGCGCCGTAGTACCCTCCGCTTCTTGGGTCGTCGAGGACGACCACGATACTCAGTTCCGGGTTATTCATGGGGACAAAGCCTGCAAAGGAGGCGATGTACCGGTCTTTAAAATAGCGTTTGTTCGGGCCGATTTTCTGGGCAGTGCCTGTTTTTCCGCAGACGGTGTAGTCGGACAGGGCCGCCCGGACCCCTGTTCCGCCCTCTTCGGTGACCGATGCCATGATTTTTTTGACGAATCTGGCGGTCTCCGGGCTGATCACGCGTTTTTCTCCGGGAGATGAAAAGGTTTTTTCCCGTTCCCCATTGGGCGAGACCACTTCCTTGACGATCCACGGTTTGACAAGCATCCCGTCGTTGGCCAGGGCAGAGTAGGCGGTGGCGAGCTGAAGGGCTGTGACCGATACGCCCTGACCGAAGGCAATCGCTCCGGTCTCCACCATGTTCCAGTTGGATGGGCTGGTGAGGATTCCCTTTGACTCTCCGTTCAGGTTGATGCCGCTGCGCTGACCGAAGCCGAAGTCTTTCAGGGCGTTGTGCAGGGCCTTTTTCCCGATGATCTCGGAGATCTTGACCACGGCGATGTTGCTGGAGAATTTGATCACCTGCTCCAGGGTTAGCCACTCGTATTCATGGGTGTCGTGGAAGGTGAATCCGCCGATGTCGTACGCGCCGTTTTCACAGTAAAAAATACTGGATTGCTTCACCTTGCCCGAGTCCAGGGCAGACGCCACCACAAAGACCTTCATGGTGGAACCGGGCTCAAAGCCGGCGGCCACGGCACGGTTGCTGCGGGTCTCGCCACTGAAGGCGCCGAAGTTGTTGGGGTTGAACCCCGGGTAATTGGCCATGGCCAGAATTTCACCGGTTTTCGGCCGCATCACCACGGCCATTCCGGATGAGGCCTTGTGGGTAACCGCCGCCTCTTTGAGCGCCGATTCGGCAATGTCCTGGATGTTGGCGTCGATGGTCAGGACCAGGTTGCTTCCGCTGATCTCATCCAGAGGCGCGGATGACACGTCCACCGGATTGCCGTTGCCGTCCCACTTCACCGTTCGGTTGGCGGTGGTGGGGCTCAAGATATCGTTGTACCGGTACTCGAGGCCATTGCGTCCGCCGATGTCGTCAATCTTGGATGCACCGATAAGCTGTCCCGCCAGCTCCATGCTGGGGTAGACCCGTTTATGGAAGGGGTGAACCTCCACGCCGGGAATCTTAAGAGCGGCAACGGCTGCTCCCATTTCGGGAGGCACAGGGCGCTTGATCCAGTTGTACTTCGGGTGCTGCAGGGCTCTCTCCACCTTTCTTGCATCGATTTTCAGCAAGGAGGCGATCTGCCGTGCCGCTTTAGGGACATTCTTAATCGTGGCCGCTTTTCTGGGGTAGACCCCGATGGCCTTGGCCGCAATGCTGACGGCCAGGGGCCTTCCGTGGCGGTCGCTTATGGTTCCCCGTTTGCCCGTGACCGTGTCCGACCGGCCGAACCTGACTTCGGCCTTGCGGGAGAGCCCTCCCTGCTTGAACACTTGAAGGGAGACCGCTTGTAGTGCGATGACCAGAAACCCCATGGCAAACACAAGGGCAATCAAGGATCCCCTGGCTTTGACTCGTTTCATGGTGTTGTCGGTATGTGACGGCATGGTTCCCCTTGGTTCCGGTTGATCAACGCTGTATGGGTTGTGTTACTGTTTGGATTTTACCCGGAGAATCTGGTCCGGGCTTGGGCGACTGAGGTTCAGCTCCTTTCGAGCTCTGTCTGCAAGTTGCCGAGGCGACTTTAAGTGCGCCATCTCGACTTTGAGCCGCTTTTGGCTTTTAACCAGCCTCAGGTTCAGGAGTGTCTCTGACGCGATGGCGCGGGTGGTCAGGTGGCACCGGCTTCGAACCCAGGTATAAGTGAACCCCTCAGTCAGAAGCCCGATCAGGAAGATCAAAATAGCGGCTTGCAGAGCTGGGCGCTGCCTTTTGTTTTGTCGGCTCATGGCGCGGTTCCGTCAGGGGGTGAGGCCGGAAGTCGGCAAGGGTTGAGGTGGCTTTAAGCAAGCCGTCTCGAATCATAATTTTTCACAAGCTCTCAAACGTGTGCTGCGTGCCATGGGGTTTGCTGCCACCTCATCTTCGGCCGGTCGAATGGTTTTTCGGGTGAGCAGCTTCACCTTGGGTTCGTTTTTGCAGACGCAGATGGGAATGCTTTTCGGGCAGGTGCACCCACTGGCGAGGAGCCGCATCTTCTGCTTGACGATGCGATCTTCCAGGGAGTGGAAGGAGAGAACGCACAGCCTGCCACCCGGGTTGAGGAGCCCGCAGAAATCGTCCATGAACCGCTCCAGCCGATCCAACTCGCGGTTGACGGCAATGCGGAGTGCCTGGAAGCTGCGGGTGGCCGGATGAATTTTCTGTTTTGCCACCGCCTTGGCAGGCATGGCAAAGCGGATGATGTCCGCCAGCTCCAGCGTGGTGGTGATGGGAGCTGTTTCCCGCCGCTTGACAATGGCCTTGGCGATGCCCCGAGAGAAGCGCTCTTCTCCGTATTTATAAATGGTATCGGCCAGCTCTTTTTCGGGGAGCGTGTTGACCAGGTCTTCTGCGGTGGTGTCGCCTCGGGCGTCCATACGCATGTCCAGGGGCTCATTTTTCATGAAGCTGAAGCCGCGCCCGCTGCCTTCAAGCTGGTGCTGGGAGAGGCCGATGTCCACAAAGATGCCGTCCACGCCGCTGATGTTGAGCTCCGCGAGGATGGCCGGAAGGTTGGCAAAGTTGTCGTGAACCAGGGTGACGTCGTCCCCGTGGGCGCTGAAGCGCTCCCTGGCGTTTAAAATGGCGTCCATGTCCTGATCCACGCCGATGAATCGTCCCCCCGGCATGATGCGGTCGATGATCAGCGCAGAGTGGCCGCCTCCGCCCAAGGTACCGTCGACGTAAGTGCCGCCGGGTTTGGGGTCAAGGTAGGCCATGACCTCACGAGGCATGGCGGATATATGTTTAAAATCCATGTGGATCTACAGTCCTAATTCCATGAGCTCAGTTCGAGCTTCATCGGTTTGGAGCAGTTCTTCAATGGCTTCCTGCTCTTCTTTAAGTTTGCCTGATTGCCAGATTTCAAATCGCTCCACAAGGCCGATGAGGGTGACCTCGCTTTCGGGCTTGATGTCGGCGTAATCCCGAAGATCTTTGGGGATCTGGATGCGTCCCTGTTTGTCCAGGGGGCAAGCCTGGGCGCTGCCGATGATGAAGCGGCGGATCTTGTTCATGTGTTTTCCCATGGCTTTGCGGAGCTTTGTCTCAAAGATGTCCCACTCTTCCATGGTGTAGGCGTACAGGGCTCCGTCAAGTTTTGTCATCATCACACACTCCTCCCGTCCCGCTTTGATGACGGATCGGAATCGCGAGGGGATGATCAGTCTCCCCTTGGGATCCATTGTGTGATTTGACGTGCCTCTGAATGCGCTCATGCCAAGCCTTTATGTGATTGATACACATTACATCCACTTTACTTTTGTTAGACTACAATTTTTGATCGAATAGTCAAGAGAAAAAACAAAATTAATCCCAAATTATTTAATGATTATATGCTATTAAGGTCGTTGATGAAAAAATGATAATCGGAGGTGCAAAGTGGGTGCATTTCCAGGGGTTCAAAAAAAGAACCGGGCATTTTTCTGAAAGTTCTGATAAGAATCAGGTGACTTGCGAGTGTCATTTGATTGTTACTGAAAACTCATTCCCACCGGCCTATGCGGTTTGGATCCTGATGAGCTGTCCCTTTATTTCAAGGGGCTGCGTGCTGAAAGTACCGAGGGGACGTTTTTTTTGGATACCTTTTAGAATAGGAAAAAGAGACCCGTGATATCCGTCATTCATAATCCCCATGCGAAACAGAATCGAAAGAAACCGGAGCGCGCTCAGGCGCTGGCCGCGATCCTGGACGGTGTCGGAACCCTTCATGAAACCCAATCGATTGATGCGGTTTATGATGTGGCGCGCCACTGCCTGAAGACGGGGTGCAAAGTGGTTGGAGTCAATGGCGGGGACGGATCCCTGCAGATGGCCATGACCTTTTTTGCTGAAATATATAAGGAGAGCCCCTTGCCCTCCTTTGTGGTGATGCGTGGCGGGACCATGAACACCGTGGCAGGCGGTCTGGGCATTAAAGGGACGCCGGAGACGATTTTGACCCGCGTTGTGAAGGGGCTGAAAGAACAGGGGCCGTTGACCCGTATGAAAAATCAGGTCCTTTGTGCCAATGGGCACCTGGGGTTCATGTCCGGAGCCGCTGTGGTGGTGAAGTTTCTTGACGCCTATTATGACGCCCCGACACAAGGCCCGGTCCAGGCCGTGAAGCTGGGGACCCGCATCGCCGGAAGCGCCCTCGCAGGCACGGATTACGCCAGAAAGATGTTCCAACCCGAGCGCTTTCTCGTTGAAGTGGACGGACAGCAGTTGCCTGAGACCGAGTTCAGCATCCTTCTCGGGTGCACGGTGGAGGACATCAGCATGGGGTGCCGTGCGACCCCGAGGGCTTACGAACGCAAAGGGGCCTTTCATTTCCTGGCCTGCTCACTGGCCCCGATGCAAATTGTGGGGCAAATTCCCAGGCTCTGGACCGGACGTGAGATCATCCATCCTGCCATGCATTACTCCGCACCGGCAGAGCGCGTGACCGTTCGCTGTGAAAACGGCCCCGTCCGCTGGATGCTGGACGGGGAATGTCGCACCGACGATCAGCTTGACATTAGCGTCTGGGATGACGTTGAGCTCCTCTGGTAGCTGGGGTGAGGGGTGTCGGGGCTTCGTGAGTGCGGCGTTTCCACCCCTCAAAGGCTGGGATGACGTCAGCCATGCCACCCCCCCCTGGAAACCTGGGGTCCAGGGGATCATCCCCTGGCCGCCGGAGGCAAAAATCTCTTTTATAAGGACTCTATGAAGGCGTACTTTATCAGGCGATTGTTATTGGTGATCCCCACCTTTATCGGGATTACGGTGATGGTGTTTGCCGTGACGCGGTTTGTGCCGGGCGGGCCGGTGGAGCGGATGATCGCTGAGGCGCGGAGTCAGCAGACGGGGATGGTGGCTGCGGATCAGGGACAGCCACTGTCGGAAGATCAGATCGATGAACTTCGGCGATATTACGGGTTTGACAAGCCCCTGCTCCAGAGCTATGTCTCCTGGCTCGCCAAGGTGGTAAAGGGGGATCTTGGGACCTCCACCCGGTATTACGACCCGGTGCTTCAGATGATCCTGGATCGGCTTCCCATCTCTCTTTATTTTGGGCTTATCTCCCTGGTTCTTGTCTATGGGGTCTGCATCCCCCTGGGGATGGCCAAGGCGGTACGGCACAACAGCCGATTCGACAATGTCTCGTCCCTTCTGGTTTTTACGGGGTACGCCATACCCGGTTGGGTGATCGGGGTGCTTTTGCTGCTTCTTTTTTCGGCACGTTGGGAGGTGTTTCCCTTAGGGGGCTTTGTGGGGGATTTTTATGACGAGATGGACGCCTGGGGCAAGGTGAAAGACGTGGTGTGGCACACGGTCTTGCCGGTGATCTCCTATGTGGCGGGCTCGTTTGCCGTCATGACCATGTTAATGAAGAACACCCTGATGGACACTCTGTCCGCCGATTATATGCGCACGGCCGTGGCCAAGGGGCTTCCGTTTCGAAAAGCGGTGTTTCGTCATGCCCTTCGAAACAGCCTGATTCCTCTGGCCACCAGTTTCGGTAACAATATTTCTCTGATTTTAACCGGCTCTTTTCTTATTGAAAAAGTGTTTAATATCGACGGGATGGGGCTTCTTGGCTACGAATCTGTGGTGGAGCGTGATTACCCCGTTGTCTTGGGCGTGCTGGTGATCTCTTCCCTTCTTTTTCTTGTCGGCAATATCCTCTCGGATATCTGCGTGGCGTTGACCGATCCCAGGGTGACCTTCGAATAATGACGCTTAATCCTCTTACCATACGCAAGCTGAAACGATTCCGTTCTATCCGGCGCGGGTACTGGTCTTTTGTCATCCTGCTTCTTCTTCTGCTGCTGGCGGTGGGGGCAGAGCTCTGCGTCAACAGCCGGGCGCTGGTGGTCAATGACGGGGGCACCTGGTATTTCCCCACCTATGGTGCCATGATCCCCGGGGCCACCTTCGGGCTGGATTACGCGTATGAGACCAACTATCGCGCCTTGAAAAAGACCCTTGAAACGGAGAAGAGGGGCTGGGTGCTTTTGCCGCCGATTCCCTGGAACCCGCTCGAAACCGATTTAAAGGACGACGACTACCCGCCCTTTGCTCCCTCCCTGCATGAGCGGCATCTTTTGGGGACAGACACCGTGGGAAGGGATGTCCTGGCCCGTTTGATTTACGGCTTCCGCACGGCCATCTTTTTTGCGCTGGGGCTGCTGCTGGTGACCTATGCCGTGGGGATCAGTCTTGGGTGCCTGATGGGGTATCTGGGGGGGAGGTTTGACCTTTTTTTTCAGAGGCTCATCGAAATCTGGTCCAATGTGCCCTTCCTTTATATTGTGATCATTATCTCCTCGATCATGACCCCGGGGTTCTGGACTCTCATTATTCTGATGGCCTTGTTCAGCTGGATGGGTATGACCTGGGTGATGCGTACCATGACCTACCGGGAGCGCGAACGCGAGTATGTGCTCGCTGCCCGGGCTCTGGGGGCTTCCCGGTGGCGCATTATTGTCCGGCATATTTTGCCCAACACCCTGGCCGTGGTGGTGACCTACGCCCCGTTTTCCATTTCCGGCGGCATTGTCTCCCTGACTTCCCTGGATTACCTGGGTTTTGGATTGCCCGCGCCCACGCCGAGCTGGGGGGAGCTGCTGAATCAGGGGTGGGCCAATATGGACGCCTGGTGGATCGCTGGTTCGGTCATCGGTGCCATGATGCTGGTGCTCACCACCGTTACCTTTATGGGGGAGGCGGTGCGGGAGGCTTTTGATGCGAAGATGTATACGTATTATGAGTAGGGAGAAGGGAAAAAAGAAGGCTAACCCGGATATTTCACGAGTTGGGTGCGCTCATATGCAAGGCATCAGAGCCGAAGATGTAGTGGTTTACCTCAAGGCTCTGATAACGCAGCAGATGAGTGCACCCGGCTCGCCCGAAGGGTGAGAAAATCAAACAGAATACCGTGGATTACATTTTGCATTTTTGAAACAACTGAAAATATTACTGCAAAGAACGGTAATTACGAATTATTCCTAAGTCCTGATTGTTTTCTCATGAAATATCCGGGCTAAAGGCTAAGGGCGAAAAACAGGCGATAGGCGATAGGTTACAAATATTGTAACTATTCAGCTTGCCTTTGCCTGGTCGTTCGAGGCAAATGACAGAAAAATTCAAATGCCAATACGTCACGTCTTTTCATCACCGCGTAGGGTGCGGCTCCCGCACCTTCTACCGTAGAGAGGACCATCGGCCTCGCAAGTTAACGATCACCACGAGTTTTATTTCAACATGCGGTGTTTCCGGTTTACGATATGCCTGACGGTGCGCACGGCGCACCCTAAGCATCCATCCGGTACGTCATTATAAAAATGAGGACGATACGGATTTTCATAGATGGATTCCCGCCTGCGCGGGGAAGACGAAAAGCGCAGGGTGTTGTCAGACCGGGGTCATAAAGAAAAAATGGATAGCTGAATAGTTACAAAAAGTTTAATAAATAGGTCTTAAAAAATTCTTCTTGAATGAATTTCGTTTTACAATGCGGGTGTGATTTGACCCGAGGAATCCGCCTACGCAAAAGCCTCCGGCGTGACAAGTCCGCCTACGCCCATGTTCATGCGTCACCATTCGACTGACATCAATGGGCTACGGCGCGACAAGCGATCCGTCTTCGCCTGCGGTTACGCCGTGACATAGGGGTAAAGCGCATCCGCAAACCCGCTTTCAAGGTGGTTTTTGCTACAGTGGCTTCGCACCTTGCCGCCGGAGGCCGTTTTTTAATTATTTTAGGAGACATTCATGCGACGTCAGATAGTGGTTCGGACGCTTTGTATTGCTTTTTTAGTCTGGGGGATGTGTCTTGCCCCTTTGGGGGCCGAGACCTTGCCCGATGGGCTTGTGTGGCTCACCAACCATGAAGACCCGGTCTTTTCTTCACCTGAGGCGGTCAAGGGCGGGGTGTTTGTGAGTCCCATCGGCAGCTTCCCGTTGACCTTCCGGACCGTAGGGCCGGACTCTAATGGCTCTTTTCGGGGAAATATTGGCGGCAATCAGATGAGCTTGGTCGATCTGCATCCCAATACCGAGCGGATTATCCCGGCCCTTGCCACGCACTGGGCTTTCGGGGCGGACAGGAAGACCATGTATTTCAAGCTCAACCCCAAAGCGCGCTGGTCCGATGGCGAGCCGGTGACGGCAGATGATTTTGCTTATACCCTTGAGTTTATGCGTTCAAAAGAGATTGTGGCGCCCTGGTACAAGCACTACTACACCGAAGAGATCGAGAAGGTCATCGTTTATGACGACCACACCTTGGCCGTGGTGAGCACCCGGGCCGAGCCGGATTTGAATCTCAAGCTTTCTATCGCGCCGACCCCGCGTCATTTCTATGGCAGATTGGGCAAAGATTTTGTTGCCCGTTACAACTGGAAGATTGTTCCCAACACCGGGGCGTATCAGATCAGCTCCTTTAAGAAGGGCAAGGAGGTTGTCTTTGCCCGCAAGAAGGATTGGTGGGCAAAGGACCTCTATTACAACCGGAACTGCTTTAACGTGAACAAGGTGATTTTTCGGGTGGTCCGGGACTTCAACACCCAGTGGGGGTATTTTTTGAAAGGGCGTCTCGACACCTTTCGCATCACCTATCCCAAGTACTGGTACCGGAAGAGCGACACCGAGGTGGTGAAAAAGGGGTACGTGGAGCGGATCTGGTTTTACAATGACACCCGGCGAACGCCCCAGGGACTTTATTTAAACGAGGATCGAGAGATCTTTAAAGATCGCAACCTGCGCCTGGCCTTTGCCCATGCCATGAACGTAGACAAGGTGATTCAAAAGGTCTTGCGTGGGGACTATTTCAGGCTGAATCATGCCTATCAGGGGTATGGACAGTACTCGGATGAGACCCTGCGTGCCCGTCCTTACGATATTGGTGAAGTGAAGCGCCTGATGACCGCCTCGGGCTGGACGCGCGGGACGGATGGGATCTGGGAGAAGGCGGGGCAGCGCTTCTCTGTGGAGGTCGCCTACTCCTTCGATGAGATCACCGAGCGGCTGGTGGTTTTAAAAGAGGAGGCGAAAAAGGCCGGGGTGGAGATCAGGCTTCAGAAGCTGGACAACTCCTCGGCGTTCAAAAAATTTCTGGAGAAGAAGCACGACGTGGCCATGATGGCCTGGTCCACAAGCTTTCGGCCCCGGTACTGGCAGAGCTATCACTCGGACAACGCCCACAAACCTCAGACCAACAATATCACCAACACGGACAATAAAGCACTGGACGAGGTGATCGATCGTTACCACAACTCTCTGGACGAGGGGGAACGCAAGGTGCTCTCCCGGAAAATTCAGGGGATGCTGCATGAGCAGGCGAGCTTTGTCCCCACCATGATGGTTCCCTATTTCCGCCAGGCTTACTGGCGTTGGTGGCGGCTGCCCACCCCGCCGGGCACCAAACATGCCAATGATCTCTTCGACCCCTTTGGCAGCGGCACGTTCTGGTATGACAAGGCGCGTCATGAGGAGACAAAGAAGGCGATGAAGAAGAAGAAAGCCTTTCCGCCGGTAACCACCATCGAAGAGACCTTTAAGCCGAAAGGATAAGCATGGCCGCAGACGTTCGGCAGATAGAAGATCCCATCCTCTCGGTCCAGGGGCTCACGGTGGCCTTTGACACCGAGGCGGGACCCGTTCGCGCCGTGGAGAAGGTGGGCTTTACGCTGATCAAGGGCCGGACCCTGGGCATCGTGGGGGAGTCGGGGTGTGGCAAGAGCGTGACCGCGCTCTCCATTATGCGCCTGTTGCCTCAACCCATGTCCCGCATCGAAGGGGGGCAGGTGGTGCTGGACGGCATCGATCTGGTGGCGCTTCCGGCGGAATCCATGCAGACCATCCGGGGGGCTTCGGTCGCCATGATCTTTCAGGAGCCCATGTCGGCCCTGAACCCGGTCCATACCCTTTACAAACAGATCTCGGAGCCCTTGCGTATTCACCGGCCCGAGCTCTCCAAAGGGGAGCTGAAGCGCGAGGTGATTCGCCTTCTCACCGATGTGGGGATCCCCGATGCCGAAGGACGGCTTTCGGCCTATCCTCACCAACTCTCGGGCGGGATGCGGCAGCGGGTAATGATCGCCATGGCGCTGGCCCTTTCTCCTGCGATTCTCATCGCGGACGAGCCCACCACCGCCCTGGATGTGACGGTTCAGGCCCAGATCCTCGATTTAATCCGGCGTATTCAGACGAATTCGGGCATGTCGGTGATTTTTATCACCCACGACCTGGGCGTGATTGCCGAACAATGCGATGACGTGGTGGTGATGTACGCGGGGAAAGTGGTGGAACGGGCCGGGGCATCGACCCTCTTTGCCGATCCCAAACACCCCTACACTCAGGGGCTCCTCGCCTCCATGCCTCGACTGGATGCCCCGCGAAAGACCCGCCTTGCCACCATTTCAGGGCAGGTCCCCGGTCTCATGGACCTGCCGCCCGGCTGCCGGTTCCAGAACCGTTGCCCCCATGTCATGGAGCGGTGCCGCAGCGAGGTCCCCGAAGAGGTGACCGTGGGGGAGGCCCATCAAGTGGCCTGTCATCTTTATGATATGATTGGAGGGAGTGGCAAGGGATGCTGACGGTGAAGGATCTGGTAAAATACTTTCCGGTGACGGGAGGCGTCTTCAAGCGCAAAGTCGCGGATGTCCACGCCGTGGACGGGGTCTCTTTTTCGGTGGCCCGGGGCGAGACTCTGGGGCTGGTGGGAGAGTCCGGTTGCGGGAAGACCACCTTGGGACGCACCCTGGCGGCCCTTTACGAGGCGACTTCCGGGAGCGTGCGGTTTGACGGCACGGATCTGACCTTCTTAAACGAAAAAGAGTTGAAACCCTTCAGACGCCGGATTCAGATGGTTTTTCAGGATCCCTTCGAGTCCCTCAACAGCCGTCACAGCGTGGGCTCAATCATCGAAGAGCCCCTGGTGATCCACAGAATCGGAGACGGCCCGTCCAGGCGCAAGCGGGTGGCAGAGCTCCTGGACATGGTGGGCCTGCCCCGATCGGCTGAGAGTCGTTTTCCCCATGAGTTCTCCGGTGGCCAGCGCCAGCGCATCGGCATCGCCAGGGCCATCGCCCTTTCCCCGGAATGCCTGATCTGCGACGAACCGGTCTCGGCCCTGGACGTCTCCATCCAATCCCAGATCATCAACCTTCTCCTCGACCTCCAGGAGGAGATGGGGCTCACCACCCTTTTTATCGCCCATGACCTGGCGGTGGTCCGTCTGATCTCGGATCACGTGGCCGTCATGTACCTCGGAAAGATCGTTGAACAGACCGACGCCGACACCATCTACAAAAATCCTCTCCACCCCTACACCCAGGCCCTTATCTCGGCCATTCCGATTCCCGTACCCGGCGCCGTCAGCAACCGCATTATTCTCGAAGGCGACGTTCCGTCTCCCATCCACCCCCCTTCCGGCTGCCGTTTCCACACCCGCTGCTCCCACGTGATGGATATCTGCCGAACCACCGAACCCGAGTTTTTAGATCAAGGCGATGGCCATCTTGTGGCCTGTCATTTGTATGAAAACCCTAAAAGCGTGCCTCCGGCGGCCAGGGGATGATCCCCTGGACCCCAGGTTGCGAATGCCCTCTCCCTTCGTTCCTCAGGGGGAGGACATTCGCGAAGGTTCCTGGAAAATTGAGTAAAACCTGTTTATCAAACTTTCTTGTCGCGCCGTAGCCCATGGGCGAAGGCGGATCAAAAGTTTGGCCCCCGGCAGGGCCGCCGGAGGCGTCTTTAACCTGGCTGCCTCCGGCGGCGAGGTGAGCCACCTCGAAAGCGGGTTGTGATCGTACCGTGGGTGAGGCGTCAACCGGTTTTATGGCAAACGTTATCCTGGGGCAGAGGGTGTGTGGGTCTGTTTTCGTCCATGCCTGTCTGTGCCTGTCCGTGTTCCCCCTTCACCATAAATCCCTCCACATACCGTCGAAACATAGCCTTAATCTCAGGGTCCTTTTCCATCTCCCAGAGTCGTTCCATGGACCCTTTGGCCCCGCAGGTGGAGGAGAGCACCTTGATGGCATGATCCCGGTACTGGCTGACGATGAGGGGGACGGCAAAGGCGACGAAGGCGTCGATAAGCCGCTCTTTTATACTGTGTTTTCCATTGATGGTCGGAGCCAGAAACCCTTTAATGCCCATGGTGGTGGCGCTTTTCAAGGCGTTTACCGTCCAGCCGACCCGGTTGATGGCTTCATAGGCCATGTGCAGGACGATAAGGGGGCTTTCGCGTACGTTGGCCGGGGGGATGCGGTTTCCTTCGGTCAGGTCGCAGGCCACCAGGGCGATAAGGTAGTCCATGGTGCCCTCTCGGCCGAAGAGCCAGCCCCCTGTTTTGTGGGTCTGGATAAAATCCCGGGAGCCGGGAAGATCCGAGAGAGGGGTGGCCTGAATCCCGATGTGATGGCGGGTGCAGAATTTGCCGTAGTCCTGGCCTGTGTTGTCAGAGAGGCTGTGGAAACGGTCGTTGGGGAGTCCCAGGATAAAAGAGCCGTGGATCACCATTCCGTGACCTTGGATTTTTTTTATTTGTGCCGCATAGTAGTCTGCGACGCTTTTTCCACTGGCCTGGATGCCGTTGACCACCTTTTTGCCCACGTGTTTCAGGTCGTTCAGATTCAGAGTTTCAAACCCGATAAAGAGGTGCGAGCAGCCGGAGAGGCGGAGTTTTTTGAGGAGGGTCTCATCATCGGCAATTTCCACGGAGGCCTGGACGATATAGTTGATTTTCAGCCGCTTTTCGATAATCAAGTCGAGCAGCGCATTCAGTCTTTTTCCCCCCAGCAGGATGTTGTCGGGCAGGAAAAAGAAGAGACGGTTTTTCAGGGTGACGCCCCCTTTCTGCAGGTGTTCGATTTCGGCGACCACGTCTTCGGGGGAGCGCATGGTGAAACGCCTCAGCGCCTTGGGGAGGCTGGAAATTGAGCAAAAACTGCAGGAGTGAGGGCAGCCAAGAAAAGGGGCGATGGGCTGGATGCGGATGGCCCGGACGAGGAGCTTGCCCAGAAGGGGGATGCGTTTTAAAAAGGAGAGCTGCAAGGGGGGCATCTCGATCACGTTGGGGGCGCCCCATACATTGTCTTCAATGGTTTTTACGCCGGTGTAGACTTGTTTTAACTCATTGTTTCCCAGGTCTCTCAGGATCCGCCCGATCACCTGGCCGTCCCCGCTGCCCCGGACTTCACTGACCCGTTCTGGTGAGGGGATGTAATCTCTGATGAATCGATCGGTGTCTTTCGGGCTGGTGGAGACGTGGATGCCACCGATGATGACGGGGATGTTTCCATGGTTCAGGGCCAGGGTGGTGCAGACGGTGGTGGGGAAGTTGGAGCTCATGGAGGAGATGAAGACCGCTTCGGGTGGTCCCTTTTTTCGAATCGTCTCCGCCACGGTGCGACGCACACCGTCGGCCAGGAATATTTCCGCATCAGGCCGGTGCGCCGCGATCTGGTTGGCCACGTAGGTGATGGCATAGCTCTCGATGGCAAAGGTCTCCACCATGCCTCTCTTGTCTAAGGCCGGGTCGAATTGGAGGAAGTCGAGCCAGGTGGTGTCAGAGAGATCGCGGCTGTCCCTGCGGGTGAGAAAGCTGAGAAGATCCAGAGGGGTGTCGCAGGTTCCCAGGGCATCCATGACGTTGACCGTCATGGGGTTGTAGACGATAAAGTAGGGGGCGGGCATGAAGAACCTCTGCGTGAGACGTGCGTTGAGTTTTCTGAACGGTGTTATTAAGGTGGGCAAAAAAAAGAGCCGGTTCGGGCTCTGTGATCATTTTTTTTTTTTATCAGTCATCATGGCAAAATGCAACAATTTGATCGTGTTATCCTGTGAGGTTCGTGTATGTCCCGTTCTCTTTTTACCTGTCGTGTGATCGAACTGATTCGCGCCATTCCCTTGGGGCGCGTGTGTACCTACGGTCTTCTGGCGGCCGCCGCTGGCAACCCGGGAGGCGCGCGTCAGGTCTCCCGGATTCTTCACAGCTGTTCGGAAAAGGAGGGGCTGCCCTGGCATCGCGTGGTGAATCGCAACGGGCGAATTTCCCTGACCGGTTCGGCCCATGATCTGCAGAAAGGGTTGTTGATGGCTGAAGGAATTCTGTTTACGAAAGGGGGCTCCCTGAATTTGGATCGGTTCCTGTGGGTTCCTTCTGACGGCTCTTTTTCTTGACAATACCTGACAAAACCTCTACCCCTAAACCATGGACAACACACTTTTTTAACGCACTTCATTGCGACTACACGCATGAAGGAGGGCGCGCCCATGGGACGGCCAAAACTGGATAGAATTGTCATTAACCGGGATTGGTGCAAGGGATGCGGGGTCTGCATTCATTTTTGCCCCAGAGAGGTCCTTGAAATAGATGCCTTCGACAAAGTCGTGGTCGTTCATCCTGAAAAGTGCACCTGCTGCAGGCTGTGTGAACTCCGTTGCCCGGAGCTTGCCAGCGAAGTGATCATCGAAAAGTAGTCACTCTTCAGCTTACGCCTCCGGCGGCCCTGCCGGGGGCTAAACTTTTGAAAAGTTTAACAAACAGGTCTTAAATACATATTTCAGATTTACGTCGATCCAAGTGCGGATGTGATTTGACCCGAGGAACGAGGGGCAAAGCGCATCCGCAAGCAGCTTTCAAGGTGGCACACCTTGCCGCCGGAGGCCCTTGTTCTTTATTTAGTTGTTCCTTACTCCGCTTCAGGAGAGGCCATCGCCATGGAAGAGAATCTTGTTTTTGTTCAGGGAAATGAAGCCTGCGTTGAAGGGGCTCTCTATGCCGGGATGAGTTTCTTTGCCGGTTATCCCATCACCCCCTCCACAGAAATTGCCGAACTTTTGGCCCGGCGTCTTCCCGGACGTGGCGGGCGGTTCATCCAGATGGAGGATGAGATCTCCTCTCTGTGCGCCATTATCGGCGGATCCCTCACCGGAAACAAGGTGATGACCGCCACCAGCGGACCCGGTTTCTCGTTGATGCAGGAGGCGTTGGGATTTGCGGTGATGGCCGAGATTCCGTGCGTGATCGTTAATGTACAGCGCGGCGGTCCCTCCACGGGAAATCCCACCCATGTGGGGCAGGGAGACGTCAACCAGGCACGCTGGGGGACCCATGGGGATCACGCCATCATCACCCTCACCGCCTCCACCCATCAGGACGTCCTTGAGATGACCGTCCACGCCTTTAACATGGCCGAAACCTATCGCACTCCGGTGATTCTTCTTTTTGACGAGGTCATCGGCCACATGCGGGAAAAGCTGGTGATTCCAGAGGCCGGGGTGTTGCCTGTGGTGGATCGGCTGCGCACCTCGGTGAAGCGGGGCGTGGACTATCATCCCTATCTCCCCCGAGAAGACGGGCGGCTCCCCATGAGCGATTTCGGCGGGGATCACCGCTACAACGTGACCGGCCTCTATCATGATATGTGGGGGTTTCCCTCCAGCAATCCCAAGGTGGTGGAGAGCCTTTTGAATCATCTGGTGGACAAGATTGAAACCAATGTCCATGAGATCACCCGCTACAAAGAGTTGTACCTGGAAGACGCCGAGGTGATTCTCATCTCCTTTGGTTCGGCTGCACGCTCGACCCTTCATACGGTGGAGAACCGCCGGCGGCGTGGGGATCGCCTGGGCTATCTGGAGTTGCAGTCCATCTGGCCGTTTCCGGTCGACTTAATCAGGGAAAAATGCAGGAAGGCCCGGCGCATTGTGGTGGTGGAGATGAATAAGGGGCAGGTAACCGGGCTGGTGAAGGCCGCCGTCGAGAACCCGGAACGCGTTTTTCTGGCCAACCGCATCGACGGGGAGCTGATCTCTCCGACCAATATCAAGAATATTCTTCGGATTATTCAGGGCAGGGGGGTGTAGATGGGGACCCGCGACTTTATCAGGGAACGGTTTTTTCCGCACATGTGGTGCCCGGGCTGTGGTCACGGAACCATTCTTAACTGCCTGATTCGAGCCATTGAGGAGCTGGGTCTCGACAAGAGCAACATTGTGGTGGTCTCCGGCATCGGCTGTTCGGCGCGAATCTCCGGCTACGTGGATTTTCATTCCCTGCACACTCTGCACGGCAGGGCCCTGGCCTTTGCCACCGGCGTCAAGTTCAGTCAGCCGGAGCTGACCATCATCACCCCCATGGGGGATGGGGACGCCTTGGCCATCGGGGGGAATCATTTTATCCATGCCGCCCGGCGCAACATCGACATCACCGCCATTGTCATGAACAACCGGATCTATGGCATGACCGGCGGGCAGTACTCCCCCATGTCCTGCACCGGAGATTACGCCACCACCGCACCTTTTGGTAACATCGACAATCCCTTTGACGCCGTTAAGCTGGCCACGGCGGCGGGGGCTTCCTTTGTGGCACGCACCACCACCTACCACGCCAAAGAAGGAATCTCGATTTTAAAAAAAGCGATCCGACACCGTGGGTTTTCCGTGGTGGAGTTCCTCAGTCAGTGCCCCACTCAGTACGGACGCAGAAACCAGCTGGTCAATGCCCCGGTGATGCTGGAGTACCTGAAGACCCACACCGTCCCCATCGGCTCAGCAAGGGCCGCCGAGGACCCGGAGATCCTGGAACGGGGCATTTTTGTCGAAGAGCTTCGGGCCGAGTACTGTGACGCCTATGAGCAGGTGATTCAAAAAGAGGGAGGGTGAGGCATGGAGAAGTTTCGTATGGTCTTCTCAGGAGCCGGAGGCCAGGGGGTGATCACCGCCGCTGTGATCCTGGCTGAAGCGGCCGTCATCCATGAAGGGCTCATCGCCGTCCAGTCTCAGTCCTATGGACCCGAAGCCCGGGGCGGAGCCACCCGAAGTGACATCATCATCTCTGAACATCCCATCCTCTTTCCGAAGGTGACCCAACCCAATGTGCTGGTCTGTCTCACCCAGGAAGCCTACGATAAATTTTCGCCCATCATTCGTCCCGGAGGCCTGCTTCTGACCGACGACCGCTACGTGAAGCTCGGCAAGAAGGTCGACGCCAAACAGGTGGAACTGCCCATGTACCAGACCGTCCAGGATGCGATCGGCAACCCCGTGGTTTTTAATATCTGCATGCTCGGTGTCCTCATCGGACTCCTTGGCCTCGTCAAAGCCGAATCGGTGCTGGCGGTTATCTCAACGCGGGTTCAGGAAAAATATGTGGAGATGAATCGAAAAGCCCTGGAGCTGGGCGTTTCGATGGCGGAGCCTTTGGGGTTGGGTTAAAAAAGCCTCCGGCGGCAAGGTGTGCCACCTTGAAAGCAGATTGCGGATGCGTTTTGCCCCCATGTCACGGCGTAGCCGCAGGCGTAAAGGCGCTGGCCGGTTTCAACATACCTTTTATAGTCGAATAACGCAGGAACAGGTTGACTGAATATGTTCGTAAACGGGATATCGAGATCATCCGACACCCCAAGCTGAATAGTTAGGGCTCACGCAAAAAATAAATGCACAATTTTCATAAAAATGCCGCTGTGATTTGACCCGAGGAACGAGGGTTGAAGCGCTGCGGAAACCTGCTTTCAAGGTGGCTCACCTTGCCGCCGGAGGCATTGCTTTTTGTATGTTTGATTTTTGCGCCGGCCCTTACACCTGTTTTTTACATCAGCCTTTGGTATTTCGTCATGAAGCGGCGGTCGATGAAATCTTTAATGCGGAAGGCGATTTTACCGTGGAAGCGGATGCCGTTTTTGTGGAGGTAGCCTGTGCCCTCGCCGAGGTTGAAGACGAGGAGGTAGTTGCCTCCGGGGTGGAAGGGGGTCAGCGGGGTGTCTTCGAGTTGGGCCAGGAGATTATGCAAAAGGATGGGGTTTTGACGAACGGCGTAAACGCCGACTTTGTTTAAGGGGTGCTCCTGAAAATGGATGCAGTCGCCGCCGCCAAAGATCTCCGGATGGGCGGTGCACTGGAGGAACGGGTTGACGAGGAGCCCTCCGTCGGGGCCGGTGGGAAGATGGGAGTCGGCAAAGAGAGGGGAGGGGCGCACGCCGGTTGCGGAGATCACGAAATCCGCGGGACACTGACGGCCCGAGGCGAGCCCTATCGATGGGCCATCCACCCGGACCACGGCGTCTCCTTCCACCCGCTGAATCCCCTTGGCTTCAAGGATGTTTGTGACGCCGGTTTTTATTTTCTCATCGAAGTGATCGAAGAAACCGCTGCGTGAGTAGAGGGTGATGACCGGCCTCTGTCCGCGCGCGTTTTGGACCAGTTGAAGGATGTTTCCCGCCACCTCTGCCGACGATGGGCCACCGCCTGCGATGGCAATCTGAAGGACCTTTTCATGGCATCGGTTTAAAAGAGCCTGCTTCAGCGTTAGCAGGGATTCAATGGGCTTGACGGAATAGACGGTTGACCCCGGGGCCACGATGAGATCACTCTTGACATAACTTCCCACATTGTTGGACAAGACGTCATAATCGAGCAACTCTCCAGAACTGAGCCGAACTGTTTTTTCCCCCGCGTCAATGGCCACAGCCAGGCCCCTGACAAACCGTGCCCCTCTCTTCGTGACCATGGCCTCCGTATCAAATCGAATCGATTCCGGGGTGTAGGTGCCCCCCAGCATCCCTGGGCCCATGCCCGAGTAGTAGTGATGGGGGGAGGGGGCCACCACGGTGACCTCGTGCCCACGTTTTTGGATCGTTTCCAAAGCCGCCAGGGTTTCCAGGTGAGCGTGTCCGCCCCCTAAGAGCAGAAGTTTTTTCTTCATGGGGTCTCCAATCATCACGTAAGGGACATGGAAAAAAGGACAAAAAAAGATGCCTCCGGCGGCAAGGTGAGCCACCTTGAAAGCGGGTTTGCGAATGCGCATCGGGAGGCGTCATTCCGGGCTGAAATGCGTCCGCATTCGCATGGCCGGAGATCCTGCGTGTGCTCCAGAATTGCGATGAAAGCTGAGGGGCAATGCTAAAATATCAATATCTGCATGAAATGAAAAGGAGAACCCCGTGAAGATATGGATGTTCTGCATACTCATATTCAGCCTCATGGGCTGCGCAAACATCCCCACCCCTTAAACAAAAAAATAATTTGGCCACAGATAAACACAGATGTCCGCAGATGCGGCTGCGCCGCTGAAAGCGAGTAGAGACGAGCCGTCCTATTGGAAATGGGCATTGTGATGGATTCTCGTTGTTAATATATTATCTGGTGAAGATGGCTCTGTAATGTTGCTTGTGACATGATGAAAGTATCAAATATCATGCCCTATCCCGAATATTTCATGAGAAAACAATCAGGACTAAGGAATAATCAGTAATTACAGTTTTTTGCGGCAATATTTATAGTCGTTTCAAAAATGCAAAATGTAATCCACGGTATTCTGTCTGATTTTCTCACCCTTCGGGCGAGCCGGGTGCACTCATCTGCCGCGTTATCAGAGCTTGGAGGTAAACCACTACATCTTCAGCTCTGATGCCTTGCATATGAGCACACCCAACTCGTGTAATATTCGGGCTATGCTTGGAGTGCATATGTCCATTAAAATAACCGAAGATATAAAATCCATCACCGAGCTGAAGCGGAATACAGGGGAGCTGCTTAAACAGATCCATAAGACCAGACGTCCCGTTGTCCTGACGGTCAATGGAAAGGCCGAAGCGGTTCTCATGGATCCCGAATCTTGTGAGCGGATGGCTGAATCCTTTGGCGTGATGGAGAAGGTGATGAAGGCTGAGCAGCAGGTAGCAGCAGGTGAAACCCGAAAGGCCGCGGAGTTTTTCGAAAATTTTAAGCGTGAGCATCATCTATAATAGACGTCGTCATTGTTATGCGTATTCTTCATGGTGCGCGGCTGCTTCTTCACCTTGAATGAGGAGGCAATCGGAGTAGGGGAAGCCGGCCTTGGTCCTCGTTTGGCAGCGACCTTAAAAAACCGAGAAAACCGAGAAAAACGGGCCGAAACGGAGCGCCGCACTCCGGTGCGGCTTTTTAGTTTGTCTTTTTCCCTGCCGCACCGGAGTGTGGCATGTTAGAAATATGTCCGGCGAAGGAGTCGAATAGCATGATATCTAAAGGAGACCCCTTGTGAAGACATGGATCCTTTGCATCCTCATATTCAGCCTCCTGGGATGTGCCACCGTGCCCAGGGAGAAGCATCGAAGAACCATCAAGATAAAGCACCCATCTGTCGTGAACCTTACCGACACCGCCCGCGTGAAAGCAAGGCTGAACGCCCAGTATGCAGAATGGAAAGGCACGCGCTACAAAATGGGCGGCACCAGCAAACGCGGCGTCGACTGCTCCGGCTTTGTCCACCTCACCTACCGGGACACCCTTGGCATCACCATCCCCCGAACCACCAAACTCCTCGCGAAAACAGGGAAACCCGTCAAACGAAAGGACCTTCGCATCGGGGATCTCGTCCTCTTTAAAACCGGCCTCACGGTCCGCCATGTGGGCATCTACATGGGCAACAATATTTTTCTTCATGCCTCCACCAACGAAGGCGTTACGTTGACGAACCTGAATCAGCCCTATTGGAAAAAAAGATATTGGAAGGCGCGGCGGGTTTGGGATTGACGTCGATCGTGCAGCAACTGCACATCCCGGATAGCTATTCAGCTCAAAAAAAAGCCTCCGGCGGCAAGGTGTGCCACCTTGAAAGCTGGTTTCGAATGCATTTTGCCCCCATGTCACAGCGTAGCCGCAGGCGAAGACGGATCGCTTGTCGCGCCGTCAGGATGGGCAAAGCGCGAAGCGTGCCCATCAATGGGCAAGAGCCACCCCTGAACAAAATCAATTTAGCCGCAGATGAACACAGATAGACGCAGATGCGGCTGCGCCGCTGAAAGCATGTAGAATAGCGGCTTCCTGATGTTCATTCCAAAAAGTCTCAATAAGTACGGGTGTATGGGGTTTCTGTGACATGACGATGTCATTTTGTCCAATGTCAAGACGCGACCCCTTCTCCCTGATCCCGGCCAGAAGACCGTTTACCATGTGATCAGTCGAACGGCTTTTGATGGTCTTCCTTTTAAAGACGCGGAGAAAGATGAGTTGGTTCGTGTGAACCGCAGATTTTCCATGGTGTATGCCGTGGAGGGCCTTGGCTTCTCCGTCTTAGGAAATCATTTCTTATGTGGAGTTTCAAATTATGTGAAGTGGATGTAGCTTCACCTCCTGTACACTCTCCATTTAAGGTCTTTTCGACCTTCCCCCCTATTCTTAACCAGGCATAATTCTGTGCAATGACCACTCCAAAAATACCGTGAATTTCTCTATCACGCGGGATCGGTGAAAAAACGGGGTAAGGCGGCAATCCCGACGCGGGTGTTTCAGCGCGGGTGCAACCGATCACGCCGGGGAGAGATGCTGCGTCGTCAAAATTTATACAATTTTCAGTATTGTGGGTTTCCCGACTGCCAGATGGGCACGCTTCGCCCTTTGATATTAAATGGGTGTCCATCCTAGGACGCCGCCGTCATCTCACCGGTGTGGGTGACATTGAAGCCTGAAATGGACAGGGAACCCATGGCTGTGAATAAGAGGTAATCACATCCGCTTTTAAGATGAAATTTAATCAAGATTATTTTGTAAAACCTGTTTGTAAAACCCGTCTTAATAAAATCAGGCAAAAGTTTAGCCCCCGGCAGGACCGCCGGAGGCACTATCTGACTATTTACGCATAAATTGTACATATATTTGAACAATTCCGTTGGTTGTGGCAGCTCAACTCCAACTACCCGGCGTATCCAAAAGTAATTTGGCATAACGTTCCATCGGAATGTTCATTTTCTCTTGCAACCCTTTACCTTTAGTAAGTAGTTCTTCTCTTTTTATAGAGGGGATGTCGTTTTTAAATGCGAGTACGATCGTGTTTTCATTTTCTACGTCGAAACTGAGTCGTCGGTTTTCAAATTGGAGCGCGAGTAATTCATCTAACTCTTCTCGTAATTTAAGTTCCGTATGACAGATATTGAGCACAAGGACACCTTGTTTGTTGAGTGCATTTTTACAATCATGCAAGTATGACGATTGTACTTGTTTCGGTTCCATGCCTTCCGAGTTGTATAGATCTGAAAAGATAATATCGCTTTTTATGTCGGTGTTTTTGATGTAGTTCACAGCGTCGTTTATATGAATGAAGAGGCGATCCGTGTCGCGTAAGTGAAAATGTTTTTTTGCGGTCTTCGCCACTGCTTCACGGTATTCAATGGCATGTACGGTCAACTCGGAGAAACTACTGAGCAGGTTCTTTGCCATTGAGCCTGCGCCCAGCCCCATGATGGTGGCTGTTTTTACTATGGGGATAAACAATAAACCCGCCATCATGGCCTGGGTGTAGGCGAGATCTAATCCATTAATGTCTTTTAGTTTCATGCAACTTTGATAGATTTTCCCATCAAAGCTGAGAATCCGCTTATTCCTTGTTTGGTAAACATAAATTGGGCCGTGCTCATCTACTGTTGATGAGATACAGGTTCCTCTGATATCCATGGTCTTTTTAATACCTCTTAAATGCGTGTATATAACGGGTAGGTCATTATATACGGAAAATAGGGTCAGGTCTTTTTTATTACTTTTTTCTGGTTTAATAAAAATATGTATAGTGGGGATGGACCGCGACAATTTACTTATGATTCAAGGGTAGGGACGGACCCGGGGACGGGCAAGATGCGCTATACCTTTCATGCACCCGATGAGACGATCCTGTATGGTATTGGGGCCGGGCCATGGAAAGGGGTCACGTCTTGACATTTGACACAATTTCTTCACAAAGACCTTTTCTCAAATAAAAAACCCCGGCAAAGGCCGGGGCTTTTATGTCTGCATCGTATCAGTCCACTTGGTAGTGTGGAACCATTGCGGCGTTGGCATGTTTAAAATCAAGAATTACAATTTGTTGTCTAAAGGGTTGCAACTGCTATCGTTCTCAACTCTTTGATTGGCTCAGGCTTTTTCATATCCAAAATTTCAGTTTTGATTTTAATCGTAATTAATTTAATGATGTCAGTTGTTTTTGTTAGGCTCGTTCTGTAAAGGATTCGATCAAGATCAGCTTTTACATGACGCCCTTTCAGTGAAATTCTTTTTTCAGGCTTGCCCTCAATGAGTTCGTTATCTTTAAAACTGGACAATTCTGCTAAGGCTGCATCGTCATATGCTATTTTGTGGATATAGTATTTGAACATCTGAGTTCTAAAGTCTGTTTCGCAACCAATTTGTGTGCAGGCTAAGTTCAAGATATCGATCATATGCGCAGGGACTCTGCACTCAATGGGCTTTCTTTTCGTCTCAAGGGCTTTTCTGACAGCCGGCGTGGACTGGTGCGGTAATGAGCAGATCGAATCGCATGTGTCACATACGCTGACCAAGACATTCTTGACCTCACCATCACCATCGTCAAAAGGGACATCCCTTAAGGTATAGGTGGTGGGGACAACGGCTTTGCAAGAGTTGCAGATGGCCTGACTTTTATCACCGACTTTTAAAATTTTCATCATAACAGCACCTTAATGGTGAACACTGATAAAAAACGCCGTAGGGTCTATGTAGTACCATTTGATATACCAAGGGCATCTTAGCTTTGCGCCAACATTGGGGCCGGACCAAGTCAACATACTGTAAATAATTGCAAAGAACGCTGATTGCTCTCGTTGTATACGGCTATATTGATCTTTTTATGATAAAAACAGTAAGAATAGGGGCTTGTTGATATTCGACACAGCCTCCTTTTGTTCTATCCATATTTTTAATCCCCATCACCGCCCTCTGCATTCCCTTCTGCAAAACCTGAAACATCTCCCTCAACTCCCTCCTCGACGCCCCACGGATCCGTTTTAACCCGGATATTTCACGAGTCGAGTGCCTCCATATTCAAGGCGTCAGAGTTGCCGATGTAGCGGTTTACCTCAAAGCTCTGATAACGCAGAAGATGGGTGCACTCGGCTCGCCCGAAGGGTGAGAAAGGCGAGCCGAAAACGGTGAATTACATTTTGTATTTTTGAAATAACCGATTTTTTCCATGTAACCGTCTGTAATAATATTTTATCTCTATAGATTGGTCGTTTTCTCATGAAATATGCGGGCTAACCCCTCTGGGGGAATATTCACCGCACTTGATAGACGCATCTCGCCTGTCCTCTGGTCATACGGGTATTTTTAGATAACTCATTTAAAAATATATTCTAACCTTTTGTATGCAATTTAAGTTATCTTAGCTCGGATAGTTCACGAGTTGGGTGCGCTCATATGCAAGGCATCAGAGCTGAAGACGTAGTGGTTTACCTCAAGGCTCTGATAACGCGGCAGATGAGTGCACCCGGCTCGCCCGAAGGGTGAGAAAATCAAACAGAATACCGTGGATTACATTTTGCATTTTTGAAACGACTGAAAATATTACTGTAAAGAACTGTAATTACGAACCATTCCTTGTCCTGATTGTTTTCTCATGAAATATCCGGGTTAGGTGATATGACGAAAAAACAAATATAAATGTGTAGAGAGGTATCATAATGATTTTTGAATTAAATGAGTATCAACAGGCGTTGCAGGAACAATTTCGTAGATTCGCTCAAGAAGAGGTCAGGCCTTTAGCTGCTGAAATTGATGAGAATGCAAGATTTCCAATTGAAACAATTGAAAAAATAGCCAAGTTGGGTTGGATGAGCCTACCCTTTACCAAAGAGTATGGAGGCTTCGGTGGTGATTATGTTTCCTATGCTATTTTGATTGAGGAATTATCGAAGGTCTGTGCTTCTACAGGTGTCATTGTGCAAACACATCATGGCCTTTGTACCTGGCCAATTCTTACCTATGGAACAGAGGTACAAAAGAAAAAATATCTTCCACCTTTAATGAAGGGTGAAAAAATAGGCGCCTTTGGGCTTACAGAGCCAAATGCAGGAACAGATGCCGCAGGACAGGAAACGGTAGCGGTTGATATGGGTGACCATTGGCTGTTAAATGGACAAAAGAAGTTTATATCTAACTCAGGCGTTGCGGGCATATATGTGATCATGGCAATGACTGACAAATCAAAGGGCACAAAAGGAATTAGCGCATTTATTGTTGAAGATATCTTCCCCGGTTTCAAAGTAGGAAAATCAGAACGAAAAATGGGCATACGAGGTTCGGTTGCAAGAGAATTATTCTTTGATAATTGTATTATTCCAAAGGAAAATCTACTTGGTGAGTTAGGCAAAGGCTTTAAGGTTGCGATGACCTCACTTGATGTGGGTAGAATTGGGATAGCTGCTCAAGCACTTGGTATTGCACAAGGAGCATTGGACGTTGCTCTTGAATATGTAAAGAATAGAAAGCAGTTTGGTAAACCAATTGCTGCATTTCAAGGTATAGCATTTGAACTTGCTCAAATGAAGACTCGAACCGATGCCGCAAGATTTCTGGTTTATAATGCGGCTTATAGAAGAGAAACTGGAAAACCAAGCTCTGTAGAGGCAGCGCAGGCCAAATATTTTGCTTCTGAAACAGCCATGTATGTAACAACAAAAGCCGTTCAGTTGCATGGTGGATATGGCTATTTACAGGATTATCCGGTGGAGAGAATGATGCGTGATGCAAAAATTACTGAAATTTATGAGGGGACCAGTGAGGTAATGAAAATTGTTATTTCAGGCTCCATGATAAGATAGCAAATTACAAATTATTAAGTCACTTGGATTTCGTTGCTCGGATTTTGGGTAACTATTCAGCTGATGCCTTTTGCGGCCCTGCCGAGAGCTAAACGTTTGCCTGATTTCACCCTTCATGCGAATGCACCGAAAGCATGGGTATCACGACGGCCTTCACGCATTCGCCATAAGGTTTCAAGGTGCCCTCACCTTGCCGCCGGAGGCCTTTTTTTGAAGCTATTCATGGCCAGCTGTTCGGCCAGGAGGGCCACCTTCAGCTCTCGGGATGCTTTTCTGGAGAGGTTTTTGGCATGGAGCAGGGCGCTCTCCATTTCAGCCAGACACTATAGAGTGGCGGTCCCCGAGATTTTTTGTGTTTTGGGCCGGAGTGCCCTCAGTTGCGTTCCCAGGGAATCGAGCAACGAGTAAATGACCGGCACGGCGACCAGGGTTACAAGGGTGCCCACCAGCAATCCAGAGGCGGCTGCGATGCCCAGGGGGCTCATGCGCTCAAGGCCCACGGCCGTCTCGAAAATCAGGGGGGAAAAACCCACCATGGTGGAGACCGCTGTGATCAGGATGGGGCGCAATCGCAACCGAACGGACTGCAAAATGGCCTCGTTTTTTTCCAGGCCCTCCTGGCGGGCCTTGATGATGAAATCCAGCATCAAGATGGCGTTGTTGACGATGGTTCCTCCAAGGAGAATGAATCCCATCAGGGCTGGCATGCAAAAGGGTTTGTCGAAAATCAGGAGGCCCCAGATCCCTCCCGCGGCTGCCAGGGGGATGGAGAGGAGGATCGTCACTGGATGGGCGATGGATTTGAACATGGCCATGAGCAGCACAAAGAGCAGGGCCAGCCCGATTTTAAGGGCCTGGCCTAAATTTTTCTGCGTTTCTCCCATGTCCCGGGCGGTGCCTCCGATGTTCAGGGCATAGCCTTTGGGCAGGGACAAGCCGGTCAGGCGTTGTTTTGCCGCCCCGGTGACCTGGGCAATGGTCAGGCCAGAATTACCCGCCGTGATGTCGATGGTGGGGCGTTGGTCTTCCCGGGTGATGAAGGGTTGGGCCCGCAGGTTTGTGACTTTGGCAAGGTTTCCAAGCCTGACTGGACCGGAACGGGTCGGGATGGGGAGTTCTTCCAACCGGCCAAGGTCATCCACCTGGTCGGCCTGAAATCGAACTCGAACTGGGATTTCGGAGAAGCCGTCCAGCCGCATGGATGTGGCGGAAACCCCCTGTACCGCCATGCGTAGGGCGGTGGCCACCTCAAAGGGAGAGGTTCCGTAGAATACGGCCAATTGCGGATCTATGGTGAACGTCTGCTCAATTTTATCCAGGTACCAGGATCGGTGCAGGTCGATCATTCCCGGGGTGTCGGACAGCAGGTCCATGGCCTTGTCGGCCAGGCGGTTCAAGACGATGGGGTCGGGTCCGGAGAGGATGGCGTCAAAGGGTGCCCTGGTTGTGGAGACCGGCGTGGCGCCGTATTCGGAGACCCGGAAGGTCCGCACTCCGGGGACCGCCTGCAGCGCTTTGCGCCATTGTGTCTCGATCTCCCAGATGGTTTCGGCCCGCTGGGTTCGTGGGGTCAACCGGGCCGTGATATGAGCTGACTGAGAGGTGGTTCCGCCTCCGCCAAAACTAAGGGCTCCGGGTTCAGAACCAACCACCGAGGAGAGGGTTACCACCTCCGGGTGTCGGTTTAAAACGGCTTCGACCCGAGACAGGACCTTGTTCACCTGCTCCGGTTTGGCAGAGGAGTCGGTGTCAAACTCGATGGAGACGATGCCGGTATCCATGGGGGGCATCTGTTCTCCGCCCAGCAGGGGCTTGACCACCCGGAGGCTCAAGGCCATGAAGGCGAGAAGTAGGAGGGCGGTTATCCCTCGATGCCTCAGGGCCAGGGTTACAAGTTTTACGTAGCCCCCGGTCAGGTGTTTTACGCCCCGGTCTACGGGTGTCAGCAGGCGGCGGATTCGGTTGGCCCCTTTGTCTGGGGCTGGTAAAAATCTGGCCGCCAGGATCGGGATGACGGTCAGGGAGACGATGAGGGAGGCCACCAGGGTGGAGACGATGGTGATGTTCAAGGGGCGCATGATCTGCCGGGTATAGCCGGTGGTGAAGATCACCGGAATCAGGACGGCCACCGTGGTCAACATGCCGGCCGTGATGGGCAGGGCCACCTGGCCTGCGCCGGTCAGGGCCGAGCGGGTGGTGTCTTTGTATCCGGTCTCTTTGTGATGGCGGTGGATGTTCTCCAGAACCACCACCGAGGCATCCACAACCATGCCCACGGCCACGATCAATCCGGATAGGGTGACCATGTTTAAGGTGTAGGGGCTGATCCAGAGCACCATGAGGGTTGCCAGAAAGGAGAGGGGGATGGCCGCGCTGACCACGGCTGCTGCGCGCAGGTCGGCCAGGAACACAAAGATCAGGACAACGGTCAGGATCACGGCCTGCCACAGGGAGACGCGCATGCCATGGACGTTGAGGTCTATGAGCGGCTGCTGGTCGTCGGTGGTCTCAAAGAGAATATCCGGGTAATGGGCCATGATGCGGGGAAGGGCCTTTTTGACCTCGGCCAGGGCCTCCCCCGTATGCCCCTTTTCCGGTCGCAGTACGTTGATGGCGATGGCTTCTATTCCGTTGCCGTGGTAGCGGCTTCGTGGGTCCGATTCACCGGCTCGGACCTTGGCCACGTCCCCTAACAGGATTTGCCTGCCCGACCCCACGCCAAGGGGCATCTCTTCAAGGGACGGCAACCCGGAAAACTCTCCGGAGACTTTAAGCAAATATTCCTGTCCGGCCCCGTAGACGATGCCGCCCGGGGCGGCGACGTTTTGTCGGGCCAAGCCGGTGATCACATCGGTGACGGTCAGCCCGTGTCCGGCCAGGGCGTCACGGTCCACGCGGACCTCAATCTCCGGCTGATGGCCGCCAAAGACCTGGATATCCCCGACGCCGGGGATCGCCATGAGCTCATCGCGGAGATCGTTCTCCGCCAGCAACCTGATGTCAGACAGGCTTTTGAGGCTGTTCGGACGGGGACTCAGCGCCAGAGTCAGCAAGGGCCGGGTGGCGTCGGTGATTCGGTAAAGCAGCGGCTCCTGGGTATCCGACGGCAGCTGCCCACGAACGCGCGCCACGGCGTTTTGCACGTCGATGACCGCCTCTCCCATGGGTTTACTGAACAAGAACTCCGCCGTGATGGCCGAGACCTCGTCGCGGGAAACGGAGGTGACTCGCTTGAGGCCCGCGAGGCTCCCCAGCTCCTTTTCTATGTTGCGGGTGACCTTGTCGGTGATCTCTTTGGCAGAGGCCCCAGGTGTGACGGTGATGACGGCTACCTGGGGAGGCACGGTTTCCGGGAAGAGGTCGGTGGGGACGACCACATAGGCGATGGATCCCATGATGGTGATTACCAGGACAAAGGCCAGGATAATGTAGGGGTTCTTTAAAGAGAACTGCGGCAGGTTCATGGGAGCACCTCCACCGGTTCGCCGGCGGCCAGGCGGTTCCAGCCCAGGTAGGTGTTTTGGATCACCTCGGCTCCGGCATCCACGCCTTGCACCGCGACGTTCCCGGCGTTTCTGCCTATAACGGTAACGGGCACGGTCGCTGTGACTCCGTTTGTAACGATGAAAACGGCATTCCCTCCGCCTGGTATAGGGATGAGGCTCTCTTCGGGCAGCAGCACTTCGTCTTTAAAATGCTTCAGGACGACATCCACCGGTAAGGTGCCTCCGGCTCGAAGGCCCTCATTGCCCCCAGTTTCGCATTCCAGGGTTTGGGTTCGGTTTTGGTTTAAGGACGGGTGGATGCGCGAGACGGACAGGGGCCGCATTGAACCTGATTTTACGACAACCTTCATGCCCAGGGAGATCCTCGAGAGTTCAGCCTGGGGAACGTCGAAGCTGATCTTGAGTCGGCCGTGATCTTCGATCTTCATCAGGACCATAGTGGGCCCCGCCATGTCTCCGGGGTCGGCCAAACGCTTGGTGACCACCCCGTCAAAAGGGGCACAAATTTGGGTATAGGCCAGCCGGGAGCGGGCCTGTTCCAGCTCTCGTTCCCGGACGTGGATCTGCTCGATGGCCGCCTGCACTGTTTTCTGCAGGGCATCCAACCGCCCCTGGGTTTCGTTGACCAGATCGGCGGAGGTTTCGGCAGTTGCCCTGGCGATGGCGCCTTCCAGGGCCAGGAGTTCGTCCCGTTCGAGCTCGCGTTTCCGGAACCGAAGCGTTTTTTTAAGGGCCACCTCGGTGGCCGAGGTGGCGTCGGCCTGCATCCGGCTTTGTAAGACGGCCGCCTCAAGCCCCCTGACCCGTGCCAGCCATTCCGTCTGGTCCAGGGCGGCGACAACCTGGCCCTTGGACACGAGGTCTCCTTCGTGGACAGCGATACTGACGATCCGTGATGCGATCTGCGCGCCGATGGAAGCCGAGCGCCAGGGTTCGATCCGTGCCAGATAGGTCCGGGTGATCAAAAGATCACCCTTGTGCGCCTCGGAGGTGCGGACCATCGTGGCTCGGGGTGTTATCATGCCCGCTGCTGCGATCTGACCTTTTTTATGTCGGACCAGAAAGATGCCACCGATAACCAGGGCAGCGACGATTAAGATCGTCATCAGTTTTTTCATGTTAAACTCCACAAAAGATGCTGGCGTAAGGTGAGCCACCTTGAAAGTAGGTTTGCGAATACTGTCGAGCTTCGCTTGTCACGCCGTAACTCATTGATGTTGGTTGAATGGTGACGCATAGTCGTCGGCGGACTTGTCACGCCGGAGGCTGCTTTTCCTGAACTGAATCGTTACGGTTTTTCAAAGGGTGGTCCCGGGTAAGGCCATTTATGGCCGTTGTTTTCTATTTAGAGCAAATTCTCACGTACTTTTTTTAACACGGTTTTAACCGCGTTGATTTCGTCATCCGTAATCCCGGCATAAGCCCTGGCCGTGATTTCGCGTGCGTGATTGGACATCTCCGTCCAGGTTTCCAGGGCTTCCAGTGTGGGGGAGACAAGCTTGATTCGTCGGTCCTCGGGGTCTGACGTCCGTTTGGCCCAGCCGTCTCTGGACAAGCGGTCCACCAACCGAACCGTTGAGGCCGAGGTGATGGACAACAACTCCGCCAGATCTTTCTGGGGCATGGTCCCTAAAACAATGAGGTGGGCCAGGGCCATGAACTGCACCCGGCTGACGCCTGTACCGGCCAGCCGCTTCTCCAGGACCGCCGAAAAGGCCTTGAAGGTGAGGTTGCAATGAAAGCCAAGGCTTTCCAGGGGGCTGAAGCTTTGCATGGGGGTGTCCTTTATGGGGTTAAGTAGTAAGCTTATTGTTAGCATGCTAGTTGTTTTGGCGCAAGGCCTTTGTGGAAGGGGTTTTTTAGACACAAAAAAAGGGCTCCGGAAATCCGGAGCCCTTAAATGTTTTCTTTATGGAGCGGGAAACGGGACTTGAACCCGCGACGTTCAGCTTGGGAAGCTGACACTCTACCACTGAGTTATTCCCGCTCATGTGGAACGTATAGTAGAGGCATTTTCCGTGTGCGTCAATCCCTTTGACAAGATTTTTTAACGGATAAAACAGGGGCGACGGAAGTGTCTAAAATCTTGATCGAATAAAAAAGACCGTGAGCCTCCGTCGGCCCGGTGACCCTTAATTTACAATCCAGATGGCCCTGTCCTGGCCAAGTTGGATGAGTTTGTCACCCACACGGCCCAGGAGAAAATCTTCTACAACGGAGTGGCCGCGTCGTCCCACCACCACGGTGTCGAATCCGTTTTTCTTTGCCTCGTCCATCAACCCTTCGGAACGGCTCAGGTAGGATCGAAGGATAATGGATTCCACGCCGGCCCGGGAGAATCCCGCGTCCCTCAGGATGGTTTCTGCCTTTTGAAGGTGGGGGCGCATTCGGGATTGGTGGTGGACCTGGTGCTCTTGCTCCATGACGTGGTAGGAGTCCAGGGTAGCTTGAAAGGGGTCAAAGGATCCGCTCATGAGGTTTAATGAGCGTGATACGTAGCAGATTTTTATTTTTTTTACGTCGTGTGTGATCAGTTGTTTTACTTTCCGCACGCATTTTTTTGCCCCATCGGATCCGTCGAACCCGATGAGAACGCCCGTATTGTTGGGGTTTCCGCCCACGACAACAAGGGGAATCTGGGTGATGGTTGCGATCAGTTTGCGGGCGCAGTTGCCCAGGATCGAGCCGGTATGGATGTTGTGACCGATACGTCCTGCCACCACCAGATCATACCCTTTTTTGGATTCTCTGATGATATCCCGGGCAATCCCTACCCGCCTGGGACGAATTTTGATCTCGACGGACTCTTCGGGGAACCCTTCCTTCACAAGGTCGCTTCGGACTTTTTCCACCATCCTGCGATTGTAACGGATATGGTTCTCTTCCCACCATCCATTGAGCTTGACGGAGTTGGTCTCTTCTGTTCCGTCGGACTGGTTGTCCCAAAACGTTTCAGGCACCGTATTTTCTACGAGGAACAAGGTAAAACTTGTCTTTTCGGGGTTCAAAATTTTTGCCGCGTAAAGGGCCGCGTGGGTGGATTGAATGGATCCGTCGACAGCTATGAGAACACGTTGATGGAGATCGTTCATCTGGGCCTCCTTGGAGTTTGGGGGTGCATGATTGGACCGGTCTCGTCAACTGATCTTTCGGTGGAATGCGCCGGTCATTGTTAACATCGTTATTTTCAAGCTTCTATTGTTTACAGCAAGGCGCGTGCCAAAACCTTATGGTAAGTGAGGGCCCGTAATATCAGGGGTCTAAACGATGTGTGACGGTGGTGGGGTGCGTTGAGATGGCGTGGTATTTTACAGGTTGGCAAAAGGATTGGCAGGGGGTGGGAGGGTGGCCCCTCTCTTTCGTTGGAAAGAGGGGGCCGGGATGGGCGGACTTGATTATTGGATGGCTTTGTAAACGTCTTTGGCTGCTTCGAGTTGCTTGAGGGCCTCGTTCAGCTCTGCGGGACCGGGTGCATATTCCACAGCCGCTTCGTAGGAAGCGATGACGCTCGGGAAGTCCGGAACACCCGTAACGGTCTGGAGCACGGCGGCTTCAGCCATATGGTGATCGAAGAACAGAGGTTTCACATCCTGCAGGGTGTAGCTTGCCTTGACGGTATCCAGGGCAATGGCTGACGGCACCTTGAGAATGAGATCTTTGCCTGTCGGTGAGAAGATACCTTTATATATCAAAGTGGAGTGCTTTTTCACTGTGATATAATAGTTGGATGAGTTCGATGCGCTGGCAGAGATGAGGACAAGGACGAACACGCCAAAGGTGCATGCCGCTATGATGAGTTTCTTGAGGGACGCTTTCTTTTTCGCGGCGATCTGAATATTTTTTGTTTCATCGGCCTGGCGTTTTGCTTCTTCCTCTGTCTTGACGCGAGCCGCTTCTGCGGCCTGGCGGCGGGCAGCAGCTTCGGATTTTTTCTTTGCGTCAAGTTCGGCCTGGCGTTTTGCCTCTTCCTCGGCCTTTATCTTAGCTTCTTCTTCAGCCTTGATACGGGCCTCTTCCTCGGCCTTTGCCTTGGCTTCTTCTTCAGCCTTGATACGGGCCTCTTCCTCGGCCTTTATCTTAGCCTCTTCTTCAGCCTTGATGCGGGCCTCTTCCTCGGCTTTCGCCTTGGCTTCTTCTTCGGCCTTGACGCGGGCCTCTTCCTCGGCTTTCGCCTTGGCCTCTTCTTCAGCCTTGATGCGGGCCTCTTCCTCGGCTTTTGCCTTGGCTTCTTCTTCGGCCTTGATGCGGGCCTCTTCCTCGGCTTTTGCCTTGGCTTCTTCTTCAGCCTTGATACGGGCCTCTTCCTCGGCTTTCGCCTTGGCCTCTTCTTCAGCCTTGATGCGGGCCTCTTCCTCGGCTTTTATCTTAGCTTCTTCTTCAGCCTTGATACGGGCTTCTTCCTCGGCCTTTACCTTAGCGTCTGTATCCGCTTTTTCGGCCTCATTTTTTGTGGAAGATTTTTTGGCGGTTGGGGTTTTCTTTTCGGTGGAGGGTTGGGACTCGACGGCACCCGTGGTTTCGCCTTTCGAGGCATTACCCTTGTTTTTCTTTTTAGTCGCAGCCGCTTTTTTCACGGCTTTTTTTGACTTGGGAGCTTTCTTGGTGGTTTTGTTTTCTGTTGCCTTCTTCTCCTCCTTAGGAGACCCTTCCTTGGCATCAGCCTCATGGGCCGCATCGGTTGAGTTCTTTACGGTTTCCTTTGCCATGTGATCACCTTTGAAAATCTCAATTATTTATAATATAATGCCAACTGGTTATTTTCTACTTGTTAACGGTCATCTATATAAAAGATGTAAACAATTGTAAACCATTTTGGTGGAAGCTAAGTATCTCGTGGAAAGCTATTTAATAAGGTATGAATCCCTTTTAACTCTATTAAAAACATACGATTCTCTTGCCGTGGCTTTTTCCGGAGGGGTGGACAGTACACTGCTTTTGAAGGCAGCTGTGGAGGCCCTGGGCGAGAAGGTGGTGGCTATTACCTCGGTGTCGCCCGTTCATGCACGCCGGGAAATCGATGCAGCAAGAAAGTGTGCGTCAGCTCTGGGAGTACGCCATATCACATATGATCCCGGGATGATGGATGATCAGGAGTTTGTTGAGAATTCGCCCCTGCGTTGTTACTACTGTAAACGGCGTATGCTCATGCGAATGAGCAAAGAGGCTGGGGCGGTCGGGGTGAGCAATGTAGTGCATGGGGTGAATTGCGACGACCTCAGCGATTACCGCCCGGGTGTGAAAGCCGCCGAAGAATTGGGCATCGAGGCGCCGATGGTGGTGGCCGGTCTATTTAAGGCGGATATTCGCGCCCTGGCTGAATATCTGGGGCTTGACGTGGCCCACAAGCCAGCCATGAGTTGCCTGGCGACACGTATCCCCTATGGTGAGCCCATCACGCCAGAAAAACTGGCGATGGTGGAGGCCGCAGAAGCCGCCCTCGATGACCTTGGCTTTTTGCAGTTTCGGGTGAGGCATCATGGACCCGTGGCACGGATCGAATTTTCACAGGATGATTTGATGCGGCTTTTTAACGACTCGCTGATGGCTCAGGTGGTGGCCGGGGTGAGAAAGGCGGGCTACCTTCACGTGGCAGCAGACCTGGAAGGGTACGGTCAGGGCCGCATGAACAGGGTACTGAAAGGATCCTGATCTCAAGCGTCTGCCTCAAGAACGAAATTCAATATAGGGTGCAGGAAAAAAAATAAAAGTACAAAAAGCAATGCCTCCGGCGGCAAGGTGGTGCCACCTTGAAAGCGTGTTTGCGAATGCTCTAACCCGGCTCGCCCGAAGGGTGAGAAAAGCGAACAGATAACCGTGAATTACATTTTGTATTTTTGAAATAACTGAATTTTCCTCAATAAACCATTGAAATAACAGTTTATTGTTTTGGGTTGATCGTTTTCTCATGAAATATCCGGGCTAAGGCTGTCGTCATCTTGGGCTGTCATGCGTCCGCATTCGCGTGACGGGTGAGGGGTGGCAACGGGTGTCGCAAGGGCATGAGCTGCCGGTGCTGCCGTATCAATTCACGCATTGGCATGAACCGGAATGACTCCGGCGGCCTGACTCTATCTACCTATGAGACGTCCATCCATGGCGTGGGTGCGGGGCGTCGGCGACCGGGTTTTTGTATTTACTCTTGGCACGACGGGCGTTTGACGGGGTGCCTTCGCGGTGTGTATAACTCATGCGGGGTGATGAGCCAGGGATTTATAAGGAGAGGGTGGTATGGAGATTCGGTGTTTGGTGGTCGACGATGAACAGCCCGCTGTGGAAGAGTTGGTTTATCTTTTGTCCGAATTGCCGGATGTGACCGTGGTGGGGGAGGCCAACTCAGCCAAAGAGGCTATTGTAAAGATGGGTGAGCTGAAGCCGGATCTTGTCTTTTTGGATATCAACATGCCGGGGCAAACCGGGTTTCATGTCATTGAGGCCTGTGTGGACTTTCACCGATCTCCTCTGTTTATTTTTTGTACGGCGTATGACCAGTATGCGGTGAAGGCGTTTGAAGAGCAGGCCGTGGATTACATCTTGAAGCCTTTTTCTGCAGCACGTGTGGCAAAGGGCGTGGGGCGGGCTCGGGAACGGCTGCAAATGGAGTCTGTGTCCACCACCGATGAGATGACACGGCTTCTTGAGGCCCTGGGCCCTCAAAAACCCCATGTCGTGAGGCTGTCGGTGGAACGCCAGGGACGGTTGCTTCTCTTGGACCCCGATGAGGTGATCGTTTGTAAAGCGGAAGAAAAGCGGGTGCGGGTCTTTACCCATGACGGGGACTATCTCTCACACGGCGCAACCACCCTCGATCGCCTCGAAGAGTTGGTGGCCGGGTTTTCTTTTTACCGCGTCCATCGCGCGACCCTGGTCCACCTGAAACATATCCGTGAGGTCACCAGCTGGTACAATGGTAAGTACCTCCTGGTGATGGATGACGCCGCCGCAAGCGAGGTGGTGGTGAGTCGTAACCGCGTGAAAGGCCTCAAGGAGAATCTGGGCCTTTGACCCCCTTGCATTCCAGCCTGCCTGAATGTCACTGCATCCTTAAAATTCGACCACCTGGAATCCTGTTGTGGCTGCCCGACCTGGTTGGGCGTAAGGTGATGCCACTTTTGATACATGGCTTTTGTAACTATTCAGCTATTCATTTTTTCTTTATGACCCCGGTCTGACAGCACCCTACGCTTTTCGTCTTTCCCACGCAGGCGGGAATTCATGTGTGAAAATCCGTATCGCCCTCATTTTTACAATGACGTACCGGGTGGATGCGTAGGGTGCGCCGTGCGCACCGTCAGGCGTATCGTAAACCGGAAACACCGCATGTTGAAATAAGACTCGTGGTCATCGTTAACTTGCGAGGCCGATGGTCTTCTCTACGGTAGAAGGTGCGGGAGCCGCACCCTACGCGGTGATGAAAAGACGTGACGTATTGGCATTTGAATTTTTCTGTCATTTGCCTCGAACGGCCTGGCGAAGGCAAGCTGAATAGTTTCTGGCTTTTTTCATATACGAATGGAATCAGAATAACCGGAGTGACCAGCAGCATGGACATATCCATCACACATCTTTTGATTATCCTCATTGAGCATTTGGGGCTGACGGTGGCTGCCGCCTTTCTCATTTTGAATATGGGCGCGGCGGGTAAGACCTTTCTCAGTCAACATCCCTGGATGGAAAAGGCGGTCTTGACCGGTTTTTTTGGCCTTTTTGCGATTCTTGGGAACTATGGGTTTGACCCCGTTCATGACGCCTTTGCAAACCTGCGGGCCATGGCGGTGGTGACCGGTGGGTTGTTCGGTGGCCCCTGGGTGGGTCTCGGCGCGGGGTTGATCGCCGGTGGGCATCGTTTTTTAATCGATATCGGCGGGTTTACCTCGGCGCCGTGTGCCACAGCGACCCTCCTTGAGGGGGTGGCCGCAGGGCTTCTGGCGGGCTGGTATGGGGCGCGGGTCATGAACTGGAAGGTGGCCTTTGGTCTGGGGGTGGCGGGGGAGTCCATGCACATGGGGCTGGTGTTGTTGTTTGCCAGGCCCTTTGCCGAGGCCGCGGATCTGGTGCGGTTGATTGCTGTTCCCATGATTTTAGTCAATTCCGTGGGGGCCGCTTTCTTTGTGGAGCTGATCAAGGGTCTTTTCAGGGAGCGCGAACGGCGGGAATCCCGTCAGGTGCAACAGCTTCTGGAGATCGCCAACGTGACGGTCGGGTATCTGCGTTCGGGGCTGGGTGCGGGGTCTGCCTCCAAAACGGCGGAGATTATTTTTCGACAGATGGATGTGGCGGCGGTGGCGATCACCGATACCACCCACGTGCTGGCCCATATGGGTGCGGGGTCTGATCACCACATCGTGGGGGAGCCCATCCGGACCGCCGCCACCCGGATGGTTTTGGATGACGGGCTGCCCCTTTTCCGCCACACGCGGCGGGAGATTGCCTGCCCCCATGCGGGGTGTCCGTTTCAGCATGGGATTATTGTTCCTTTAAAAAAGGATGAGTCGATTGTGGGCACTCTGAAATTTTATGGGACCCGATCAAAACCCCTGGATAAGGTCCATTTTCAAACGGCCCGGGGGCTTGCGGTGCTCTTCTCCACCCAGCTGGAGCTTGAAGATATTCAAATCCAGGCCCGAATGCTTGCCTATGCTGAGATCAGGCGCCTTCAGGCCCAGATTAACCCCCATTTTCTTTTTAACTCCCTGAACACCATCGCCAGCTTTTGCCGGACCCGGCCCGATCGTGCCCGGGAGCTGATTCTCGATCTCTCCAATTACATGAGACGGAACCTCGATCAGAGCAAGGGGTATATCACGGTCCAGGAAGAGCTGGAGCAGGTGGAGGCGTATCTGGCCATCGAACAGGCACGTTTCGGAGAGCGGGTGAAGTACCGGCTGCATGTCGGTGAAGGTTGTGAGCACTGGCCCATTCCCGCCCTGGTGATTCAGCCGGTGGTGGAAAACGCCGTTAAACACGGGATTACACCCAAGGAGTCCGGGGGCACCGTGACGGTCTCTATCCATTGTGACTCGGCACTGATGACGGTGCGGGTGGCAGATGACGGGGTGGGCATGCCGGAAGAGACGATCCATCGCCTGTACAATCCTGAAGAGCTGGCCGCCGTCAGCGAAGGGATTGGAGTGCGAAACACCATCCACAGGCTTCACAGGATTTATGGACCGACCTGTCAGGTGATGATTGAAAGTGTCCAGGGCCAGGGGACGGAGGTCTCCTTTTCCATTCCGCGCAGCCATCCCTCCGCCTGTCTCTGATCTTCCCTTTTCCCTGAGGTATCGGCACCTTTTGGGTGCCGGTGCCGTTTCAGGCCATTCCACGTGCATTTCATCCCCTAAAAACGACACCCCCTTCATTGAGGGTGGCCCCTTGCCGTTATTTTCGGATAAAACTCTCTCAAAAAGAGGAATTGCCCGAAGGGCGATCAATGTGTTTTGTCATGGAGGATAAATTATGCTGATTTTTTTTGCGTGTGTTGCGGCACTGATTCTTGGGTATTTTACCTACGGTACCTTTGTTGAAAAAACGTTTGGAGCGGATGCTTCCCGAAGGACCCCGGCCTATGAAATGGAGGATGGGGTGGATTACATGCCCCTTCCCAAGTGGAAGGTGATGTTTATCCAGGTTTTGGACATTGCCGGTATCGGTCCCATCTTCGGTCCCATCCTAGGGGCCCTTTACGGTCCCGTTGCCCTGGTCTGGATTGTCATTGGCTGTATCTTCGCCGGTGGCGTGCATGACTATTTTTCCGGGATGCTCTCCATTAGAAACCGGGGTGGCAGTATTCCTGAGGTGGTGGGCGATTTTCTCGGCATGCCGGCCCGTCAGGCCATGCGTGTCTTTTCCGTGGTACTTCTCATGCTGGTGGGCGTGATCTTCGTTCTGGCCCCTGCCAAGCTTTTGACCGGCCTGACCGGTGTGAACACCCAGATTTTTATTTTCGCTATTTTCGGCTACTATTTTCTGGCCACCATTCTTCCCATCGATAAAGTGATCGGAAAGATCTATCCGCTTCTGGGCGCACTTCTGCTGATCACCACCGTGGCCACCGTGTTGGCCCTGATGTTCGGTGGATACGAGATTCTCCCCAATCTCGATGTCACCACCAGCGTGCATCCTGCCAACAAGCCCATCTGGCCCCTTTTGTTTATTACCCTCTCTTGCGGTGCCATCAGTGGCTTTCACTCCACTCAGTCGCCTCTCATGGCACGTTGCGTGAAAAATGAGAAGGACGGACGGGCCGTGTTCTACGGGGCCATGATTCTCGAAGGGATTATCGGTCTGATCTGGGCCACCGTGGGTCTCTCTTTCTACAAATCTCCCGAAGCCTTAAGCGCCGTGATTGCAGCTGGTTCACCTTCGGCTGTGGTCTCTGAGGTGTCCAACGCGCTGCTGGGTCCCGTCGGCGGATTCCTTGCCATCCTGGGTGTTATTGTGCTTCCCATCACCAGCGGGGATACCGCCTTCCGAAGCACCCGTCTGATTTTGGCCGAGTCGTTTAATGTGAGCCAGTCCCAGACCGCCAAGCGCCTCATGATCGCTGTGCCACTCTTTGTCCTCGGGTTTATCATCTCCACGCAGAACTTTGGCATGATCTGGAGATACTTTGGTTTTTCCAACCAGGCGCTGGCCACGCTGGTGCTCTGGTCTGCGGCTGTTTTCCTTGCCCGGGAAGCCAAAAACTACTGGATTGCCTGTCTTCCTGCCACCTTTATGACCGCTGTGGTCGTGACCTTTATCCTTCAGGCCAAGATCGGGTTTGGCATGGACATCGGTACCTCCACGGTGATCGGGGTCGGAACCGCGGCGGTCCTCCTCTGTCTGTTTGTTTATAAAGCGGTCGGTATGAAAGCGGTAAAAACAGCCGAAGGCATGGCTGAATAGCTGATTTTTCAATGACTTGTTTGATGTGCTCTCAGCCTGATGGTTATCCCCTTTATTTCGAAGGAGATGATCATCAGGAGGGGAATGCATGGGCGGGTTTAGATTGGCTTGACAACCGTAATAGTGTGACTTAGGATCACATCAAATGCTTGGTGCAACAATGCTTAATAGGGAACTCCGTGGGAATCGGAGACGGGCCCGCCGCTGTAACCGGGGACGCTTATCGCAACAACGCCACTTTCTTGATCCGTGCGGATTGATTAGCTCGAAAAAAGAGGGGAAGGCGCGATAAGACGGCTGATCCGGAAGTCAGAAGACCTGCCATGCAATATATGATACCTCGTGACCCGCCGTTTCTGCAGCTGGATTACGGGATTTTGTCGTATAGACGTGGGGGCACCGCCGTGGAAAAGGGTGCATACCGCCTTGAGGATTGAATTCGGAATCCCCATACCTGCAAACCAAATGCAGGTATGGGGATTTTTTTGTTTTAGGTCGGGGAGCTTTTTTCTTTGTGATAAAGGCTTTCCGGATGAGTACGAGACCGGGTCCCCTTAATGGGGTCTTGCAAGGATGCAGGAAGGGAATCCCGTGAAAATCGGGGATGGTCCCGCCGCTGTAACCGGGAACTCTACGGCAAACGATGCCTTTGTAATCGTCAAATCAGGCAAGCCCTGAGTGATGATTTTTTTAAAAATGCATCAAAAAAACCACTGTCCGTCGCTGCTACACCTTTTCAGGCGAGCGACATAAGGACGGGAAGGTGTGCCGTATGGAATGCCCGGAAGTCAGAAGACCTGCCCGGTATGAGACACCGTGCTTTTTTTGTTGTGGCCTGGCCGCACAAAGGAAGCCTCCCTGCGGAGAACAGGGGTCGGTGTGATGAAAAGGGCGATGCAGACAGGGAGCAGCCCTTTTTCGGTTATGGTCGGACCGGAGGGCGGGTGAAAGGTTCATTCGGCGTTCGGCCCTTTGTAAGTGATCGATTTATGAGGAGCTTTGGGTGCCAAATGGATAAACACAACCCTGCTCACAATGGAGATTTGCACACGATGAGAAAAACGACTTCACTGATTCTGGTTCTTTTAATGACCGCCCTCCTTGGTATGACCCCTGCGATCGCAGCCACCCAAAAAGTGGCGGTTGATGCCGTTGTTGTCGCCAGCTTTGGCACAAGCTATCCCGAAGCCCTGAAAGCCATCCTTACCATCGACAAAGCGATGAAAAAAGAGTTTCCCAAGGCAGAGATTAAGCATGCCTTTACCTCCAATATTATCCGCGGTATCTGGCACAAACGGGCCAACGACACCGCCTGGAAGAAAGCCCACCCCAGCGTACCCGCATGGCTGTATGAGGTGAAAGGGCCACTGGCCACTTTCGGGGCCCTTCAGGAAACAGGAAAAAAACGTGTGGTGGTTCAACCCACCCATGTGTATTCCGGCGAAGAGTTCCTGGATCTTACTGCGTATGTGGACGCCGTGGCGGGTATCGACACCCTTCGCGCCAAGTGGAAGCCTTTCTCTTACATGACCATAGGACGTCCCGCCCTTGGCAAGGCAGGCCTTCATCCTGAATACCATGCAGATATCGAGAAGGCTGCTGAGACCCTTAAAAAAGATGTTAAAAAAGCCAAAAAAATGGGCGCAGTCCTCGTATATATGGGCCATGGCAATGAAATTTTTCCCACCAGCGCCTATATCGAATTTCAGAAGGCCATGAACACGATGTACCCCGAAGTGACCACCCTCGTTGGAACGGTTGAGGGATACCCCAGCCTTGATGATGTGACCGCCACCCTGAAACACATGAATGCCAAAAAGGTTTTTATGAAGCCTTTCATGGTGGTTGCCGGCGACCATGCCCGGAACGACATGGCTGGCGACGAAGACGATGCCTGGAAGACCGTGATCGAGAACATGGGCATCAAGGTAACCTGTGAGCTGAAAGGCCTGGGTGAGAACCGTGCATGGGCGAAGCTTTACGCTCAGCATGCCGTGGATGCCGTGACCGTTCATACGGCCAAGTAAGGTTGGCGGAAACAAATAATTATACAGTTGCTTGCCGGAATACCGCTGGGATTTGACCCGAGGAACGAGGGGTAAAGCCCAGCGGTAATCTGCTTTCAAGGTGGCGCCACCTTGCCGCTGGAGGCTGTTTTTTTACCCGAATTGAATCATAGAAGGCCCTTTATGCACACCGTCACAGAGCAGCTGAAAAAATCGAAAACTTCCCTTGCCTTTGTTAAAGGCTCGGGCGGGGTGCTGTGTCTGTGCGCGCTTCTTTTCGGGGCGGTGCTTCTTTCGGCTCGGATGGGGTTCGTGGAGTTCTCTTTCGGGGAGGTGCTCACCGCCCTCTGGCATGGAGCCACCGGAGCTGAAGGGCAGAACCTGGCGGCTGAGACGGCCCGCGTCATGGTGTGGGAAGTGAGACTTCCGCGCATTTTAACGGCGGCAGCGGCCGGAGCCGGGCTTGCCGTGGCCGGGGCTGTCTACCAGAATATTTTGCTGAATCCCCTGGCCGACCCCTACACCCTGGGCGTCTCTTCAGGTGCGGCCTTCGGGGCGGCCGTGGCCCTTCTCTTCGGTATGGGTAAGGCGGTTCTTTCCGTTCCTCTTTTTGCCTTTGGCGGCGCGATCCTCACCCTGTTTATCGTTATTGCCATGGCCTCGCCTTCGGGGCGCCTGCTTCGATGCGGCATTGATTCGTCCAACCTCATTCTCTCGGGCATTATGGTGTCGGCCATTCTTTCGGCGGGTTTAAGCTTTATGAAGTACCTGGCCGACGAGCAGGTGTCCGTGATCATCTTCTGGCTCATGGGCAGCTTTGCCGCGGCCACCTGGCAGGATGCCATCATTCTTTCGGGCGTCACTGCCGCGGGTTTTCTTCTCTTTCTTTTTTATGCCCGGGATCTGAACCTTCTGGCCCTGGGGGAAAAGAGCGCCCGAAGCCTCGGGGTGGATACCTCGAAGACGGTATTTATTCTTTTGGTGGCCGCCTCTCTTGTGGCGGCTGTTTGCGTTGCGGTCTCCGGAATTATCGGGTTTGTGGGGCTGCTGGTGCCGCATATGGTACGGTTTGTTACGGGGCCGGATTCGCGGAAGCTTTTGCCGGCCACCTTGATAGTCGGTGCCATTCTTTTGCTTTTTGCCGACACCGTGACCCGGGCGGTGCTGCCTTATGAAGTGCCCATCGGGGTGTTGACCGCCCTGATCGGCGGGCCTGTCTTTTGCGTGATTTTTAGAAAGAGTCGCATGGGAGGGGGCGCATAAGATGGCAGACAGCGTTCTCCATATTGAAGGGATCTCTTTCAAACGAGGTAACCGAGAGGTGCTCAAGGGCATTGACGCCCATTTTGAGAATGGCCTTTTTCATGCCATCCTGGGACCCAACGGGGTCGGGAAGAGC
>NZ_JAQYWB010000088.1 GCF_030145185.1 Desulfoluna sp. | reverse complement strand
CCTCAAGGCTCTGATAACGCGGCAGATGAGTGCACCCGGCTCGCCCGAAGGGTGAGAAAATCAAACAGAATACCGTGGATTACATTTTGCATTTTTGAAACGACTGAAAATATTACGGCAAAGAACTGTCATTACGAATTATTCCTTAGTCCTGATTGTTTTCTCATGAAATATCCGGGCTACGGGTTGTTCTTGAGCCAGACCGCCAGAATCGCGCCCACCATGGCGAGGCATTCCATATCCAGGTATGCCGCTGCATTTCTCTGAAACAGCAGCGTCGCCTGGGCCGGAAACTCGTCATCGGTATCATTAAACAACAAAAAGACGGGAACCTTTGGCAACGCCTGGAACTGATACGCAAACTGGCACGAGACATCCGTATCGAAAGGCCGCCCCCCGAGGTGAAGGCTTCGCTGTTCCAGTCTATCCAGGGCACCGTCGAAATCACGGGCAATGGGAGACTCCACCGTACTTCTGAATCCACCCACATAGGGCGCGGCATCCTTGAAATCCTTGTAGGTCACCAGAGAGACATCCTCCGACACCCGAGGCGGGCACAACAGGAGGTATTTGCTCAGCACCACGCATGCGGCATGGCTCGCCTCTGCCCCTGTTTCATCGACACACCCGTCAGAGGTGATCGTATACCGCCGGTTGAAAAAAGGGATCTGATAAACAGTATCCTGACCGGTGAGATCCAATACCTCGCGGATCCTGTCTGGAGCCTCAAGGCCCGCGACCTGAAGTAGATAGTCCTTTCGGATCTTCTCAAAAATAGGTGCCTTCTCAACCATGCCAACGCCTCCATGGGGGTTACGGGTCATCATCAAGGAAGAATGACGCTTTTTGTTGACAACAAAAAGACGTCGTGTGTATAAAAACACGCTTCAAAAAAAATAGAAACGATGTGTTGTTAAAAGAGGTTACTTTTCGGATTTCTTCCTCCTCTTTTAGAGTGTGACTGCGTTTTCTCGAAGGAATCCTGATAATCATCCAATTATCGGGACCCCTTGTAGAACTGTGCACACCCCGACAATTGACGTGCTCGTACTCTTTTTTTTTGAAGGAACACAGATGTCAGCCTATGTACGTTCATTAAAGGAAATATTCCTTTTTTCCCTTCCCATTATCGCAGGTCAACTGGGCCAGATGCTTTTCGGCATTGGCGATATTGTGGTTGCCGGTCGATACTCCACCGATGTTCTCTCAGCCCTTGGCATTGCCACAGCCATCTTCTCCCCCTTCCTGTTGATCGGAACGGGAATCGCCTTTGCCATCAGCCCCTTAAAAGCAAAAATGATCGCCCAGAATAAAGACGTCAGCGCCTTGCCGGGGACCACCCTCCTGCTGGCACTGATCACCGGAACTCTTTTGACCTTTCTGATCGGAGCTGCCGGGTTCTGCGTTCAATTCATGGAATTTGAACACACCATTGAACACCTGATCGTTGACTATCTGATGATCTGTGCAGCGTCCATCCTCCCGGTCATGATTTTCCAGGTGCTGAAAGAAAACCTTCAGGCTCAGGAAAAGACGCTGTTTGCAAACGGCCTCATCCTCTTTTTCAACCTGTTCAACCTTGCAGCCAACGTCTTTTTCATCTTCACCCTGGACCTTGGAATCGTGGGGGCTGCCATCGCCACAACCCTGTCACGGACACTCATGGCGTTCGTCCTTTATCTTTATACAGCCCGTACGATAAAAATAAACTTCAAAATTTCCTTTCCGATCCTGAAGTTCCTTTACCGCAAAGGTCTACCCATTGGCCTCAACGGCCTCCTCGTCGGCTTGATTTTTTCCCTTGTCACGGTGCTCTCCGGAAAAATGTCCATCACAGCCTCTGCGGCAAACAATATATTGATCAACGTCTCGTCCCTCACATACATGATTCCCTACGCCCTGGCCGGCGCAGCCTCCGTAAAGACAGCCCGAGCCTATGGCAGCCGAGATTTTGACCAGATCACCTCGTATGCCCTGGCCACGTTGAGCTTAGGGCTTCTGTCGGCATCCATGACCGGGTTGCTGTTTTATTCTGTCCCGGAAAAAATACTGGCTCTGGCCACCGGAGACCCGCAGGTCATCCGTTATGGGGCCACCCTCTTCTTCTTTGGAGCCATATACCAGGTTCCAGACGCCATTCAGATCACACTTCAGGGATGCCTTCGCGGGATTGAAATCACCTTCAGACCCATGGTCTCCATCTTTTTAGGGATATGGATGGTGGGGTTCCCGGCGGGCTGTTTCTTCGCCTATATAAAAGGAATGGGAGCGGCCGGACTGTGGATGGGAATGGCCACAGGGTTGACTGCGGTGGCCATCGTAAACGGCACCCTGTTTATCCGGATTCTACTTAAAAACAGAGACACCACCATCCGGAAGTCCACGCTTCTCCCGTGCATACCCGAGCATTAGTTCCCGCGTGGAGTCACGATCATCTCAACCCATGGATTGCCAGACAAATCCCGGCAACCCATGCGGTTCGAAAAATAATGGGTTGCCTACCGCCGAAGAGTCCTCATCGCTGTCACGCGCCTGAACCTCATCCAATGATTATCCGTTGACGATAAGAACACCCAGGCGTATGACAATAACATATCATTCAGTGAATTACACCAGACAGACAGACGAATGACTGACATAGAAAACACAGTAAACAATGAGGACTTATAGAATGGCTTCCAAGACACCTAAAACTTTTTTCCGTCATTTCAGAATGTTGATATTCACCCCCCTGATTCTCCTGAGCATCGGGACCGCCCAGACCTGGGCCTGCTCCGAAATCTGGATCGACACCCCCAACACCCAGGTATCGGCCCGCACCTTTGATTTCATGTTTGGAGACGGATTTATCCGCTACACGCCCCGGGGGACATCACAGCAAGCCCAATACACGCCAGCAGAGGCGGCCCCCTTAAAATGGACCAGCCGGTATGCCGCCCTTACCTTCAACACACGCTTTCCGTGCCCCTCCAAGGGGACGTTCTATGCTGGCGTGGATGGACTCAACGAAGCCGGACTGAAGATCGGGACCTACTACCTCCCCAACTCACAATTCCCAAAAGACGGCCCCCGGACGACTCTGGACATCGCCTCACTCCAGCAATACTTCCTGGACCGTTTCAAGACCGTAGACGAAGCCTTATCCGACGTCAACTCTGGCCGCTACCGGGTCACCAACACCCCGTCCCGGGAATTTAACATCATGCTCCACCTTTATCTCCACGACAGCACAGGCCACAGCGCCATCCTTGAATTTATGGACGGTGCCCTGAAAATAACCGACCACCCCTGCCTTCCTGTACTGACCAACACCGATTATGAAAACGCCACTGAGCTCATCAAACACTACAGTGGGTTCGGTGGCACCGCCCCCATCCCCGGAACCCAGGAATCCAATGACCGCTTTGTGCGGGCCGCCTATTACCGCCAGCACCTGGAACCACCTCAGTCCGAAACCGAGGCCATACACTACGGCCTTTCCCTCATCAAATCCGTGTCGATTCCGCCCCGGTTTATCCACGGATGCACACAGTGGACCCTCATCACGGACATCCAGACCCGGAAAATTTACTTCCAGACCCTTGACAGCCCCGATCTGGCCATCATCGATTTCAAAAAACTCGCCGCCGCAGCAACCCGGAGTTATGAAACCGACATCATGAAGACTCAGTTTACCGGGGATATCACCCATCTCTTGATCAAAAATTAAACCCTCAACCCGGATATTTCACGAGTCGAGTGCACCCATACTCAAGGATTCAGAGCTGTAGATGTAGTGGTTTACCTCAAAGCTCTGATAACGCAGAAGATGGGTGCACTCGGCTCGCCCCCCGTTACTCGTACAACGTCCCTCCATGATTGATCCAGCCACCTTCATGTCGACCGCCTGGGTCATGATGCGTCCAATGCACCACGCCACCTCTCACATTCCACTCGTATTCCCCATAAAAATTTACAGGGTCACCCACCGATAGAGAATGGATCCTTGGAGCAAGATCGATATTGTGTGCAATCAGAATGGTTTGACCCGATGCCAGCTTCACAATAAATTTCTGGTGCCGACTCCCCTGGGTATCATCCCGTAACAGCTTGATAACCTTTCCAGAGCCACCCACCTGAATATCACTGAGCTGACGTTTAAAAGCATGTTCCAAGACCCGATCGCTGTTTGATTGTTCAACAACCTTGTCTGTCTGGAACGTTGATTTGACCGTCACAAACAGGGGGGACTGAATGAACCCATACACGGCAACACAGACCAGAACGGCAAGAATGATTTTCTTCATTAAAAAGCCCCTTCCATTCACAATTAATCTAAATATTATCTTACAATATTCCTTTATCCTTTCAGCAATAAAGGATACTTTTCTTACAATTTGATAGAGAATTTTTAATTTAAAATTGGCGTTAATATAGCTAATCTATTTTCTATTATAAACAAATAACAACGTCACTATGAATTCACATTAAACCTATAATATCCACCATAAATTTTTGAAATAGTTTTGTATTTCTAAATCAAAAACTCATATTACTTAAAGATAACCTTAAAATAAATATAACAACGCAAAATATCATTCGATCACATCCATATTCAAGGTAATTACTGATGATTAATCTCTTGAGGAATTTGACATCACACATTTCAACAGCTATGGTAGCTGCCAGTTTGAATAAAAAAGAAGCGAGGTTACATGACAAAAATTGAAGTACGAGATCTTGTAAAAATCTTCGGATCTTCTCCGCAAGGTGCGTTGAAAATGCTCCGCAATGGAGCTGAGAAGGATGAGATACTGAGCAAAACCGGCCACGGAGTCGGAGTCGGCGGCGTCACCTTCGACGTCAAAGCCGGAGAAATAATTGTGATCATGGGACTGTCCGGCAGCGGCAAATCTACGCTGGTACGCTGCCTGAATCGGCTCATAAATCCCACGGCGGGTTCCATCCTCGTCGATGGTGTCGATATTGCCAAGGTCAGCAACGCAGAGCTCCTGAAAATAAGGCAACAAAAATTCGGAATGGTTTTCCAGAATTTTGCCCTGTTTCCCCACTGCACGGTGGCTGAAAACGCCGCGTACGGGTTAGAAATCCAGGGCGTGGACAAAGAGACCCGTCTGAAACGCGCCTATGATGTCCTGGAGCAAGTGGGACTATCCGGGTGGGAGGAGAGTTATCCATCTCAACTGTCCGGGGGGATGCAACAGCGTGTCGGCCTCGCCCGGGCCCTGGCCGTAGACCCGGATATTCTCCTCATGGACGAGGCATTCAGCGCCCTGGACCCCCTGATCCGACGGGATATGCAGGATGAACTCCTCGACCTGCAGGACCGGCTTCAAAAAACCATTGTGTTCATCAGCCACGACCTGGACGAAGCTTTGAAAATAGGCGATCGCATTGTGCTGATGAAAGACGGCAAGGTGGTGCAGGTGGGAACGCCCGATCAGATTCTTATGGAGCCGGCCACCCGTTACGTAGAAAAGTTTGTCGAAGACGTGGACATCACCAAGGTGCTCACAGCGGAATCCGTGATGAAACGCCCCTTCGCCGTGGGCCATGTCCGCAACGACGGCCCTCGCGCCGCCTTGCGAAAAATGAAAAACGAGGGAATCTCCAGCCTCTTTGTCACCCAGCGGGACCACTCTCTTCTCGGCATCATCTCTGCAGCCGACGCCAAAGAGGCCGCAGAACGGGGAGACCAGAACCTGGAGGACATTCTCCAGCGGGAGCTCACGACGGTCAGCCCCGACGCCCCCGCCTCAGATCTTTTTGAGATTCTGAAGGACCTCCCCTACCCTCTCGCCGTGGTCACAGAGACGGGAAAACTTGCCGGCGTGATCGTTCGGGGCACACTGCTGGCCGCCCTTGCCGAAGGAGGCAGATGTGCTCCAATTTGATATTCCGCGAATTCCCATAGGTAAAGCCATCGAGGCGATCATCGATTTTCTCGTCGAGAACTGTTCAGCCGCCACCAATATATTCTCAGATATCATGGAAGCGTTCATTGATATTTTGGTCGACGGAATGATGTTCCTCCCCCCCTGGCTGTTCATCCTCTGCATCGGCGCCCTGGCCTTCGGCATCACCAGAAAACGGTCCGTTGGGATCCTGGCAATCCTGGGCCTTGCCCTTATCGTGAACATGGGCCTGTGGAAAGCCACCATCAGCACCCTGGCTCTGGTCGTTATCGCTACCCTGGTCTCGATCCTCATCGCCATCCCCATGGGAATCCTGGCGGCCCTCAACCGGACCGCCTACCGCCTGGTCATGCCGATCCTTGATTTTATGCAGACCATGCCGGCCTTCGTCTACCTCATCCCCGCCATCCCTTTTTTCGGGCTGGGCAAGGTGTCGGCCATCTTCTCCACTGTGATCTTCTCCGTGCCGCCAGCCATTCGCCTGACCTGCCTGGGAATCCGCCAGGTACCGGAGGAACTCATTGAAGCGGCGGACGCCTTCGGGTCCTCCCCGCAACAGAAACTTTTTAAGCTGCAGCTTCCCCTGGCCACGCCCACCATTATGGCAGGCGTAAACCAAACGGTGATGCTGGCCCTCTCCATGGTGGTCGTCGCCGCCATGATCGGTGCCAAAGGACTCGGGGGCGAGGTGTGGAAGGCCATCCAGCGACTCCAGCCCGGCAAGGGCTTTGAAGCAGGACTCGGAATTGTCATAATCGCCATGCTCCTGGACCGCATTCTCCAGCAGTTTGGGACCAAAAACAAAAAACCTGAAGGAGGAAATTCATGATTCGCCGTATCGCGTCTCTGTGTCTCGCCCTGGCTGTTGCCGCCATGCTCGCAACTCCGGCCATGGCCAAGGAAAAAATCAAGATCGTTTACGTGGAATGGGCCTGCGCCACGGCCAGCTCCAATGTAATGAAAGCCGTCATCGAAGAGAACCTGGGCTATGAGGTGGAGCTAACCCCCGTCTCAGCACCCGCCATGTACGCAGCTCTGGCCGCAGGCGACCAGGATGCACTGACCACATCTTGGCTCCCCATCACCCACGGGGACATGATCAAACGCTATCAAGGGAAAATCGAAGACCTCGGTCCCAACTTTGAAGGGGCAAAAATCGGACTCATCGTCCCCACCTATGTCACCATCGACTCCATCGCCGAGATGAACGCCAACGCCAAAAAATTTGACGAGGAAATCATCGGCATCGATCCCGGAGCCGGCGTCATGATCAAAGCTGAAGAGGCCCTCGAACATTACGGCCTCTCTAAAATTGAGCTGGTCTCCTCCAGCGGCGCTGGCATGACCGCATCCCTGGCCAACCGCTACCGCAAGAAAGAGTGGATCGCCGTGACTGGCTGGGTCCCCCACTGGAAATTCGCCAAGTTCGACCTGAAATTTCTCAAAGATCCGGATAAGGTATTCGGCGAGTCAGAGACCATCAACACCTTCGTACGCAAGGGCCTGAAAACCGATCACCCCAAGGTCTACCGGGTTCTGGACAACTTCAAGTGGAGCGCAGCCGAGATCGGTGAGGTCATGGCCATGAACACCGTGGAAGATACCGATGTCTATGAAAACGCAAAAAAATGGGTGGCTGCACACCCAAACCGGGTCAAGACCTGGCTTCAGTAGCACCAGCCCAAGGGCCATACAAGGTGCCCCCCTTTCCTTCCCAAAAAGCCGGGGTGCCTGAAGCAAAAGCTCTGGCCCGATAAGATCCCATCAAAAGCAAAAAAGCGGGCATGATTCCATGGAATCATGCCCGCTCTCTATTTATCTGTACCAACATGACCGGATAGTCTGCACGATGATTTAACACGGGCGGTCTGCTGGCCCCTTGCCCTTGAGATGGCGTCCAGGGATAAAGGTAAATAGTCACAGAAAATCAACCTCTTCGAGCAGTGTGTAGGTGAATGAATTCCCATACCGGTCTGCTCCATTTCCACATAGTTTAAGAAGAAACGCAAAGTGATCGGGATCCTGAACCACTTGGCAACCGGCGCTCCACTTCCCCACCTGAACACTGGGGCGATACGCGTTGGCCTTGTGAATATTCACGGCGTACAGCCCGGTGTCTTCCTTAGTCCCTGTGGTGTCGATGGTCTCATTCAAATCCATATCCCGAAAAACGGTAACGGGGCCTTTCTGCTGAAGCGCTTTATACCCCCTGTGCCTGCCGACCTTATATGCGCCCCGGTACTGGCCGGGCTTCATGATGGCGGTGCCACGCACGTTCATGGGATTTTCCCTGTAATAGGTACCGGGGTCGGTGGTCGCCGGGAAGGCAAAACCGATCCACGTCCCGTCAAATCGATAAAACACGGTGACCCAGTCGTTGAAGGTGTTGGCGCGGGTGTCTGTGCTGCGGATTCCCACAAGGTTAAGGTCATACCCAGACGAATTTTCGAATACCTTGTATGATTTTGCTTTCATCACATCGATGATACGGCTTACATCCGGTACATTCATCCTTGGAACCTCCCTGAAGGGTTGCTGTTCATGGCAGGGCTAAAATCCATCAAACCAACCAGCGGTAATTGTAATGTTTTTATCGTGGTTTCAACAGAAAAAATACCCCCCCCCACGCGGACGATCACGCACCCTTTGCCGTCAAAACCGATAGCACGCCTTGAATTGCGTGGCCGGAAAGTTCTCCATCCTGTAAACGGACCCTGGGTTATTTCAGGTCATGGTAAAAAAAGAGCTAAAACCACCGGTTTTTTTCGGCCATCCCTGGTTTTGTGAGAAGAATGTGAGATGTCCTGTTTTATAAAGCGTCACAGAACATTGACGTATCACTATCTCAGGAGGCTGCATGTATAACCAACATCTTTTCCGGTTGATTCCGGTCATCGCTCTCATCTTTCTCACCACGGCCTGTGGCGGTTCGGGTTCTACCGATCCAACGGCACCACCAGAGGATCCCGAAAAAAAACTCATCACCATTTCCCAAAAAATGGCAGACCCCGACGAACCGTTGTCCACCGTTGCTTCCTACACGTACGATGAAGACAGCGGGCTTCTTAAAAGTTTTTCCAAAACAGGGTCAGAACTCCGCCTGGATTACGATGATAAGGGCCGGATCATCCGAGAAGACATAATTCCTCAGGATCCAAACATGACCACCTTTTCATCCACCCGGGAATATGACGAATCTGGAAGAATAACCCGCTTCGATGGGCCAAAAGAAGCCGTTGAAATAAAATATGACGCTAAGGATCGGATAATAAAGGTCACCCATATGGATGGGGACACCCCCATGTCTATCGATACCTGGACGTACGATGCGGGAAAGCTCGTAGAGATCAGTGTAGCCGACGCCCATGATCCGAACAGTCCAGTCATGACCATGGCTTACACCTATACAAAGACCGGTGAATTTTATCAGGCCGTGATAGGTTTTCACTCCTTTACCTACCAGTGGGAATCCGATACCGACTTGAAGGTAACCCATAGTACGAACGGAACGGAAAGCGTCGAGAACTTGAGCTTTTCCGACACCCCCGTTGCCTGGGAGACATTAGGGGATTTAGACAAAGGGATCGTCTTCATGCCCCGGTATTATACGGACCTGCGCCACTTAATCAGTGGGTCTCAGAGGATGGATCCCTTCGGCATCCGCAGGGGGCTTTATTCCCAGGTAGAAAATGACGAAGGTTATATGGAATTCGACTTCGACGCAGAAGGCTATCCCGTGGAGTCCAGGCAATACAAAAATGGTCCCGAAGGCCATCCGGATGTGCTGGTTGCCACCATGGTCTACGAGTGGAAGTGACATGTCGGGGCTTTTCTTTTAACCAATAACAGGCCCGGTAAGGTGAAAAATTTTCGGATGGAGGGACACCTCCATCCGTTTGACCCCCCAATTGTTTCCCCGGTGCCTGCAGAATGCCTTCACTTATTCGCAGACAGGCTCCCGGCAGATCTCACGGGTGAGGCGGGACTCGATGAGATCCAGGTCCACGGGGTAGCCGCCCCCCTCCCTTTGGAAAAGGTCGCACCACAGGGCGAGGCAGAAAGACCAAGCACACCGGGTGTGATAGCACATCATATGCCAGGGAAAATAAAATCCTTCGCCATGATTAAACCGTGTATGGGCCACCGACCTCATCGGCTTCGATGATCGGTCAGGCGCTTCGACGGTGCGCAAGCGCACCCTACCTTACATCCCCCACACCAGCGGTGACGCGTCACTCCTTGCCCCCGGAGGCCCTTATTCATAGGTTGAATCGTTAGGTTCAGATAATGAAAAAAATGAGCAGAGTCACCGGTTTTTTTCAGCCCTCCCTTCATTTGTGAGAAAAATGTGAGATGCCCCGTTTTACAATGCCTCCCAGATCATTGACCGATCACTCATTCAGGGACACAAGCTGGCACACCCTGCCGCCGGCAGTTTTTTATGGGAGCTGAAGAGTGACTCTTTTTTTAAAAAGAAAAAGAGAGGCAATGGCAGGTCAACGGTGTGGAGTCGTGGATATGGCTCGGATGGAATAGAAAATCAGGACATGCATCAAAAAGGACATATGATGAAACGTATTTTTCTGAAAACTCTGTTAATTTTGGTTCTGGTCTCTTCGCTTTTTTTGACCGGATGTGGTGGCGGTGGCGGTCACAGTGATGACCCGACCGAGCCATCCACGGGAAAAGCGCTGCTGGGCCCCCTGGTTGCGGCGGGCGTCGATGTCTACGCGTATAGCGAGCCGAATACATCGATTTTTTCCACCACCACCTCGGACTCAGGCACCTTGTCTGACGCAGGTTTGTTTGAAATTCCAAACAATATTTTGCAGGACAATGAATTGTACATCATCGCCATCACGGGGGGGACGGATATCGATCCCGATGATAACGGGGTCATCGGGGACATCGCCCCGGTGGCAAACAAGGGCACAATTCACCTGGTGGCAACGAAAAGCCAGATCCAGGCCGGGGACTACTCGGTCACCATACTTTCTGAAGTGATCTACCAAAAAGTTGCGTACATGATCAAAGCGGGCTACCCCGAATCGGCAACCAAAGAGCTGATACGCCAGTACGTCACGACAATGCTGTCTGAAGACATCGACGGTGATGGCGACAGGGATATGGCCGATGTGATGCTCTGGGAGCCGGTAACCGGCAAGGAAAAGCTGTCAGGAGACTGGTCTTTTTTTCAAGAGTGCACCACGGCGGTGCATGGGAACGAACCTCTGTCTCTTGGAGTGCTCGTAGCGAAAGTGCAGAAACATCTTTTCGGTAGCGTGGATACCCCGGGCTGGGCCGGCAGTGTCACGGTTTTGGACGGCACAGCCTACGTGGCGGATGAGGATGCCGGCCTTCAGGTGATCGATGTAAGCCATCCGGCCAGGCCCACGATTATCGGCAGCGTGGATACGCCGGGCTCGGCCAGCGGTGTAACGGTTTTGGACGGCACAGCCTACGTGGCGGATGGGGACTTCGGTCTTCAGGTGATCGATGTAAGCCATCCGGCCAGTCCCAAGATCATCGGCAGCGTAGATACGCAAGATTATGCCTCTGGCGTCACGGCTTTAAACGGTAAGGTTTACGTGGCAGATGGGGATGCCGGTCTTCAGGTGATCGATGTGAAGGATCCGGCCCACCCCCAACTTCTTGGCAGCGTGGACACGCCGGGTTCTGCCTTTAATGTCATGGTGTTGAACGGCACGGCCTACGTGGCGGATGGGATGGCTGGCCTTCAGGTGATCGATGTGAGAGATCCGTCCAGGCCCACGATTCTTGGCAGCGTGGACACGCCGGACTCTGCCTGTGGCGTTACGGTTTTGAACGGCACAGCCTACGTGGCAGATGGGAACTCCGGTCTTCAGGTGATCGATGTGGGGGATCCGGCCCATCCCCAGACTCTCGGCAGCGTGGATACACTGGAAAAACATGGCCATGCCGCTAACGTGATGGTTTTGGGCAGTACGGCCTACATGGCGGATGTGGACTTCGGTCTTCAGGTGATCGATGTGAGCCATCCGGCCCATCCCACGCTTGTCGGCTGCGTTGATACGGCGGGCCAGGCCTTTGACGTCACGGTTTTGGACGGCATAGCCTACGTGGCGGATGGGCCTCACGGTCTTGAAGTGATCGATGTGAACCACCTGGCCCCTCCCGAGCTTGTCGGTAGCGTGGATACGCCGGGTTGGGCCTGTGGCGTTACGGTTTTGGACGGCACGGCCTACGTGGCGGAAGAGGATGCCGGTCTTCAGGTGATCGATGTGAGCGATCCGGCGAATCCCACCCTTGTCGGCAGCGTAGATACGCCGGGCGTTGCCCAGAGCGTCGCGGTTCTGGACGGCACGGCCTACGTGGCGGATAAGGATGCCGGTCTTCAGGTGATCGATGTGAGGGATCCGGCCAATCCCCAGATCCTCGGCAACGTGGATACACCGTGCGGAGCCTTTGACGTCACGGTTTTGGGCAGTACGGCCTACGTGGCGGATTACAGATGTCTTCAGGTGATCGATGTGAGCGATCCGGCCCATCCCACCCTTGTCGGCAGCGTTGCTACGCCGGGTCATGCCCTTGGCGTCACGGTTTTGGACGATACGGCCTACGTGGCGGATGGGTCTTGCGGTCTTCAGGTGATCGATGTGAGCGATCCGACTAACCCCAAGCTTGCCGGCAGCGTGGATTTGCCGGGCCGTGCCTGTGATGTCACGGTTCTGGACGACACGGCCTACGTGGCGGATGGGAGTGGCGATCTTCAGGTGATCGATGTGAGGGTTCCGACCCATCCCCAAATTCTCGGTAGCGTGGATATGCTTGGCGGTGCCTTTCATGTCACGATTCGGGACGATACGGCCTACGTGACGGATGGGTCTTTCGGTCTTCAGGTGATTGATGTGGGCGATCCGACCAAGCCCGAGCGTGTCGGCTCCATAGCTCTATCGGGTGTGGTCGAGGGCATCACGGTGTTGGACGGTTACGTGTATACGGCAAATGGCTACTCTTTAAATGTCTGTCGCGCTGTCTCAAGAGAGTAGCACCACGTGGTTGCGTCTGGATATGTGACACAATCACGATTCAGCCCATCATAACGAAAGAGCCTCCGGCGGTCCTGCCGGGGGCTAAATTTTTTGCCTGATTTTATAAAGCCGGGTTTAACAGACAGGCCAAAGGGCCGCACCGCACAACAAAGCCGATGAGGTGCGAAAAAATAAGCACCCACCCCTTTTCCCGGCCATCTTTCGATTTTGTGAGATAGATGTGCGATGCCGCGTTTTAAGATGCCTCCAGAAACGTTTACGTATCACTTTTTTTAGGAGGCAGTATGACTTACAAATATCTTTTCCGGATGATTCCGGTCATCACGCTTATCTTTTTTATCACGGCCTGTGGCGGATCGAATTCCACCGATCCAACGGCCACCCCAGAGGGCCCCAATGCATCAACGTGGGATCCCATGAAAAAACTTACGACCATTTTTGAAAAAAGCCCAGGCTCGGAAGAGTTGGTGACCTATGCGTCCTACACGTACGATGAGGACAGCGGTCTTCTTGAATGTATTATTAAGCATGCTGCTGAAGAAGATGACCAGCGGTTCATTTATGACGACACAGGCAGGATTATCCGCATGGACGAAGGGACCGATGGCCAGTGGGATGGGGGATCAACAACCATTTCGTATGACGATTCCGGCAGGCCAAACCGACTCGATGGTGGCCAGTTTGGTGCTGTGATGGAATATGATGAGAATGGACGGCTCATAAAAATCAACCGCTCCGATTTAGGGGTTGGCCTCGAGGAGATCGAGACCTGGGCCTACGATGCCTCGGGAAAACCCACAAGGGTCCAGGTCGCCAGCGCCGATGATCCGGAGCACCCGAGTCGAATTTGGACATACACCTACACAGAGGCCGGTGACTTTTATCAGACCGATAGCGGGACGCAAACCTTTACCTACGAGTGGGAATCCGACTCCGTTTTGAAGCGCACCATGACTCTCAAAGGGCAGACACCCCGGGTAAGTGTTTTCACCTTTTCTCAGCCGGACCCCGCAGGCTGGGAAGGGCAAGCTTGGGGCGAAACAGTTCTACGCCCTAACTATTTGATGGCGTTGGATAGTGCATTACATCGATCTAAGGTGGACCCCTGCGGTCTTCTAAGGGGTCGGTGCACCCGGATAGAGAGTCCTTTTATGTACGAGGCATTCGACTTCGACGAAGAGGGCTATCTCCTAGAAGCCAAAAAATATGCCAAAGGGCAGGACGGCAATCCGGATTCGTTGTTTTCCACCTTTATCTACGAGTGGAAATAACATCCCGGTGCCCCGCGTTCCCAACTTACGGATGGAGATACATCGCCATCCGTTTGGCCCCCCGGATGTTTCCCCGGCGCCTGTAGAACTCCTTTAACGTCTCACAGATGGGTTCCCGGCAGATTTCCCGGGTGAGACGGGACTCGATGAGGTCCAGGTCCTCGGGGTAGCCGTCCCCCTCCCTTTGGAAAATATCGCACCACAAGTTGAGGCAGGATTCCAAAAGAGGCACGAGCCGGTGCTCTTTTAAAGAAACGGCGAAATGGTCCAGGGCCATGCCGGGGAGATATTCCCCCCGGTAGAGGGTGAGCGCCTTTCGGAAAGCGTTGGCCGCCTGCCAGAACTCACCCCTGGCATGCCTGGCCCTCCCCTCCTCCGCGTGAGCGATGAACCGGTCTGCGTCCACACGACAGCCGGTGAGGGAGAGTGTCCCGTTCTTCAGGGGGAAATAGTGATGGGAGCTACCCGGGTAGAGGTGGGTGTCCACGGTTTTTCGAAATCGGGAAAGCATGGAATCGAAACTGGAGCGGCCCTTGGCTGGTGAGCTCTCCGGCCAGAGAAGGGTCTGGAGTTTTTCCACGGAGATGCTTTTACCGGGAACGGAGAGCAGAATGGAAAAAAGCGCCTGCTGTTTTTGGGTTAAATCGGCATGGCCCGCGATCTTTTTGCCTTCAATGCGAAGCATCGAATCCCCCAAGGTGTCGATGAAAAGGGCCGGTATGGGGTCCCCATGCCCTGTAAAAGCCAGCCCCAGGCGCGCAAGGGCCAGCTCTCTGCAGAACTCCGGATGGATATCATGGATGATTGCGGTATGCAAAAAGCGCCGCATCACATCCGGCACCCACAGGGCCAGGTGGCAATGCCTGTTCTCCCTGAGGAGCTGGACCGCCGTCTCCAGGTCGTCTCTGTACTCTTTTCCGCTGTCCTCAAGGATCCGGGCACGATGGATATGGGCCGAAGTGCGAATATAGGTCTCATTGCATCTGACGGAAAGGCGTATCCCTTCGGCCAGATGGGTGATGGCCGCATCCTGTTGACCGCAGAACCCCAAAGCCATGCCGATGCTGGTGTGACAGAGAACATAAAGCGGCGTGTATTCCACCTGATCTCGCATGGAAAGCGCTTTTTCTGCATTCGCCCGGACACCGGCAGCATCATGTCTCCGGCCGCATAGAAAGGCCTGGTACTGGTGGATCTGGCTGTAAAAATGCGGGCTTTGGTCTATGCGGCCTGAGCCCACCATCTCCTGGGTGATACGCCAGGCCTCCTCCTCATTCCCTTCGGCAATGGCCGCGTCGGTATCCCAGACCGAAAGAAAGGGAGAGAGGATGCTCTGCTGAAGGAGATTGTCCCCGACCTCCCGGTCCAACCGGTCCCTGTAGAAGCGGTAGGTAAAGAAGTCACCATCCTCTTCGAGAAGATTCAGCATGGCCAGAAGAATCATCATTCGGGTATGGGCAGAGATCCCCGGGTTCAGGCGAAAGGGATGAAGTATTTCCATCTCCTGGTAAAAACCCTTGTAATCACACTGGAACATACAGAGAAAACCGCGATTCAGCCGAGCCTCAGCCATAAAATTGGTGAGGCCATGGCGTTGTGCCAGGGCCAGGGCCTGGCCGGTGTAAGACCGGGCCGTTTCAAGCTCTTCCATGAAAAGCTCGCTGCCAATGGCCAGAAAGATCAGGGCCTGAATGCGGCAGTAAACGGAAAGTTCCGTACCGTGGGCCTCAAAGAGTCTCTCGGCCCGTAGAAGAAACCCTCTTCCTCTCTTGAATTGCGCGTCAATGGTTGCGTAGTAGTGGATTATATGGGCCAAGGCGAGAAGCTCCCCCTGCTCATCCCCCGAAGAGACAAAACGATCCCGTGCGGAAAGCAGATAAGAAAGGGCCTCGGACGGACGGGTATCCAGACAGACAACCCCCTGGTACAGAGAAATCCAGGGGTACTGATCGGCCACTTTATCGGAAATTCTGGAGAGAAACGCCGTCAGGGTAATGATCCGGTTCTCCGAGAGCATCCGGGCGCCTGCATCTTTTAATATATCCTGAAATTTAGATAAGTTCTCCGCTTTCACGCAAAGACCCAGAGCGGTTTCAAGCTCATCGAATCTGAGATAAAAGTCGGCAGCGCAGCACAGGGCTTCGCGGAGAATCTCTGGGGGCAGATTTTTCTCTGCCTCATTTCGAAGGTATTCTCGGAAAAGGTGGTGGAAGTGGTAAACCCCGGTGTGTTTCCGGTCCTGGCGGGTAAAATAATTTGAAGCGCAAAGGGCTTCAAGCGCCTCTCCAATCTTCGGGTTACCGGTCATCTCCATGGCCAGGGAAAGAGGGATGTTCTCCACAAGGGCCAGCCGCATCAGATCGGGCAAAAGGTTTTTGGAGATCCCATCAAAAATCTCTTCCTGAAAAAAAAAACCGAGATGACCCGCCATGCTGTCCACGAGAGCATCTTCCGGTGAAAAAGAAACAGACTCTTTATGGCAGCTATAATGCAATGCATGGGAGAGGATACCCATCATCCACCCCTCCGTTCTTTTCATCAGGAGGGAAAGGGCCTTTTCATCGAGATCCACGGAAAAATGTTCCCTGAAAAGGCAGGCGGTTTCCTCGATATCCATGGCAAGAAAGTCGTACCCGATGACGATGGGGTGAAGCAGGTCTCGAAAGGCCTCGAGATCGGTTCCGACCCGATTTCGAGTAATACAGGCAAAGGGAATAATTTTTTTTAACGCTCCGCAGAGTTTCCCGAGGAAACCCAGAAGAACGGGGGATGCCGACACGTTGTGCAGATCGTCCAGGACGATATAGGGACGCCGCTTAGGCGGCAGTTTCTTCAACTCCAAACTGATGAGGTCTGCGGCAAAATCGAGGTTGTCCGGTGAGATCTCCCCACACTCGATCCTTCGGGTCACAAGCGTTTCTGAAAAATGGTCGGAAAACTCGGCCAGACAGAGAGCGATACCCCGGATAAACGTGATGGGATCGGCATCCGCTTCGGTCATCGAATACCAAACAAAATCCGCATCGATATAGTTAAGATACTGGGAGACAAAAACCGATTTTCCATGCCCCCCCTGTGCTTCCACCCACAGATTTCTTCTTTTTTTCCCATCCAGGAGGAGAAGCCGCTTTATTTCCTTCTCCCTGAGCATGTGGATGGCTGGGTCGTAATGTCCTGATTCTTTCATTATTTCCTGCTGCCTCGCCATCATTTTAGTGGTCTCTCCAATCATATCGGTTTTGCATGAGAAACCAGCATATACAAATACACCCATCGTCCTTCGAAGGCAAGACTTGAGCAAAAAGGACTCACAGCGTGAAATTGCTATAATTCGATAGAATTCAGGAAGAGGACAGACTGTAAACACGCATCTTGCCTGCCGTCACCTCTACCCTGTCCCGAATAGCTCGCAATAAGCCACAACAAAATAAAGATATCTGCCTGTATTACAAGGAAATATAGCGAATAACAGAATCTCCGAAAAATACAAGGGATCCTTGCAACATCTATTCAGCTCCAATAAAAGCCTCCGGCAACAAGGTGTGCCACCTTAGCCCGGATATTTCACGAGTTGGGTGCGCTCATCTGCAGCGTTAACAGAGTATTGAGGTAAACCACTGAATCCGTGGCTCTGATGCCCTGAATATGAGTGCGCTTGTCCCGTGAAATATCCAGAGATAAAGCGCTTGTTCCTTTAACGATGAGGAATACTTTAGAATAATTGTTTTCTCTTTTCATGCTCTCAAAAGAGGTATATTCATTATTATTAACCCGGCGGTTAAAGGCATGAATTTCGAGGGGCACGATCACCCCGACAACGCTGACATCTCTTCCACTGATAGCTTGCATAGTTAGTTGCCGGGTTAATATTACTTTGTATAACAAAATGATTATTTCTTTTCTCGGGATATAGCAAGCATTCATCCCGATTCATATTTTAGCCTGGACAGTTCATGAGAAAACGACCAGGCCATGGCAATGACCCAGTGATTACGGTGAATTACAAAGAAAAATATAGATATTTCAAACATGAAAAATATCATTCGCCCTTTTCTACTCGCCTTTCCCACCCTATCCCGGATATTTCACGAGTTGGGTGCGCTCATATGCAAGGCATCAGAGCTGAAGATGTAGCGATTTACCTCAAAGCTCTGATAACGCGGCAGATGAGTGCACCCGGAACGCCCGAAGGGTGAGAAAATCAAACAGAATACCGTTGATTACATTTTGCATTTTTGAAAAAATCGAAAATATTACCTCAAAGCACTGTAATTATAACATATTGCTTGGATCCGATTGTTTTCCCATGAAATATCCGGGCTATCGGGCCAGGCCACTACTTTTTTATCAGTTGATCTTTTTATATTGTGACTGTTTTTGGAGGACATCATGGAACAACGTAAACTCACATACGGCCTGGATGAGTGGCCGCCCCTGGCACAAACCCTGATCTATGGCCTGCAATGGCTGGCTATCACTATAGCGACAGTCATTATTATCGGTAAGGTCGTGGCCGGGCTTCATTTCACAGACGTCGGCCGACAACTGGTCTACATGCAAAAATTATTTTTTGTCATGGGCGCGTCACTTTTTTTCCAGGTGCTTTGGGGTCACAGGTTGCCGCTCATCACCGGCCCGGCCACCGTGCTTCTGGTGGCTATTCTGGCGGGGAGCGGACGCGATATCAACGCCATATACTCCTGCATTGCAGCAGGAGGTGCGTTTCAGCTGCTGCTGAACGCCACAGGCTTGTTCTCGCGAATCTCCCGCTATTTTACATCCCGCGTCGTGGCCACGATCCTCATGCTGATCGCCCTGACCATTACCCCAACCATTTTGAATTTAATACTCAGGGGTGCCTCTGCGCAAATCGGGTTAATCAACCTTGCCTTTGCCTTTCTTTTTTTTATGGTCATGATTGTGGCCGATCGGTTATTGCCGGGGATCTGGAAATCCACCATGATCGTCTGGGCGATCATCGCCGGCAGTATCTGCTACGTACTCCTGGTTCCTACCGAGGTCTGTTCCGACCGGGGTTCATTCGGATATGTCTCAACTTTTTTTACTGATTTTACAACGACTTTCATATGGGATCCCGGACTTCTTATCTCTTTTTTGATCTGTTTTGTTGCTCTTTCCATTAACGATCTGGGATCTATCCAGGCGGTGGGGCATCTCATCAATCCCCCCGACATGAAACGCCGGGTGACGGCCGGCATCTCTTTCAGCGGCCTGTCCAATATGCTGGCCGGATTCTTTGGGGTCATCGGACCCGTGAATTTTTCCATGAGCGTGGGCATCATCGCCTCCAACGGCAATGCGTCGCGTTTTACCCTTATCCCCACAAGCCTGGGGATGCTAACCCTGGCCTTTTTACCCGGAGTGGTTGCTTTTGCCTGGAACGTACCCTCCGTCGTGGTTGGGACTATTTTACTTTATATCATGTGCTCTCAATTGGCCGCCGGAATGATGGTGGCCTTTGGAACGGAGGGCTTTTCATTTGAAGATGGACTCATTATAGGGATCCCCATCATGGTAAGTATCCTTGTGTCCTTTTTACCTGTGAGTATAAAGGCAGCCTTCCCCCCCTTGCTGACACCATTGATCGGCAATGGATTTGCCATGGGTGTTCTGGTGGTTATGTTTTTAGAACATATCGTGTACCCCAGAAATAATGCAGGGCCCATCCCTCAGCCCTCCGATGTTGCTCCCCTATCAGCAGAGGACACCAGCCAGAAGAGTGCTTGACAACAATGGTGCAGGATCTCTTTATCAGTATATGCCCTTGCGAGGGAACCGTTGGTGGGAGAACGGAATACAAATCATGACCCTCAGGCCCCCATGACATCTGGAATGGGGGCTGAACCCGGATATTTCACGAGTTGGGTGCGCTCATATGCAAGGCATCAGGGCTGCAGATGTAATGGTTTACCTCAAGCCTCTGATAACGCAGCAGATGAGTGCACCCGGCTCGCCCGAAGGGTGAGAAAATAAGACAGAATACCGGGAATTACATTTTGCATTTTTGAAACAACTGGAAATATTATTGCAAAGAACTGTAATTACGAATTATTCCTTAACCCCCGATTGTTTTCTCATGAAATATCCAGGTTAACACACCCTATCGCTTCTTATTCATTAGCCTGCCTTTTCCAGTCAGCGCCAATAAAGCTCCATTCTAAAACCGGAATTTTAACAACCATGACAGATTCCTGCTTAAATTTTTTAGAATAAAGCACAGCAAGCTCTTTCACTTTTTCACTATCTTTCTGTTCAACAATAACAGTCACAATCTTTGACCGCTCGGACTTGCCCTTATAATACCCTGAAAGTCATATAAAGCGCACACTATTCGGTTGCCACTCCCAAGTACTTTAAGAACAGCCTATCTCTGGCCACAGATTCGGTGGACCATCGATAGTTGCCCATGACAGTCTGCACCTTTGTGGTTTCGATGCAGTCAAAC
>NZ_JAQYWB010000009.1 GCF_030145185.1 Desulfoluna sp. | reverse complement strand
GTACCATAAGAATGTCGTGATCCACTTTGTCAAAGAACTTGGATAAGTCCATGTCCACTGCCACGTTGTATCCTTCCCGAATATCTCTTTGCATTGCCCTGACGGCCTGATGACCAGAACGGCCTGGCCTGAACCCATAGCTGTACTCAGAAAAACCCGGATCGAATATTTTTGAGAGAACTTGTGCAATCGATTGTTGGATAAGCCTGTCCAGTACCGTTGGTATCCCAAGGGGACGCTTGCTGCCGTCCGGTTTGGGGGACCAGGGGACAGGCACCATGCGCTTGACCTCTACGACAATCTGTGAGACACTCATTTTCGAAAAGTAACCTACCTTTTTTAATAGAAATTCATTCTGAAATCTCATCAACACACCCGTAATTCTGACATGACACACCAAGGAGATGACGCGCTATGCCTCGTATTCCCCGGATGGTCAGGACAGATCCCGGCCAGAAGACCGTTTATGGTAACAATAACAGGGTAACAGGGGATAGGTGCTTTATGCTGAACAGCAATTAGGAGGTCACAATGAACCAACTTAATGCCTATCAATCAGAACCCTTTAATCAGGCAGATGAAATAAGGGCTGTTTTGACCAGGCCAAAGCCGATCGGTTTTGGTATCTCTCCACGCAGCGTCGACACACATGAGGGTATGAATGGTTGCTGCCTTTCCCTCTGTTTTCAATGGATGAAGCTTAAAATGAGCAACTCCAAGGAGTCAGCTCAGGATCGAATCACCTCTATCAGGGCAACTATCCCGAAGGTCATTCTTCGCCAGAAGCTTCAAAGTGAATTATGGGCGGTAGGCGGTGGTGAGGCGAACTATACAGCTCCAGCAACTTATATCGGAGTTAAACTGAAAACGTCTGACCTAAATAGAGAACAAGTAAAACCAAACCTTACCGGTAGGATCGCATTTTGTGAACTCCTTAGAAATACGAAAAAAACATCTCTCCTGATGGACTACCGATGGCCTGATGAAAGCGGGCACGCTGTTGCCTGGTATGTATCATCAGGAAAAGTGTTTAATGCCAAACAACACATTTACTTTTTTGACCCAAATTTTGGTGAATACAAAGTTCTACTGAAAGACAGACAGGATTTTGTAACGCAATATTTCGCAGCAATAAACCGGGTTTTTAGGCCAAATCCAGTCATTGGATATAACACGGTTGCAGTTGCTAACGATAAATCTATGAAAAACTTCTGGGAACGCAAAGGTTTAATCTGCCAAAAAATGTGAAAAATTATGGTTACTAATCAGTTCTCAGAAGAAACCAGGGGACAGGGGGACAGGCGCCATGCGCTTTGCTCTACGAAGTTGAGGTCAAATCCGAAATCGCAACTTTATCATGTTTAGTACGCCCATATTTTGATGTAAGTTTTTTTTATAATACCGGAAGTGAAGATTTGGGTGAATATGAAATATCTCGTTTAATGGCTAACAATAAAATAAACTCGGCCGTCATAACAGAGAACCAGGGGACAGGCACCATGCGACTCTGATTTCTGATTTTATTTGTCACCTGATTCTCCCCCCACATCGCCTGGGCCACCCAAAAATCAAGACGCCGCCTCATGGAGATCTCCGTAGAAAACATTCAGCGCTACCTGAACGAAGCGCTGCAGAACCAGGTGACTCCGGCGGCCGGGCTATGATCCCCCATCCCGGGTAATCACCTTTTTAAATCGATAATATTTTGAAGCAGCAGCTTGCATTTCCCACAATTATTTCCTGCTCCTGTGGCCTCTTCCATCTTTTCAACGGTATCAGCTCCCCCCTTGACCGCAGCCACCGCATCCTCCATAGACACATTATTGCACCCACAGGCTACCGATAAGATGTGCTCAATATCCCCAAGACAATTCCCGCACCCTGTTCCTGCGCCGGTGATTTCTTGAATCTCCTCCACTGTGCGCGCACCACAGGTCATAGCTTTCCTGATATCGGCATAACGTACCTGTTTACAGTGACAAACAATCCTGTTTACGGGTATGAGCAGGGCGGTCAATACGATGGGCTCATCATTTTTGATTGAATGCATTTTCCCAGCAGGCGCAACAAACACATCCCCCGGATTTAGCTCGATTTCTTCATCTTCCAGCACCCCAAAACCGGACCCTTTTACACAATAAAAGACTTCATCTTGAGTTGGATGTTCATGCAAAGGCACTTCTACATCTGGCGAAATATGATATACCTTCGTTTCAATCATTTCCTTCAAAGCATCTAAATCCATATTTTCACTCCTTACGTCTAAACGTGATTTTGAGGATATTTCTAAAGAGTCCCCAACCATGTGAACGTGAAAGCCATCATCTCTTTGGTCGAAAAAGCTCTGCTCAGAGGCAGGGCCATACCTCAAAAAAGATGTGTCTATCGAGTTTTGGGCTAACCCGGGTATTTAACGGGCTAACGTTTTACCAACCCATTTTGCCAGCGCTCTCGCACGTCCCATTGATCTGAGGACCTGATCCGTTAGATTTTTTTTGGGTTAGTTTAGCCGGAGCAATAGGGAAAAAAAATAACATTTGTTATGTTGTTCAAAGAGTTTCTTCGTTACAGATAGCGTAAAATGGTCTCTCCGAATTCAGAAAATCGACCATTTTCGTCATTGGGCAGCGCTGTTGCTTGGTTTCAAGACAAAAAAGTTTAAGGGGCAGCCACCCCGTGAGCTAACGAACAAACGCGCCATCAGTTGCTGTTGATCTGTCGTCCTTGTGGCGATGTATTCATGGGGCTGCGAACCCTATGAAAATTAGCGTTGTGGATTTATCAGGTGTGCCGTTTCGATTGGATTATCGTATCGGAGGGTGACATAAGGGGGCATGATGGGTGAAAACAATTACAATTTTTCAGAGAATCAAAAGGTAAGCATCGTTATTGAGGGGATGAATACGTGCTGGAAAGATATCGTTCATTTGGCGACATTGCATTCATTTACCAAGGGGCAGGTCGTGGATCAGGCAGCCGATGGGGTCTATCTGATAAAGGAAGGGTGCCTCAGCTATAGTTGTTACCTGGATAGTGGCGAAAAGCGTATTTTGTATTTTGTCGGACATGACTCTCTGTGTAATGAAGCCGGCTGCATGATTCAACTCAAGGACCGTGTTTCTTTCGAGTTCCTGGCGGATACCCAAGTGTATACGTTTCCTCCAAATCAATTCATGGATGTCGACTTTGTTCGTTCATATCCTGAATTATCGATCAACCTCTCTCAGTACATCATTTTTAAACGGATATACCTTAGCCATTTCGTGGCAAACCTTTCCAATAACAAGCCCATTACACGGGTAGCTGAAATCCTTTTTCAACTATATGAGAGTGAAAATGCGATCACAATCAGCCAATTGGACATCGGTAATTTTCTCGGCCTCCACTTAATGACTGTATCGAGGGCTTTGTCTCAACTGCGCGACGAGAATATTATCGGCAAGATCTCCAAGAATAAGTTCGAGATATTTGATCCTGAACGCCTTGCAGAATATGCAACATGGTGAGCCCAAAGAGAGATGGACGAGAAGACCCGTGAGACCAGGGGATAGGCGCTCCATAGACATGAAATTCACTATCAAACGTCTTTTGCGCTTCCTATACGGCTTGAGGGGTGTCCGTTCATGCGTGTTCTTGACCGTTGCGGTTGATCCATGGTGCGCAAGCACACCCTACCTCACATCTCCCACACCGTCGGTATTGCGTCACATAAGGGTGCCCCTTGCCCCCTTTTCTTACCCCATTCCATTTTGATCTCACAGAAACTGAACAGTTACGAAATTAACCATATTGCCGGGCCAGCAGCAGCGCAACGGATTCGTCAAAAAGCTCCCGTTTGGCCACACGATCAAAGGCTGCCATAAGATCAGGAATACGAATGCGTGTTTTCTGCTCATCCTGAAAATCTTCCACAATATTGCCTCGGTGCATCATAATAATACGATCCGGAAGATCTACTGCCTGCTGCATAGAGTGAGTCACCATAAGAGCGGTCAGTTTTTCACGTTCTATAATATCCTTGGTAAGTTCCGCAATTTTAGCAGCGCTTTTGGGGTCAAGGGCGGCGGTGTGTTCATCCAACAGCAGCAGCTTGGGACGAAGCCATGTGGCCATCAGAAGTGTCAGCGCCTGCCTTTGGCCACCGGACAAGGTACCAATGGGATTGTTCAGACGATCTTCCAGCCCCATTTTAAGCGTTCGAACCTTATCTCCAATTTCATCACGGGCAGATTGAGTGACCGCCGTTCCCAGGCCTCTGGATTTTCCCCGTCGCATTGAGATAACAATATTCTCGGCAATGGTCATGCCCGGCGCAGTGCCCGCAAAAGGGTTCTGAAAAACCCTTCCCATGAGTTGCGCACGCCGATATTCCGGCCAGCGGGTCACGTCTTGTTTGTCCAAATGAATGGAACCCATATCTGGCGCAAATGTGCCGGCCACGGCATTAAGGAGCGTACTTTTTCCTGAGCCGTTGGTGCCAATCACAGCGGTAAAGCTACCCTCTTTAATATGGAGACTCACGCCCTGAAGTGCCAAAACTTCATTGGGCGTATCCGGTAAAAATGTTTTTCGGATTCCGTTAAGATTGAGCATAACCAGCACCTCCTGTGACCTTTTTTTTCAGCCCCACAATGAACGAAGGGGCGACCAGGGCGGCAAACACAAACAGGGCCGTCACCATTTTCAGATCATTGGGATTCAGGCCCCATCTTAATGCAATCGCAATTAAAAGCCTGAAAAGAAGGGTTCCCAGTATTGTTCCGGTGATGGTAAGCCCCAAACCCGCTTTACCCACCAGTGCTTCACCAATAATAATGCTGGCAAGTCCCCACACCATCATACCGATTCCCATCTGCACATCGGCAAAACCCTGGTATTGCGCCAGGAGTGCTCCGGACAGGGCCACAAGCCCGTTTGCAAGGGCCAGACTGAAAACAATCATCGTCTTATCATTGAGTCCCTGAGCCCGTACCATTTGAGCATTATCCCCGGCAGCCCGCAGACCCATACCAAAATGAGTCAGCAAAAACCGAAAAAGAAGCAGGCCTATAACGATGCAGATCACGAGTGTTGTTAAAAAGCTTGCCAGGTCCACAACAGGCACAAGCCAACCCATGACATTAATTTTTTCAGCACCGCCAGACAAAAAGGCAATGACGTTTTCCATGGTACTGGAGACAGACGGGACATTCAGCAGCGGAATATTGCTGCGCCCCATCACCCTTAAGTTCACGGAGTAGAGGGCCGTCATCACCAGAATCCCTGCAAGCAGCTCCTGAATTTTAAACCGGGTATTCAAAAGGCCTGTCACTGTTCCGGCAAAAGCCCCGGCCGCAACAGCCGCCAGCGTTGCCAGCCAGGGATTCCATCCGCTGCTTAGCAGAACAGCCGTCAGGGAAGCCCCGAGAGCAATGGAGCCGTCCACTGTAATATCTGTAAAACGTATCATTCGAAATGAAATCAGCATGCCAAGCGAGAGCAGGCTGAGGATCAACCCCATGGTAAACGCACCCATAACAAGACTCATAACAAGACCTCCGGATTGAGAACAGGTCCGCACCAGCAGGCGCCGCGGATTAACGCACTTTCACCCAGCCCGATGGCCGGCCGGTTGTCATCGATAAGATGCATAACAGCCCGGGGCGGCGGCCCGCTGAAAAAGCGAGAGACAGAGGAGCAAAGGTCAAGACAGCCGTTAGGCAGCGGCTGATAAGGAAAAACAGCCGCATGGATATGCACTGCCAGATCCGGCCGTGACGGCATGGGATACAATGCTGTATACTCTTCTTTTTGATCGCCCCGGGCAGCAATGCCTGTCACCAGGACCTGTTCGTTGGCATAGGACCGTTCGCCACAAAAGCTCAACCGATCCCGAACAGCCGGCCAGGCCATAAAATCCTCCGGGTCGGGCATAAGCCCGGACTGCATAAGGGAGGCGCCCACAAGGCCTTCAATTTCACCTATAATGAAAAAACCTGTTGTATTGGTTCCGGTAAGGTCAAAGACCGTATCAATAATCTTACTCATCTCATTTACAGGGTTTTCATCAATCGGCTTAAAACGAAAGAGATGAGACATATCGCCTGAATATTTCAACATCTGACGGCATTTAAGCTCAGGAATGTACTTGTTTTCCGCAATCAGATAATCTGGACGACCCCGTTCATCTGGAGGCTGCAACGCCACATGGCCGGCAGCAGCTAAAAATTCTCCCATCTTTTCTGTATTGCCTGATTCCGCCCCCTGAAAAGCTTCACCAATCCCAAAGCCAAAATCATCTGTCCCGAAAGAATGTCTCTTCTCTCTGCCGGCAGCGGCATTTATTGTCCCAAACAAGTCATCGACCCGTGTCAGAGTCAACCCGGAGTCATCTGCAAGACCATAGTGCTCCAGATCCGTATTCACCCCAGGCTGTTTTTCACAGGATGCTGCGAAAAAATCATCCGGAAAATCCGGGCTTAGCCACTCCCCAAAGCCGCTGATGGTCAGCGTGTCCCGTACAAAAGCCGTGGACCGAACCAGCCGCAGCACACCGCCAACCTTCACTAATTCTTTGTAAGCAATCAACAAAGACCGGATCCCGGCTGAACTTAAGAATTTAATGCCGGAGGCATCGATAAGGAGCTGATGCTCCCCTTCCCGTATATGTTTTAAAAGCTTTTCTAAAAAAAGATCGGACCAGGAGGCGTCTAACCTTCCCACGGCCTGGATCAGCAGATATTGGCCATGTTTTGAATCTGTCAGCTGCATCGTCTATCCTGTCATTATCTAACCCGAATATTTCATGAGAAAACTGTTGCTTCAGGTTGATAACATGTCATTACAGTTGGTTGCGCGGAAAAATATAGGCATTTCAAAAATGCAAAATGTAATCAACGGTATTCTTTTTGATTTTCTCACCCTTCGGGCTAAGGCGTCACCGGAAATGGAAAAGAAATCGCTTTTTCCTTCAGTTCCGGCGTCATGGTCAATTTATACTCTTTTGCCAAATCGACATTAAGCAACAATTTTTCAGACTTCGTGTTGCTGAAAGGAATGGTGCCTGGATTTTCCCCCTTCAAAACCCGGATCGCTTTTTCAGCCCCTTCCACCCCGGCATCATAATAGTCACGAGCCAAACAGAGGACACCGCCATCCTTCATCTGAGCACTGTCAAAGACATAAACCGGCAAACCATTATCACGGGCACGGCGGGCAAGCTGGCCAAACCCCGGGCGGGTTGTATTATCAGCGATCTGAGCCACCGCCTGGATCCGTTGACGACACAGGATTTCACTGGCCTGGGAAATTTCAGAGCTGTTCGTCACAGGAATCACAACAAGCTTAATGCCATAGTCCTTAAGCGCGTCCATAAACCAGTCCCTGTAAAGCACGCTGTTGATTTCGGCCGGCGTAAACAGGGTGCCCACGGATTGAACCCCGGGAAGTGTCTCATGGATCATCCTGGCCATCTCTTGAAAGGGTGAACGGGTTGTAATCCCCGTCACATTCGAGAGATGATCTGTTTCAGACGTTCCAGCACCGGCCTGGACCCCGTCCCCTACACCCGTAAAAACAATTTTCGTTTCTTTTCCGGAGAGACGAAGCGCCGCCTGCAAACTTGGGGTTGAAATCACCATCAGCAGATCTGGCCGCTCCGATTTTACGGCCGTCATGATACTGGAGAGCGTACTCATATCGCCCTGGGCATTATACTCCACGACATTGAAATCACGCTCTGCGATCAGTCCTCCCTTTTTAAGGCCATCGAGCAGACCCTTCCGGCAGTCTTCAGCAAAACTGGTATCACTGTACATGACAAGACGCAGTTCAAGAAACGACCGGATACCCGCCACAGGGGAGTCAATGACTGACGTTGCGGCATCCTGGATCACCACACTATCAGGATATACCTTACTATTTTTTCCGGTACCTTCCCTGCGATCTATATCTGAGATCAATAATATGAGGGATGCGACAAGTATAAGGGTCACCGAAGGCCAAAGATGTTTTACCCACTTCATCATACTCTTTTCCTCTGCATCAGCATGCTACCCCGGATATTTCATGAGAAAATGACCATACCAAGACAATAATAAAACATACAAAAAGCAATGCCTCCGGCGGCAAGGTGAGCCACCTTGAAAGCTGCTTGTTAAACCCGTCTTTATAAAATCAGGCAAACGTTTAGCCCCCGGCAGGGCCGCCGGAGGCACAAGCTGAACAGTTACCCTCGTCCTTTACTCTTCCAGCACCCCCAACTCCCGTCTCAATTTATCGATATCAAAGGCAAAGCTATTTACATCTTCCGTGCGCGCGTTCGTGTTTTCCCACTCGTTGAGAAGGTCGATGACCTTTCTGCGCCCCTCGCTGGTTTTGACTGCCTGGCGGGGCGTCTGGCCGTCCAATGCCGGGACCTCCTGATCTGCCCAGTTCATGTGCATCTTATCGACATGGACCTCAAGCTGCTTGAGAACTTCGGACGGGAGGACATCCAGATGAAAGTCACCTGAAGGTTCTTCCGGTGAGGAGAGCTCTCGTTCCCCCAGTACCTTCTCAAGAGGTTTGCTGCTTGTCTGCACATGGATCATCCGATCACCGAGCAATTCCGTGAGCATATGTCGCAGCCTGCCGTCGCGCTCGGTGCTGCTGGTTTCTGCCTCCAGAATCTTTTCCCCAACCTCCAGTTGCCCCTTAAACACCTTTGCCAGAGGGGACTGCTCATCGGGCGCTGCGAACCAGAGAAAGGTAGCCGTGCAGGGCCCTGAGTCCTTATCCCGTTCGAATTGATCAACCTCCGTCAGCTCAGCGAGAATCTCCTCTCTCAGATCAGGATCAAAGCGATACGAGGAGGTGGTGAAAATGAGCTCTGAGCCGTCCATATTCTGTATCTCAGGCAACACCGGATTGAACAGCTTTGAGACCATCGCGGCATAAAACTCGATCAATTCATAATCAAAAGCAAAAAGATCGGAGAGCTCCTCCAACGCATCAATGATCGTCTCCAGCTCTTCTGTGATGGCGGCTTTGCAGTAAGCCGGCAACGCAAAAGGGCCGGCGATATTCAAAGCGATCACCCCATCAAGCGCCATGGTGTTGCCAAGGAAAATATCCCATGGGTTCATCGACTCTGCCGCCGATTGATCGGTAATCACACACACCCGATCAAACAAAAGATCCCGGACCTGTATCTGCGTACCGGAGACGATCTCTTCGATCTGCCAGAACGTCAGCGGTTCCTGAAGGGCTGCCTCGATGTATCGCCTCTGAAGCGAGTTGAGATATTTGCCCCTTCGTTGGAGAAAGGCGGAGCCTATGGAAAAAGGCATGGCCTCGTCCACATCCGGATGATCATCGGCTTGGGTCAACTCATCTAATATGACATCCGCCTCACACAAAAAAACCATCCACCTGAAAAACATCGTGGTGTAGGCAGACTCCCCAAGGGGGGCCTCCTCTCCGATGCCTTCACTGAACTCTTGCCAGAGTTCTTCGGTAATCGCTTCATGATAGCGTTGGCCGGCATACTCCAGCAGAATCGGGATCACCTCATTTGAGGTGCGCATCAGGATGGAATGAGTCAGGCTCTCCGTCGTCTTCTTCATCATACAGCACTTCTTGTACTTCTTTCCGCTGCCACAGGGACAAGGTGCGTTTCTACCGATTTTCATCACATCTCCTCACAGTCAATCATTATGGCCGCAAGCCCAGGCCTTCTCCTCGCTTAGCCCGAATATTTCATGAGAAAACGACCGGGGCAAGAAGATAATATGTTATTACAGCTTGTTGCCGAGAAAAATATAGACATTTCAAAAATGCAAAATGTAATTCACCGTTCTCGACTCGTGAAATATCCGGGTTAGTGCCCCATCATACTCAAGCTATCCATATCAGAAAAATGCCGCAACGGTTCAGCTTTCATGGCAACTCTGGTCTTTTACGTTTCCAAGCGTCCCGCGGCGATTCTTTTGCCGCTGATAGATTCTTGGGAGCCCATCCAACGCCATGCGGCTGATCACACGTGTAAGCCTCTTTTGGGCTGGATACGTTCTGGACCTTCGCGGAAACAGGAGGCATCTATCCTCTCAAAACCGCAAAATGTAATTTACTGTTTTCTACTCACGTTTCTCACCCTTCGGGTGAACCGAGTGCACCCATCTTCCGTGTTATCAGAGCTTTGGGGGCAGGAAGCACGCAAGAAGAAAACATCATGGCATGAGATTCAATATCAAATGCATTTCGCCTGCCACCTGGTCTTCCTGGTTCCCGCTCGACTGTCCCCTATTTTCTGCTTGTTCATGGCCTGAATCGCAACGTTCAGGTAAAAAAAATGGGCGGAACCACCGGTTTTTTTCGGCCATCCCTGGTTTTGTGAGACGAATGTGAGATGTCGCATCTCATAATGCCACCCGGATCAGAGGCAAGGGGGAAAGGGGTCACCTACACATCTGACCCATTTTGTATCAAGAGTGTAGGCGCCCTTCTCGGGATAAACGTAAGACGGGGGGCAAACGGCAAGGCCAGTCCCCAATTTTCGGTAGGGCATTTTAGCGGTATCTAATATTTTTTTGCGGGGTGTTACATGATTAATACTAAGCGATTATTCAATTTTCTGGCTATTCTGGCTATTCTGATCTTTATAGGGGCCTGCTCCTCGGGTGACGACAAGGCTCCTCCTCCACCCACACCACCGCATACGGGGGACGCCTCCTCAGGCGACGACAATCCACCTACCCCTCCTACCCCTCCTACCCCACACACGCCAACGCTCATGGCCTGGGGCATGGCAGAAAAGATTGAAGATGAAGCGACCACCCAGGATGCATCTCGCCAGCAGATAGCGATGGCCGATAACGGCTCGGCCATCGCGGTCTGGCGCCAGGAAGGCGACGACGGCGTCATTGAGATCTGGGCCAGATCCTTTGACGGCACCAAGTGGGGCACGGGAAAGATGATTGACTACGGCAATGTAGAAATACCGAAGATAGCCATGGCCGCTGACGGCTCGGCCGTCGTTGTCTGGATAGAGGATGACGGCACGCGCACTAATATAAGGGGCATATCCTTTGACGGCACCAAGTGGGGCGGGGTACGGATACTTGATGTTCGCGACGGCCCTGCATATCATCCGGAGATAGCCATGGCCGATAACGGCTCGGCCATCGCGGTCTGGTGCCAAAAAGAAGGCGACAACTATGATATCTGGGCCAGACCCTTTGACAGCGCCGAGTGGGGCGAAGCAGAAAAAATTAAAACTGGATTTTCTCGATCGTATCATTCGCAGATCGCCATGGCCGCTAACGGCTCGGCCATCGTGATCTGCCCGTACATAGACACCGAGGCCAACCTCACGAAAGTCCTGGCCATACCTTTTGACGGGGACAACTGGGGCACGACAAGCATAATTGGAAAGAGCAACAGCCTAATACGTATGCTACAAATAGCGATGGTCGATAACGGCTCGGCCGTTGCAATCTGGAGCCAACAGAACACCAATGACTATAATTTATGGGCCTCTTCTTTTGACTGCACTCAAAAGCAATGGAGCGAAGCAGAAAAGATTGAAGATGGCAATCACATAGCACACGCCCCACAGATTGCCATGACCGATGACGGCTCGGTCGTAGTGGCCTGGGAGCAATATGTCGGCAATGACAGTGTTATATGGGCTAATTCTTTTGACGGCGCCCAAAAGCAATGGGGCACGGCAGAAAAAATTGAAGCTGGCAATTACATAGCAAATAACCCGCAGATAGCCATAGCCGATGACGGCTCGGCCCTCGCGATCTGGCAGCAACACGATGACGACGAAAAGTACGGAGTGATTAGTATATGGGCTAACTCCTTTGACGGCACCCAAAAGCAATGGGGCGAGGCAGAACTGATTGAAACTGGCGATGGCACAGCATCTTTTCCGCAGATCGCCATGACCCCTGACGGCTCGGGCCTATCGGTCTGGAATCAAGATCTCGACAGCGTCAGTATTATCTGGGCCAATTCTTTTGACGGCGCCAAGTGGGGCACGGCAGAAGAGATTGAAGATGGCACCAGCGATGCAAAAAGTCCGCAGATAGCGCTGGCCGCCGACGGCTCGGCCGTCGTGGTCTGGTACCAGAAGTACGACGGCGTGAACAGTATATGGGCCAACTCCTTTGACGGTATCGCCTGGAGCAAGGCAGAGCTGATTGAAGTTGGCGATGGCACAGCATTTTATCCGAAGATAGCCATAGCCGCTGACGGCTCGGCCCTCGCAGTCTGGGGCCAGGAGTACGACGGCATGAATAGGATATGGGCCAACTCCTTTGACGGTATCAAAAAGCAATGGGGCGAGGCAGAGCTGATTGATGATGGCACCAGCAAAGCATATACTCCGAAGATAGCCATGAACGCAGACGGATCGGCCCTCATGGTCTGGTATCAATATGTCGGCAATGTCAGCGTTGTCTGGGCCAAGTCTTTTGACGGCACCAATTGGGGTACGGCAGAAACCATTGGATCTGGCAATGGCACAGCATATGATCCACAGATAGCGATGGCCGCTGACGGCTCGGCCTTAGCGGTCTGGAGGCAGAAGTACGACGGCGCGTTTAAGATATGCGCCAACTCCTTTGACGGTATCAAAAAGCAATGGGGTACGGCAGAAAAGATTGAAGAGGGCACCAGCGATTCAGCAAGACCGCAGATAGCCATCTGCGCTGACGGCTCGGCCCTCGCGGTCTGGAATCAATCTGGCGGCAGTGTCTGGGCCAATTCTTTTGACGGAACCCAAAAGCAATGGGGCGAGGCAAAAAAGATTGGAGATGACGATGCATATAACCCGCAGATAGCCATGGCCACTGACGGCTCGGCCCTCATGACCTGGAATCAAATAGGCGCCAGCGTCTGGGCCAATTCTTTTAATGGTACCGACTGGGGCACGGCAGTGGTGATTGCAGATGACAACACCGGCAATGGATATAATCCGCAGATAGCCATGACTACTGATGGCTCGGCCCTCGTCGTTTGGGAGCAACAGGATGATTGTTACCGGAATATCTGGACCAACTTTTTTAATGGTACCGACTGGGGCACGGCCAAAATAATTGAAGATGACAACGGCATTGCAAGTGCTCCACAGATCGCCATGGCCGCTGACGGCTCGGCCGTCGTCGTCTGGGAGCAACAGGACGATTGCTACCGGAATATCTGGGTCAATTTTTTCACTGACACTGACATCTGAAATCAACGGGATGAAAATGGGCATCGGGGACAGGCACCATGCGCTTGCTTTTTTGGGGCAGAAATCATGCGAGAAGAAAATCTTATTGCATGAAATTCTATATCAGCGCATGTCGCCTGTCACCTAATTTTGTCACCTAATTTTGTTGAACCCAATAACGGCAAAGATGTCAATTTTTGATGCCGCTTGACATCTGGCCTATCCTGGCATAGTTGAGGCTCAGTGACTGGCACGTGTACCTCTTACTCACAACTCTAACCCGGATATTTCATGAGAAAACAATCAGGACTAAGGCATAATTTGTAATTACAGTTCTTTGCAGTAATATTTTCGGTCGTTTCAAAAATGCAAAATGTAATCCACAGTATTCTGTTTGATTTTCTCACCCTTCGGGCGCTGCAAAGCGTTGCATCTTTATATAGAGATCAGCACTGCAGAAAATGTATCGCAGAGAAAAAAAATATCATTATGGGAAAATCAATTAAAACAAATCTGATAACGGAAGAGACAATCAGGCTTCTTCAAAAGTTCCAGATACTCAAGGGGCTGACATCAGATGAAATCCGGCTTCTTTTAGGAATAAAAAAAAGTGATTACCAGCAGCGCATTGCCAAACTCGTTCAATATGACTCTGGTGAGACAGTCATCAGAGAAGGTGATTTAGACAGCTGGATTTTCTGGATAGTAAAAGGCTCCTGCGCTGTTACCAAAAACAATATCTATATTGCTGAATTTAACAAGGCCGGAGAAGTTTTTGGTGAAATGAGCTGTCTGGACATAGACAGTCGATCCGCTTCGGTCATATCGACCACTGAAAGCATCTGTGTCAGTATTGACATGTCAATATTAGATACACTCAAAAATGAAACAATTCGAAATAAAATAAAAAATGGGATTCACACGATGCAGGCCGAGCGCCTCACCAATACAACCGTCAAACTTGCAGAGGAAAGAAAAAAATTACTCGAACAACAGGATATTATCCTCCAGCATAAAAAAGAGTTTAAAGAAAAAGAAAACATGCTGCGTCAATGGGAAACAGACCTGGAAATTCGTGAAAAAAAGCTCCACAACACCATCCATGGTGCTGAAGATCCGGCCTAACCCGGATATTTCATGAGAAACCGCAATGCAAAAGTATATACAGTTTTATTACAGAATGTTGTGACGAAAAAATCAGGTGTTCGGAAAACACAAAATGTCAATTTTAGTTTTCTGCTCGATTTTCTCACCCTTCGGGCGAGCCGAGTGCACCCATCTTCTGCGTTACCAGAGCTTTGAGGTAAACCACTACATCTGCAGCTCTGGTGCATTGAATATGAATGCTCTCGACTGGTGAAATATCCGGGTTAAATTTAAAGGACCAGGACGGCGAGAGGGAAAACCCATCGGAAACCTGCTTTCAAGGTGGCTCACCTTGTCGCCGAAGGCATTGCTTTTTGTACTTTTATATTTTTCTTGCAACCTTAACGTTCCTTCGGTCACTCTCGCTACCACTCGTCATTCCGCTTCGCGCCATCTCCTCCGAACAAAACCTCACGGTGCCGCCCTTGTCTCAGGATAGCACCTATGCTAAACCATTGCTTGGTAAGCAGGATTCCCGTACAGAGGACGTCTCAAGAGGAAAAATGAGCTTACAGGTCACCTCATAAGATCACGCCCATGCCGGGCGTTATGCTTAATTCCTCAGTATATTTTCAAAAGGTAATAATGAGGCTTCTAAATTATATATTTTATTTGGTTGTTATAGCTACCATTCTGGAAGTTATATACGTCTCTTACTTTACATTCAAACATTATAAACTTAGTAAAAATCAGTACAAATCAAAATTATTTGATAACCGATATAAAACGTATATTCTTGTAAAGAATTTCATTGAACGAGCTTTGGCTTATCCTAACGAAGCATCGAATGAATACAGTTGTTTCAGAACGAAATTAATGGATGTAGATTTTCTTTTAGATTCAGATTTCAGAGACGATATCTCTTTTATTTGCAGGAAGATCATTTTATTTTTCAAAACTCATCATGAGCTGAATGAAATTCCTTTAGGTAAGGATAAGAATATAGCAGTTCAAGAGAAACTTGATGTGGCAAAAGAACTAACAGCTCAATTAGATTCATTAAATCTTATGTTTGAACCATATTTAAAACTCAATAATATTGTCTTAACGTAAATTATTAGAATGGCATAACGAATTTAAAATTTGCTCTCTACGCCAATCTGCAAGACATTCTTACCCTCAATAAGTAACCTGCCTTTTTTAAGAGAAATTCAGCCTGAAAGATCATCAATGCACCCGTACTTTTGACATGGCACCTCAAAGAGATGACGCGCTATCCCGGATACTGAATGAGATAACGATTCCGCAGCAGCAATAAACTGTTATTACAGGCTGTAATTATGAAAAATTTAGATCTTTTTAAAACACAAAATATACTTCACGTTTTCTACTCGCATTTCTCACCCTTCGGGCGAACCAAGCGAACCCCTCTTCTGCGTTATCAGAGCTTTTGAAGTAAACCACGACATCGGCAGCTCGGATACATTGAATAGGGGCGCACTCGACTCGTGAAATATGCGGAATAGAGGGCCAGTAATCAGGCAAATTCTGAGTAATCAACGCCGCGGAATTCGCCACGTTGGGCATACCAGTCCATCTCATTTTTTGGAGAAACGATAATGTCTGCCTCGGCTTTACGGACCAGGCTCACCGCTTCAGCTGGGCAAGTAGAAATGCAGAGACCACAGCCAATGCACTTATCGGGATTGATACGGTAGGCATCCTCCACTTCCTCAATGGCATCCAACTGACATCGCTCTTCAGCACAAAGCCCGCAGCTGAGGCACGCCGCTTCATCAATCACCGCCGTGAAATTGGAATGAATGGCATGGCTCACACCAAACTTTTTGGCATTGCGCAGAATCCCGCAACAACACCCACAACAATTGCAGATATAAAAATGACCGTTTTGAAAGTTGTTGGTCATATGGACCAACCCCGCCTCTTCCGACGTCTTCAGGACCTCGAAAGCCTTTTCCTTGGTAATGGGACGAATTGCCCACGGGTGGTTATCAAAAAAGCCAGGGATGGGAGCAATGGAGATGCACACCTCAACGGGCTTTGTACAGGGATGGCCCAAAAGCCCTTGCTCGACCTTGCAGATGCAATCTGCCAAACCAAAGGATTTCCCTTTTTCAATGATGGATGAGACCTGATCAAAGGGAAGGACTTCGCCACCACCGTCCACCTCCTCTTCGACGGGCAAGACATGCATCAAGGGAGGGGAGACGTTAAAGAATTCATGGGCGAAACTCTCCTCGTAGGCTTTACAGAGCTCGGCCATCTCCCGGTCAAAGGTCTTCAGCTGAAATTCATAGATCCCAAAAACCCAGGCTGCCATACGGAAAACATAGACGCCCCCAAAATCAATGCCGAAAATCTGTCCCTTTTCCCACATGCGTATCAGGTTGTCATTCAGCCCTTCCAGGGGCCATCCGGTTCGTTCGGTAATTTGTTCAGCCGTTTCGTACGTCAGGCGAAGAATACAGAAAATTTGGGCCTCTTCCTCGGTGAAGATGCGTTTCAGGATCTTGATATCCAAACCCTCATCCGATTCGGGGAACCCGTTGGGCAAGGTATCCAGCACCTGTTGAAGCCGCCTGTAAGTTGTCTCCGCCATCATCTTCTCCTTTTTTATCTCTGATATAATGAGGTCCCACGCGAACTATTAACCCGGCGGTTAAATGCATAAATGTCGAGGAGCGTTATTACCCCGATAAAGCTGACATCTCTTTCACCTGCTTTTTGCATATTAAGTTGCCGGGTTAATATATCTTGATGGCCTTTTCGCAGAATCTCTGCGACATCATGCCACCTCTGTATAGGGACGCAAAATTTACGGGCCGTTTTCTCCACGTATCCCTGAATACAAAGAGTGAAGGAGCCCACGCTTCATGGCACCAAGCGAGCCTGCATCCAGACCGTACAGATGTCCGTCAATGGCGAGGAGTGAAAAACCATGGACAATGGACCACGCCGAAATGGCGATACTGTAAGGACTCTCCCCCTGCAAAATGCCCTGCTCCCAGCATTCTGAAATCACCTCAAGAAACAGCTGAAAAACAGGGGACGATTGGGGCTTCAAAGAATCGGGAACCACCACCCCCTGTGTCGGAGACGCAAACATCACACGAAAATAGGCCGGATGATGCATCGCGAAATCAATATACGCCAAACCGCAAATGCCAAACCGCGTCAGCGCATCTCCTTTGACACGTTCAAGCCGGACGTTGATCTCGGAAAGCATGATGGACATGCCCTCCCGCACCACCGAAGCAAGCAGGGCCTCCTTATCCGGAAAATGCCGATAAGGAGCGGCATGACTCACCCCGGCACGTTTGGCAATCCCTCTAAGGGTCACCTCTGCCGCGCTTGATTCTTCTATCATCTCAAGGGCGACTTCAATCAAGCGGCGCCTGAGATTTCCATGGTGATACGTTGTGGTGTCATCTGTTTTGCTCTTTTCCATGCCGCAAACCATACCCACCGATGTTTACACTGTCAACTTCAAAATATCGTTCTCATTTCACGAGGCTTTTAATCGTCAAGGGGGCTCCTTTATTGCCAACCCCAGGGGACAGGCACCATGCGCTTGACCTCTAACCCGGATATTTCATGAGAAAACAATCAGGACTAAAGAATAATTCGTAATGACCGTTCTTTGCAGCGATTTTTCCAGTCGTTTCAAAAATACAAAATGTAATCCACGGTATTCTCTTTGATTTTCTTACCCTTCGGGCGAGCCGGTTGCACTCCTCTGCCGCGTTATCAGAGCCTTGAGGTAAACCACTACATCTTCAACTCTGATGCCTTGCATATGAGCGCACCCAACTCGTGAAATATCCGGGATAGCCCGGATATTTCATGAGAAAACAACCAGGATTGCGGCATTCATATGTGACCTGTCTATTTATTTTTTATTTAAGTCCTTACCAGTTTTCAAAATTGAGGGGCTGTCTCTGGCAACAGCTCAGAATCTATCCCTTCACAGAGGTTATTATCAACAGTCAAATTACCCTCAGCATCAATCGTTACAGTCCAGATTGTGTCGTAATCGTCACCCGGCCAACCATTGTTAATCAAATCTTTAGTCGGAATCTCCCGTAGATTATCACCTCCATAACTGGCAAGAAGGGCATTGATTAACGGTCTGGTGCGTCCAGACTCCCAGCCCAGCAATATGGTTTGATTAGAGAATGTGCCGCCGAAAAAGAAATAATCACTGGCAAGTGTAGCTGCATCTCTGTCAAGAATACTGAAACTTGACACCAGTGAATAGGGCAGATGATTGGCGATGGCATAGGGCAACACGGTTAACGATGGTCGGACATAACAAACATCTATTTTACCTGGAATAGCCGGACCTGGAATCCACTGTGCTGGGTCTATTGAATAGACCATGTTTGGCACCCTGTTGGGATCGATTATGTCATTGAGGGTGTTACCGAGTTCCAGCGCGCGCCACTGCCCTGCAGCAACGAAATTGCCGTTTTCGAATTTAAAATGCTCATCTGGATGCGCCTCGGCGTGACGGACAATATAGACCGTTTGGCTTTTGTTAATGTCGGATGGGACGACGACGCCAGGAATCCCGTCATTACGCTCTGTGGTGAAATAAGGCTGCTTCAAGTTCGTACATGCCGCACCTGCAACTGATGAGGGCAATACGGGGTAAGTGTCAGGCGGCGTCAGATTGCTGTTGTAGTCAACCAGACTGGCATGACCCTCCGTCGAGATGGAAATGGCATAAACATGATTCGCCCCCATATAGTTTGTCGGAAGGTTCAGGTTATAACCCTGCCGTTCATTGATGGTTGACAGTAAGGCATCAAGGGTTTCCCAAGGTGCAGAAAAGACGTAATAGCCTGGCTGATCTTTTGTGATGATAGCGGACACGAGGGCATCGTTGATTCCGCCAGTGTTATTAAAATCCAGTCCGTTACAACGACCGCTGTATCCATATTTCGACTCAGCAACACCGACAGGCAGCGACTCTTTAGACGGGTACGCGACATTAAGCGGGTAGCTGTTGGCGGTATGGGTGCCCCCAATGTTGTCAATGGGCAGAGTCTGCTGGTTGAGAAGGGCAAACTGCTGAATATAGCCAATCGCTGTCATATTCGGATATTTGTTTTCGGTCTGCAGATGTGTCATCGGTGACAGGGTGTAAATAGCGGTGACATTGTTTTCATCAAGAACCTGCTGCTTAAGAAATGTCGCCATCTGGAGTGAGCGCTGCAGCCCCTGAAAAGTAAGATTTGCTGTGTCAGGGTCTATGTCTCCGGAGTCATGGTAGGCCAAATCAGGACTGGCCACAAAGATCAGGTTGATGTTGTCAGAGGACAAAATGTCACCCTGGTTGGAACCAGAGCAACCGACAACAAGAATCAGAAAGAAAATCAGGAACAGGGATCGAAGAGTAGATAATCCATTCCGCCATTGTATTGAATATTTCATTTTTTAACCCTTGGTTTCTCGTTGTGTTAAAAAAACCGATAAGAACGACCACATTGTGTGTTTGATCGATCGTTCAGTTTTTACCAGCATACCTTGCCGTCATTCTCGAATAGGGCTAACCTGCAGCGCCTTATGATAAAGGAAGCTGCACCAGCTCACCCACCTTTCTTTATTCGCCAAGTGATTCATTCTTAGCGGCAATGGCGCGTTCAAGATAATTTGTCGTCAAAATATCGACATTGGCTTGAATGAGATCACGGATGTTTTCCTCTGAGTCAACCGTCCACGCGTCGATTCGATACCCATGTTCATGTAAAATCGAAAGGGTTTCAGAATCAAGACCCAACACAAGCTCTCCCGGATCCTCATTCACTGTTATCTTCTCGATTGCATTTTTATCTAACGCATCGTACTGAAAGGCAAAAGGGCCAACATCCTTCGTGCCAATTTCTTCTGCTTTGATCATAATTTTCGCCGTTTTTTCTTCTGCCGTGCCGGTCATACAGGAAGGCGGCAAAAACAAAAGGGCTGGGATCTCTGGGTGTCTTTCTTTTATTTCTACAACAGCACTTTCGACAAATGTAACGATAAGTGTTCTCTCTTCCATTCCAGTGGCGTAGAGCATCGCCACCACATCATCCACAATGCTTGGTGTTTTAATTTCAAGCAAGGCGACCATGCCACATTTTTTGAGATAAACTAACGTTTCTTCCAATGTCGGAATTTGTTCACCTTGAAATTGTTCCCCTTTCCAACTGCCTGCGTCCAGACTTCTTAAGTAGGCATCGGACAATTCGGCAACGGCACCGGTTCCATTGGTTGTGCGATCAACCGTTTCGTCATGGATAACCACAAGGGTTCCATCACCAGATCTATGCACATCAAACTCAGTGGCATCGGCACCTGCAACAACCGCTGCTTCAAACGCGGCAAGCGTATTTTCTGGTGCAGTCGCTGCATATCCGCGATGGGCGGTGATTAAAGGCCTGTTGTTTGTAATGTACTCATTTAGCGAAAGCGATTGATCGTTATGATTTGAGCCACAACTGACAATGAAGAAAAATGACATGATCAGACAAAAAATGATCTGATAACTGTGATTTTTAGTTTTTTCCAATGCACTCACAAAGTCCCCCTTAAATGTTTTTTTTTGATTCGCACCCCACGTTCCTTAGCCGGATATGTCATGAGAAGACGATCACGCTAACCCGGATATTTGATGAGAAAACAATCAGGACTAAGGAATAATCCATAATGACAGTTCTTCTCAGTCATATTTTCAGCCGTTTCAAAAATACAAAATGTAATTTACAGTTTTCTACCTGCTTTTCTCATTCTTCGAACGATCCGAACGCACCCATCTTTTGCGTTAAAAGAAATTTGAGGTAAACCACTACATCTGCAGGTCTGATGCTTTGAATATGGGCGCACTCGACTCGTAAAATATCCGGGATAGCAAATCCGTGCTATCTTTTAGACAATAAATCGGCTAAATTTCGTATAACTTTATCGGATAATAGTTAGTAAAAAAGTGACCAGGGTTCACCCTTTGATGCCACCACGTCACCACACCGCTGTAACTCAAGGAAATAAGGAACAATTGAAAAGAGGAGTGAGGGGCCGTTCAGAGGTGTCATCGTGGAAAAAAGCAAGATCGTCATCATCGTCCTGGCCACTATTCATTTAAAGGCTGTGAGGACGGATATAAAGAGTAGATGGGATGGACTCCATGAAACAATTGACAGATACCTATCCCGGATATTTCATGAGAAAACAATCAGGACTATAAAATAATTCGTAATTACAGTTCTTTGCATTAATATTTTCATATCGTTTCAGAAATGCAAAATGTAATCCACAGCATCCTGTTTGATTTTCTCACCCTTCGGGCAAGCCGGGCTAAGGTAAAAGATGAAAAGCAGAACTCTCTGGAGACGCATAATTTAACAACATTTAAGGAGTTTGATGATGAAGAAAAGCATTTCCACAGCCCGTTTAATAGGGTTCCTATGCTTGGCAATATGCCTGCTTATATCATGCGGTCATAATGAAACCTATGACCCATTCAATACTGAAAAGAATGAAAGAAATTTAATTGTCATTATCAGTGATCTTCATCTTGGAGCCGACATAAAGTATGCTGAGATTCAGGATAATTTAGGTCCACTTGAGAATTTTCTCTATCAAATTAAAAACTCACGCAACGTCAAGGAGCTCGTGATAGCCGGCGACCTGCTTGACGAGTGGTTTGTCCCGGCGTCCGTCGACACGTATCAAGGAAGGGACCAGGCTGATTTTATGGAGCGTATCGCTGAAACCAATAAAGGGGTCGTAGATGCGTTCAATGAGATCATTGAAGAGGGGATGATTTTAGTCACTTACACACCCGGAAATCATGACTTAACAGTGACGGCTGAAAATGTGGATAAAATTTTCCCCGGAATCCATCAAGCCCGTGATGCCCAGGCGTTTGGCTTAGGCACATATTCACCAGACAATTATCCCGAGATTGCCATTGAACATGGTCATCGCTATAACTTCTTCTGTGCACCCGACCCGCTCTCAAATCAAGGTGCCGCGCCGGGAACCATCTTGCCTCCGGGATATTTCTTTACACGCATTGCAGCAGAGCACGTTATCCAGAAGTGCTATGAACCCCAGACGGTCCCCCTTGTTACCCCGAATGTTTCGAATAATGAAAGCCAGAATTTACTCTATGTCTATTACAAAATCTGGGAGTGGACGCTGGGGTCATTATTTCATATAGAAAATACCTTTGACGAAAAGATCATAGTGACAAACGTCGATGGATGGACCGATACATATGCCGTGAACGACCTGCTTCCGTCACAAACAACCGAGGGAGGGCTCATTTCGGTGAATCTTTTTAGCGGAATCCAAGACAGCTGGGCTGAAAGGTGCAAACTGAACAACGTGCCCATTCCGATTCCTGCAAGTCAGGCCATTGAACAGGTGGTCTCGGCCCTCCAGACGGATCGTATGGCCGTCACCCAATACTTTATGAACCCCGACTCCGATAAAAGGCTCGTTGTTTTCGGACACACCCATGAAGCAAAAATGAAAGCATCGCTAAACTATGATGGGAAAAAATCACTCTATGTAAACTCAGGAACATGGATTGACAAAGTGGAACATGACCCGACCCCAAACCCTGACAAGACCACCATGAATTTTGTCATTATCACGCCACAAGATGAGAACGCTTCGTCTCAAACCCGCGTCACACTGTACAATTTTGAAAATGAGGTGATCACACAAATGGCTGAAGACTCATTGCGGTTCTAATACATTACGGGTATTGAAGGGACGCTCATAGTCCGGACATTTCATGAGAAAACATTTGGTTCAAAGCAATAAACAGTTATTGCAATTGGTTATTGCAGAGACTTCAGTTATATCAAACTTACAAAATGTAATTCACGGTTATCTGTTCGCTTTTCTCACCCTTCGGGATAGAACGTCTCCACATCAAAAGCCCTGCGGAGCCTCTCTCTTCTTTACCCAGAGTTCCAAAAACCATCTCAGGATCGTTTACATCGCATGAGTCCGAGTCTTGGTCTTAAAGCACAACCCAGAAAAAGACGCCCTGCTGAATACGCTGGATTCGCTGGGGACAGGCACCATGCGCTCACCAGATGAAGCCCCACGGTGCCTCCCTTGCCTTGGGATAGTACTTATGCTAAAGGGTTGTTTGGTCAGCATAATTCATACACTGAGAGCTTCCCTTCATAACGACCGGGCCACCTTATAAGATCAGGCCCATGCCGGGCGTACACAACACGCTGCAAGAGACACCAAAAAGCTACTTCGTTCTTCTCGCAACGTTTTGCCCCCCTAAGCGCAGAGTTATTTTTCATGATTCAAATGGAAAATGGAATGGAAAAACCGAACAGGTCGGATGTAAACTGCCAATTCGTAAAGTATTTATGCGCATCTCACGTTTTGATGTGGGTATACGGGGCTGTGTTAATAAAGCTCTATTTTCAAGTATCGCCGGTTGAGATAGCCCGTACCGTGAACGCCATTATTTCACTGATAGTTGCCGTTATAAATATGATGGGAATCATAGGCGTCTTTGGTAAGCCGGTTCTCATTACAGAAGAGGAACATTTTATCAGTTGGCGATGTTTTGGAGTGGCCGTAATGTTCTTTATATCCGCAGGATTATTCATTTGGTTAACGACTTCAATGGATCTAAATCATATCACTATTTGGGGCAGATCATAATCGGATGGTTGAGAGTTTCTTTCCCTGCCCCCACGCCGCGCCATGTTTATACGCATCCTGTCGGATTCATGGGTGCAACAGAGCACAGGATTTCACCCTTATTTTTCATGTTTTCACTACCGAATGTTGCGGCTAAAAAATCAATTGTTTAATAAAAACAACCTGTCATTTTCGGTTTTATGTTCGAGTTACTCACCCTTCAGACACGTTCTATAAAAATTCCGATTTATAAAGGAGTTATGGTGTCAAATTTTTGTAAAATTATCGTCTTTGTTTTTCTTTCACTGATGCTTCTGGCATGCAACATGACAGAAAAAAAGTACCATGAGGGGGAATTTTATATCGATAAGCAGGTCCATTTTGACATACAAACAAAAAAGCCGATTAACGGCGTTATTATACGAACGTTCAAAGGCACAGAGATTATAAGATCTAAGTGGCCCTACAAAAATGGTAAAATTCATGGGAAAGCATATAATTACAGGAAAAGCAAAGCATTGCTATCTGAGAGCCATTTCAAAATGGGTCAACGACACGGCCTGGTAACATTTTATACTCAGTCCGGTGCCATTGCCGTAATCACAAGTTATTACAATAACCAATTCGATGGCCTTCAAAAATTCTACTTCGGCGATGGATCGCTAAGAAAAGAACAAAAGTACAGCAAAGGGATTCTTTTAATTGAAAAAGAACACTTCAAGGCCGGCAGTCTTAAAAAACAAACGAAATTTAAAAACTCTAAATTAATCGAAAAAATGACTTATTCGAAAGAAGGAAAACGTCAAAAAAGCATATTTTATAATCCCGACAAATCAGAAATATGGGTAAAGGATTATAGCCATACCGGTGAAATTGATAGAGAGTATCTCTATATTGACAAAATAAAAAAATCAGAAAAACACTATGATTTTTTTGGAAAATTAACGAATGAATATACCTACCAGGATGACGAAGGCAACGGAACTCGGACGTATTATACAAAATCTGGTGAAATAAAAACGTCACCAATAAAGAGAAATAAATCCGCGATGTATTTCAAAGGATAGGCATGCGTGCATCTATATTTTAGTATCAACCTGCACACCGGCCACATGGACAGAGACGACGCCCCAAAACCATCGGATGATTCGCCGTATACATTGCATAGCTTTATGCTGGCTGGCTTGAAAGCATATGACAGACACATTGTCCCGGCCCCCCTTTCGCTGCGTTCGGCAGCCCTACAGCTTAACGGGATGCGCCAACAGGAGTCACTCTTTGAGAAAAATCCTAATATTCGGTAATTCAGGCTCAGGAAAGTCAACCCTTGCCAAAGAGTTATGTAATTCCTATGGATTGGCGCACCTGGATCTCGATACACTGGCATGGGAGCCTACCTCTCCTCCCAAACGAAAACCACTCATAGAGTCAAATCAAGACATTGATTCATTTATTCATTCAAATAATGGCTGGGTTATCGAGGGATGTTAGGGCTCACGCAAAAAATAAATGCTCAATTTTCATAAAAATTCCGCTGTGATTTGACCCGAGGAACGAGGGTTAAAGCGCTGCGGTAACCTGCTTTCAAGGTGGCTCACCTTGCCGCCGGAGGCATTGCTTTTTGTCTGTTTTATTTTTGCGCCGGCCCTTACTCCGACTTACTGGAAATGGCCGTGCCTGAATCCAATGAGATCATATTCATGAATTTTCCGGTCGAGACTTGCATCGCCAATGCCAAAAGCCGGCCATGGGAACCGCATAAATACGAATCTAAAGAAGCTCAAGATGCTAATTTGGGAATGCTCATTGATTGGATAACTCAATATCCTGAGAGGGTAGATACGTTTTCTAAAGTTGCCCACAATGAACTGTATGAAAAATACTTTCGTAAAAAGAGTATGATGGACGGCAATAAGCAAAACACATAACTTTACAAAGTAAGGTGGACGGCCAAAAGCATAGGTTCTTCGATCCGCGACGTTTGTCCGCCGATTATTTACGGCGTTAGCTAAGGAACATTTATGGGCATCTTCGATTTTTTTTCAAAAGACCCAGCCCACTCCTGGGGGAAAGCATCAAGGCAAAAATTAACGTTAGATTTATCGAGGGGGACCATCAATCATCTTATGCTTGGTGACCCGATGGATAATCTGAGAGAATATGGAAAGCCAAGCAATGAAAAAGCTTATAAAAATGAGCTTTTTATGTACAAAGAAAGTGGATTGATTATTGGGACAGACAGCAATAAAATCGATTCTTTCGGTATAATCCTCCATAATTACGAACATTACGAGAGTTTTTCGAAGGCTGATTTAACCATTACACATCCATTGTCAGGTGCTATTTCTGTTAACAGTGGAATGCTTAGAGGTTATTTAATTGACAAATTAAACTTGGAAATCAATGAGACAGATGCCGACGATGTCGAGATCATAGATTACGCTAATATTTTTCAATACACCCTTGAGATCGACTCCTTTGCGGATGAGCGAATTAAAAGAATCAACTTTTACAAGCAGCTAAGCTAATCGGGTAGCCGTGGGGTTCTTACACCAGCCCCCTCTCACCCGGCATGCAGGCCCGCACCGTTTTCCGGATGATGCAGCCTTCGGGCGAGCCGAGTGAAATATCCGGGTTAAATAATGCCATAATCGAAATAGGAGGCAATTTTTTGCTGACTGAATCCAAGTTCAGTGAGTATGGAGCGGGTGCTTTCTCCAAAGCTGTCGGGCGGGGTTCGAATGCTTCCTGGGGTGCGGCTCAGCTTGATGGGGGTCCCAAAAGTTTTTGAGGTTTTCCCGTTTTTATCGGTGATGTTGAGGGACATGCCCCTTTCTATAAAGAGCTCAGATGCCATGGCGTCTGCCATGGTGTTGATGGGGCCCCAGCAGTTGGGCAGATCCCCCATGTCCTTTTCCCACTCACTGAGCGTTTTTGACTTAAAGGTGGTGGTTAAACATTCGGTGATTTCATCTATTTTCTCAGCATTCAACTGATGGGCGGCGTATTGGGGCACCCCGAGGTAATCGCAGAGAGCCCCCCAGAATCGAGGTTCCAGAGCGCCCAGGCTCACATATTTGCCGTCTTTTGTCTCGTAAGTAGAATAAAAAGGGTAGCCATGCGATAAAACGGTGTTGGAACGTTCGGGTTCATCCCCAGACTGCTGCTGAATGTTCAAATTAATGGCATGAAAAGGAATACAGCAATCGGCGAGAGAGATATCAATGTACTGCCCCAGACCTGTGTTCGTTCGTTCAAATAAGGCCATTAAAATCCCTGTCACGGCATTCATGGAACCCCCGGCCACATCGGCCACCTGAAAACCCGGGATGGTGGGAGCTCCATCTCTGGGGCCGACCAAATCCAGTAACCCGGCGACCCCTATGTAGTTGACGTCGTGGCCGGGTCTGTCGCGGTATGGCCCGGTCTGTCCGTATCCGGTGATGGAGCAATAAATAATCCCAGGTTTTTTCTCCTTCAAGGTATCGTAATCCACCCCAAGTTTTGCCGTGACACCGGGCCGGAACCCTTCGATCACGACGTCAGCGTCCTCAAGCAGTGTATAAAAGATCTCCCTGCCCGCATCGCTTTTCAAATTCAGGGTCATGTGTTGCTTATTCCGGTTGACGATGGTGGGAAAGGCCCCTTCGGCCTCAAATCGTTTATCTTCGATTGAAATAACCCGGGCTCCATGATCCGCAAGAATCATCGAACAAAACGGTCCGGGCAACAGTCGTGATAAATCAAGCACTTTAATTCCTGAAAGTGAACCCTGTGTTTCCATATACTTTCGCTCCTTAATGAGTTAATCGATTTGCCTTTTATGGCGGCCCTTCCAAGGGAGTCCCGTGTCTTCTTTTGGTTTACAATCATCGTAACTATTCAGCTCAAGCCTCCGGCGGCCCTGCCGGGAGCTAAACCTTTGAAACGTTTAATAAACAGGACTTAGATGTGTATTTCAGATTTACATCGGCCCAAATTCGGATGTGATTTTACCCGAGGAATCTGCCTGTCCTGCATGACCTCACCTTGATAATTATTTGAAATTAATCAATACTGTTATTTCATTGCACGCATCAAGTCATTAAACGCCACGCGTAGACACACTTACCCCTGTCGAGGTCACTCCCCTTGCCACCAGAGGCCATCCCCATGACAAAAAATGCGCTCATCCTCGCCGACATTGAAGGCATCATCGGCGTTCACGATAAGGCTCAGTGCACCCCAGGCAGAAACGCCTGGAAACATGCAAGAGACCTCATCACCGAAGATGTCAATGCGGCCACCCGAGGGGTTCTCGAATCGGGTTATCGCACCATCACCGTCTGCGATATGCACGGAACGGGCTTTAACATCCTGCCCGAAAAGCTCCTTCCGGAAGCCCGCTGCGATCAGGGGCACCGGTGGCATCCGGTTCCCCTGATCGGCACTCTGCCCAGGGCCGACTGCGCGGTGATGATCGGCTGGCATGCCGCCCCAGACCAGGAGGGGTTCAGCCCCCATATCTTTCAAAAGACCCTGCGCAAGCTCTGCATCAACGGCGACCCGATCACCGAGGTGGAGCTCTTCTCCGCGGTTCTGGGCGAACACGGTATTCCCGTGCCCTTTGTCAGCGCCGAAGCCGTGGCCTGCGATCGCATTCAAGGCCACATGCCGTGGATCCACAGGATGGATATTCCCAAACGCCCCATGGACGAACCCGAGCGCCGCACCCTCAGGCTTAAATTAACCGCAGAGGTTCAAAAAGCCACCTCACACAATGGAACACCACCCCTGGTCTGGAACACCCACGAGGTCACCGCCACCTTTCAAAAAGAAACGCGAACCTGGAGCTCTCCGTCGGCCACCCACACCTTCCGTCGCCTCCTGGCCGACACCGCCCTGGGCTTCGCCCCGGATGCGGCCATCCCTTTTCTCCTTTTTGCCTTGCGCACGCGCTGCCGCATGGAAGAATGGGCGAGAAAAAGATAAGAAAAGGGTAACTATTCAGATTGCCTTCGCCAGGTCGTTCGAGGCAAATGACAGAAAGATTCAAATGCCAATACGTCACGTTTTTTCATCACCGCGTAGGGTGCGGCTCCCGCACCTTCTACCGTAGAGAGGACCATCGGCCTCGCAAGTTAACGATGACCACGAGTCTTATTTCAAAACGCGGTGTTTCCGGTTTACGATACGCCTGACGGTGCGCACGGCGCACCCTAAGCATCCACCCGGTACTTCATTGTAAAAATGAGGACGATACGGATTTTCATACATGGATTCCCGCCTGCCCGGGGAAGACGAAAAGCGTAGGGTGCTGTCAGACCTGGGTCATAAAGAAAAAATGGATAGCTGAATAGTTACAATCAGGCAAACGTTTAGCCCCCGGCGGGCCGCCGGAGGCACTATCTGAATCGTTACAACCCAAAACACCCCTGATCCGGACGATCCGGTTCAGGGGTGTTTTTTTGTTGCAGATAAAAAATATGGGTGGAACTGGGTTATTCGACTTTTTCGGCTTTAAAGCCTGCGCCTTTCCAGGCGTAGATGCCGCCGCTGTAGCGGTAGACATTTTTGTAACCGAGTTTTCTGGCCCAGACCGCACCGTTGTGGCTTCTCGTGCACTTCACGAAACCGCAGTAGACGATGATGGTCTTCTCTTTGTCCGCGCCGAGGAGGGCTTCATAGTCGGCCTCAGATTTTCCGGCGGTCTCGGCGTCATTCCATACGTTCATGTCGGGAATGGGGAAGAGAAACTGCACGGCTCCGGGGACGTGGGCCTTTTTAAAACTGGCCGCATAGGGCATGGTGTCCACGATGACGATCTCTTTTTTCTCATCGATCATTTTCTTGAGTTCAGCGGTGGTGAGCACATCGTAACCGCCGCGCTGAATTTCACGCACAAGCTTTACGGCCCCCGTCTCTTTTTCCACCTCTTTTTCAAATTTGCTTTTGCCAAACGCAAAAACATTACCGGCCAGAAGAAGGGTCAGACCCACGGCAATTACGGCTGAAAATCGTTTCATCATCGTTCTCCTTAAAATTCATGTCAAAACACGGCATAAAACCAAATACTCAAAATGTCTTCGGCAACATGGGGTGTCACTTTCAATGCGGGGTCATCAAAAAAAAACCATCACGCCGTTCGAGGGGCAAGCGCCTGCACGTCAGCGGACTGATCTGCACCCCGCCTCAAGCGGCGACTCACAGACACCAGGATCATAAGCCCGCAAAAAACGAAATCTCGATAGAGTGCGGACCGAAGCCCGCCAAAAGCGCGTGACTCGGGGTCTTCGGGACCGAAACAACCGCAGTCGATATCCAGCCCCAGAAAAATCCCGTACCCCAGAATAGCCATAAAAAGCAGCAGCATCGCACCGAGCGTTTCCAGAGCGCCTCGCACATCAAAGAGCAAGGCCAGCCCAGCCGATACTTCGACCACAGGCAAAACGTACGCAACCAGGCCGGTGAACCCCTCGGGCAGGATGCCGAAGGCATCAATCACCACAAGAAAGGCTGCCGGATCCATGAGCTTTGTCGTCCCGGACCAGAGAAAAATTCCGGCGACCAGTAGCCGAAGGCCCCTGTAAACCCACAAATTTCGAAGAAAGTGTCCCATACGTGCCCCTGTCACCACTTATTTTTTCACTGCTTTACCAACGGTGATGCATATACCGGGAGGCGAGTAAAAAGGCCAATCGTTTGTATTGATCATACGCGAGGAGGGTATTTGCAATTTCAATAGAACTCGGACTCCTTATCTAAAACCCACTGGTACTCACCGGCCATCTGTGTCACATTTTAAACATGAAAAAGAATCGATCCATGCCTTTGACGCTGACGGCCATCATCCCCACCTTGAATGAAGAAACAGGAATCACTGAGGCCATTAAGAGCCTGAAGTCCGATGGCCCTTTTCTGGAGATTGTCGTGGCGGACGGGGCATCCACGGATGCGACCTGCCGCTTAGCGGAAACCGCGGGAGCCCGAGTGGTGCATTGCCAGAATAAAGGAAGGGGGATGCAGATCGCCGAAGCCTGGGATACCTGCGCGGGGGAGGTCCTGGTGGTGCTCCATGCCGATGCACGCTTTCCTCGCCAGGGGGAAAAGACGATTCAAACCTGCCTCACCCATCCGAACACATCTGGCGGGGCATTCTCCATGGGCTTCTCCCCGACCACGGCCCGCACCCGCCTCATCTCGTTTTTAAATCACCTGCGCTGCCGCGCCACCGGTATCAGCTTCGGCGACCAATGCCAATTCGTCCGGCGAACCGTCCTGGACTCCGCCGGGGGCTTTCCCGCCATGAGACTCATGGAGGATGTGGAGCTCTCCCTCATCATGAAAGGAGCCGGGCACCCCGTCCTCCTGCCCCAGGCCGTGACCGTCTCCCCCCGGCGATGGGAAACCACCCCCTTCTCCCGAGGGGTACTGCGCGTCCTCTCTCTTTTCTTTGTTTACCTCATCAGGCGAAAACTGGGCCATCCGCCCGGCGATGGAAGCTGGTATTACCGAAAATATTACAAAAAATAGGGGCATCATTCAGCCCAAGAATAGTGCCTCCGGCGGCAAGGTGAGCCACCTTGAAAGCGGGTTGCGGGTTGTCCCGAAAAAACAGGGCTCGACAAATTCCTTCACACAGACCCATGACCTATTTTATTGCCTTTGCGATCCGATGCACCTCGTTCATCACGGCCTGAACGTCCACGGTGAGAAGCTGACGATCCTTCACCACCTGCCGCCCCTCCACAAAGACATCCCGAACATCGGAACCGGTAGCGGCATAGACGAGATGAGAAACAGGGTTATGGACGGGGGTCAGGTGGGGTTTGTTCATATCAACCAGGATGATATCGGCCCGTTTTCCCGGAAGAAGGCTGCCGATATAACGGCCTGAGCCAATGGCTTTTGCACCGAGTAGGGTCGCCATTTCAAGGACGGTCCAGGCATCCATGGCCACGGGGTCCAGGCTGTAGGCTTTGTGAATTTTGGCGGTGAGCTGCATTTCACCAAAGAGATCGAGACGGTTGTTGCTGGCAGCGCCGTCGGTCCCCAGGCCAACGTGAATCCCTTTCTCCATAAGAGCTGCCGCCGGACAAAGCCCTGAGGCGAGCTTGGTGTTGCTCCCCGGGTTGTGGGAGGCGGTGGCACCGCGTTTGGCGATGAGGGCCATATCGTCATGGTTCATCCAGACGTTATGGACCAAAAGGGTGGCTTCATCCAGGACATGAAGGTCGTCCAGAAGCTGATAGGGTGAAATCCCTCTCTCCTCTTTCAGGCGCAGCACTTCGTCTTCGGTCTCTGCGATATGAATCTGAAAGAGCACGCCGAGACGCCGACACGCCTCTTTGGCTTTGGTGAGGGTCTCCTCGCTGCAGGTGTAGGGGGTGTGGCAGAAAATTGAAGGGGTAATGAGCGACCAGCGGTCCTTCCACGCCTCCACAAACTCTATCGCCCTGGCCACGTTCTCAGCCGGATCCGGCACCCCGGGTGCTGGAAAATCGATGACCCCGTGGGCCAGCACCCCCCGCATCCCGACTTCCCTCACCGCCTCGGCCACGGCCCCTTCATAAAAATAGCCGTCACACACCGTGGTGGTGCCGGACAAGAGCATCTCCACGCAAGAGAGCAAGGCTCCGGCCCGAACCGTCTCCGGGTTAATATGGGCCGCCTCAGCCGGAAAAATATGATCGTTCAGCCAGGAAGCCAGCGGCATGTCGTCAGCCAGCCCCCGAAACAGAGACATGGGGCTGTGGCAATGGGTGTTCACCAACCCCGGCATCACCACACATCCGGTGGCATCCACCACCGTCTCTGCTTCAGGAAGCGTTTCGCCCTTCTGAAACACGCCCCCGATGGCCCCATCTTTCACCCACACAGACCCTTGATCGTAAATCACGCGGTCCGTCATGGGAATCACCCACCCACCCCTGATCAACGTCGTCCCACTATTCATGATGAGATCCTTAATTCGTGATTAAAAGCATGCCTCCGGCGGCAAGGTGGCGCCACCTTGAAAGCGGGTTTGCGAATGCGCCTCTGGAGTCGTAACTCCAGGCTGAAATGCGTCCGCATTCGCGGGGAGTGCGATAATCCTGCAATGCCGCATTTTGTAATAAATGTTGAGACGGGGCTGGCGGTTTGCGCGACGTTGAACGGTGCGGGAGCCGCACCCTACGGGCTGACCATTCACCATTCACCATTCACCATTCACCATTCACTATTCACTATTCACTATTCACCATTCACTATTCACTATTCACCACCCCCTACCCGCCCTATTCTCCCCATAACCCCTTCCAACACCCCCTCCAACCCCGGCCTCGCCCTCTCCGCCACCGCCAGCACCTTTTCCACGGTGGCTTCTTCCGGGTTATCGGGGTCGTTGATGTTGGTAATCAAGGAAAGGCCCAAGGTGTGCATCCCGGCATGGGTGGCAGCGAGGGTCTCCATGACGGTGGAAAAGCCCACGCAGTCCGCACCGATGGTTTTTAGCCAGCGCATTTCCGCAGGGGTTTCGAGGCTGGGGCCTTTCAAACCGGCATACACCCCATCGCAAACAGGGATATTCATCCTGTTTGCTTCAGCAAGGGCCATATCGGCAAGTGGGGGGGAATAGGCATGGATCATGGAGGGAAAGCGAAGGCCCCAGGCATCATTATTCGATCCCACCAGGGGATTTTCCCCGGTAAGATTCAGATGATCCCGGATCACCATGAGGCTGCCCTCTTTAAAGGAGGGATTCAGCCCACCGGCGGCGTTGGTCACGATAAGGGTCTCGGCGCCCAACGCCCGGGCCACGCGGACAGGAAAGGTCACCTCCCAGGGCGAGTACCCCTCGTAGAGATGAAAACGTCCCTGCATCACCATCACGGCGGTGCCGGACGCCTTTCCACAGAGAAGGCAGCCTTTATGACTCTCAACGGTCGACGCGGGAAAACCGGGAATCTCTCGATACAATAAGGAGGTCTCTTCAGAAACAAAGCCGGCACAGTCCGACAGCCCTGTGCCGGCCATGATGAGCACGCCGGGTTCGTGGGGCCAAAAGGATCGGATATACGAAACAGCTCGTTCGACACGCAGGAGGTCGTCATTCATGGGGATTCCTTTCAGCAGAATCGGGCCAGAAACGAAAAAGTGGGGGAAGACACCAGAGCGTTGCCATTTTTTGTTCCCTCACTATCTCTTGACCCGCGAGGAATTGTCAACCCCGTCCCCTGCCCTCTCCCCCGTCCCGTGGGTACTTCGGCGACCGGAAGCGCAACAGGCACACAAATTTTCACACTCCAGGGTATCGTTTTTATGATTTTATGCTTGAAAGGGTTGACCAATCGTGGTTGATTCTTATCTTCATTGAAAAACGTTCGGCTGCCCAAAAGATAATACGGTTGGACTAACTTGGCAGATCACTGCCCTGTCTAAACGCCGAAATGCAATGACCAAGACAATACAACAACGCCTCGTTGGGACATCATGGAATTTCGAAATGTCAGCAGCACCCGGCTGCATGCATTCAGGAACCGCCGGGTGATTGCGAGGCCCTAATATTATGCTTAACGGGAGTTTGCCATGTGGGATTATACGGAAAAAGTCAGGGATCACTTTCTGAACCCCAGAAACGTCGGTGTGGCTGAAAATGCCAACGGTGTCGGCGAAGTGGGGTCCCTCTCCTGCGGTGACGCACTGAAACTCACTATTCGCGTCGGTGAGAATGATATCATAGAAGACGCAAAATTCCAGACCTTTGGGTGCGCAAGCGCCATTGCCTCCTCTTCAGCGTTGACCGAGATGGTCAAAGGCCTGGCATTGGACGAAGCAGCTAAGATCACCAACGACGACATTGCCGAGTTTCTCGGCGGTCTTCCCAAAGAAAAGATTCACTGCTCCGTCATGGGCCGGGACGGGCTTGAACGAGCCATCGCCGACTACCGGGGGGAAGTGATCAAGGTGACCCAGGGAAACGTCGTCTGTGAATGCTTCGGGGTGACCGATCTTGAGATCGAACGTGCGGTGAAAGAAGACGGACTGGCCACCATCGACCAGATCATCAACCACCTCAAGGCCGGCGGGGGCTGCGGCAAGTGCCATGATGACATTGAAGCCATCATCCACAGGGTCCGGGGCGAACAGGCCATGGAGATTATCAAGCCCGTGCGCATGAGCAACATGCAGAAAATCAAGCTCATCGAAAGCACTCTGGAACGTGAAATCAAACCCACCCTCCAGAAAGACCGCGGCGACATTGAACTTGTGGACGTTGTTGGCAACAAGGTATACGTCCGACTCCAGGGCTCCTGCGCGTCCTGCAGCAAATCCCAGATTACCCTGAAAAACCATGTAGAAGCCAAGCTCCGTGAGCTGGTGACACAGGATCTCGTGGTGGAGGAAGTGAAATAATGCGCACCATATATCTTGATAACAATGCCACCACCCGCGTGGCCGACGAAGTCCTGGAAGAGATGATCCCCTGCCTGCGTGATATCTACGGCAACCCCTCCAGCATGCACCACAAAGGCGCCGAAGCGGGAGAGCCCTTAAAGCTTGCCCGTCAGCGTGTGGCAAGCCTTCTCGGCGCACAACCTGATGAGATTCTTTTCACCAGCTGTGGAACCGAAAGTGACTCCACCGCCATCAACGCAGCGATGGTGGCATACCCCGACAAAAAACACATTGTCACCACCATGGTCGAACACCCCGCGGTCAAGACCTACTGCGAGAGCCTTGAAAAGCACGGCTACCGAGTGACCCTCGTTCCCGTGGACCGCAAGGGCCGCCTCGATCTCAACGCCCTTTACGCCTCCATCAGCGACGACACAGCCATTGTCAGCATCATGTGGGCCAACAATGAGACCGGTACCCTCTTCCCCGTGGAAGAGATTGCGAAAAAAGTAAAATCCCTGGGCGCCGCGGTGTTCCACACGGATGCCGTCCAAGCGGTGGGGAAAGTCGACATCAATCTGGCCGACTCCGCCATCGACATGCTCTCCCTGTCCGGCCACAAACTTCACGCACCCAAGGGTGTGGGAGCCCTTTATATCCGCAAGGGCACCAAATTCTCTCCCTTCCTCATGGGTGGCCATCAGGAAAATGGACGGCGCGCCGGTACCGAGAACCACTCCTCCATCGTCGCCCTGGGCCGTGCCTGTTCGCTGGCCGCCGAAATGATGGAAGAGGAGAACACCCGGGTGAAAGCCCTTCGGGATCGTCTGGAAAAAAGGCTACTGGAGACCATCCCCAACTGCTTTGTCAACGGAGACCTGGACAACCGCCTGCCCAACACCTGCAGCATCAGCTTCGAGTACGTGGAAGGGGAAGCCATTCTTCTGATGATGAATGAGTTCGGAATCTGCGCTTCGTCCGGTTCTGCCTGCACCTCCGGTTCTTTGGAGCCTTCCCACGTGCTGCGCGCCATGGGCATCCCCTTTACCGCAGCCCACGGCACCATTCGATTCTCCCTGTCCACAGACAACACCGATGAGGACATCGACACCGTGATAGAAAACCTGCCCGGCATTATCCATACCCTGCGCCAGATGTCCCCCTTCTGGGCAGAAGCCATGGCAGCCAAAGCATAGTCCAAACAGTTTCACAAAACGCCTGACACAACAAAACCGCCTCCCGTAAAAACGGGAGACGGTTTTTTTATGGGCGGCACACCCTGTACCGAAAATCATTCAACGGATGGCAAGGAGTGCGCCTGAAAGCGAATGTCCGTCGGCATGTTTTCAGCTCCTTCCCCGGCGGCTTGCCGGTGGATAAGCAAAGGCCGCGGCAGGACTCACAACAGAGCGTTGTGAGACAAATCAATTTTCTTGATCGGCTTGTGGGTGCTGCGCCATTTACCGGTGCGCTGCCACTGCTCTCTCTTCTCCTCTTTGGTACGGCGCTCCTCATTCTTCCAGGCGGTGGCACCCAGCTGGCGCCTGTCCTGAAAAGACCGATTCACCATCGTTTGCTTATGTTTCATAACATCCCCTTTCCTGCCAGAAGAACGCCAGATTCCATCCACGCCCCATGCGACAGGGATTTTTTGGTGCTTGTCCGGTAACGGCCATGGCGAAGGGAAAAGAGATCAGGTGACGGAAATAAAAAAGGAGATGAAAAGAGAAAGGGGAGATGAAGAGAAAAAGGGAAGATGAAGAGAGCTGGACCCGACGAGTCATCCATGTCCGCGTTACCTGCTCTTATAATACGCTGCCTGCCCTCCCCTGTCAAAGAGAGGGGCATAACTGGGTTTAAGAGAGGTCTCCCTCTTCCAAAAAAAAGTTCTTGGTTCTTCGTTCTTGGTGCTTCGTTCGAGGAGACGCTGCGCTTCATCCATTATAAAAAAGGGCATGATGATTGTGTCGGTCACCTTCGTGATTTCATCACTTTTTTCGCACCCAAGATCTGCAAGGGTAGAGATAAAAAGGTTCTTGGTTCTTCGTTCTTTGTGCTTCGTTCGAGGAGTCGCTACGCTCCATCCATTATAAAAAAGGGGCTATGTTCAATAATGGACATTTTAGGATAACACGAACCGGACCAAGCCCCCGGCAAAAAAAGCCGCGGCGGAGCACGGCGCACCCAGAAAGGTGCGGGGGTGCCTCCACTACCTTGTCAAAACCCTGGCGGTGTTTCCGTTCGTTGAGCCCCTGTTTATCCAATCTCTCGTTCTTGGTCATTGTTTGGGCCGCGACCTTATAAAAAAGCCAGAAAGACGAACCGAAACGGAACAAGGATATTCAGGTGGTGATGTAAACACACGGATGGCCGAGGTTTTTTGTAACCCTTTTCCAGGGCCTGTCTCTTAAGTCCCGTAAACCTATGAATGACCCACTATAAAGGACACCCATGAACCCGACCCTATCTCGACGTGCTTTTCTCAAAGGGGGCGTTGCCACGGCGGCCACCGCGGTGACGGCGACGGCCCTGCCCGGCACCGCTGAAGCTGCGGACCCGGGGGGCTATCTCACCACCCTTTTGGACCTGTCCAAGTGTGTGGGCTGCGGGGAGTGTGTGACGGCCTGCCGTGAGACCCACGAGGGTGATTTTCCCCGGCCCGGGAAGCCTTTTCCCAGCATGATCCCAAACCGGGTTCCGGTGGAAGACTTCAGCCTGGCTCAGGAGGTGGAAGACCGGCTCACCCCTTACAACTGGCTCACGATTCAAGAAGCCGAGGTCACTGTAAATGGCGAGAATCAGACCCTCTACATTCCCAGGCGCTGCATGCACTGCGTCAACCCGCCCTGCGTGAAGCTCTGCCCCTGGGGGGCGGCTGTTCAAGAAAAAAACGGGCTCTCCCGCATCAACGACTCTCTCTGCCTGGGGGGAGCCAAATGCCGCAAAGCCTGTCCTTGGCACATTCCCCAGCGACAAACCGGCGTCGGGCTCTACCTGGATATTCTTCCGTCCCTGGCCGGAAACGGGGTGATGTACAAATGCGATCGCTGCCACCAACGGCTTAAAAAGGGAGAACTCCCGGCCTGCATCGACGCCTGCCCCGAAGGGGTGCAAAGCATCGGCCCCCGGGAGGAGATGATCCAAAAAGCGAAAACTCTGGCCAAAGAGATAAACGGGTATATTTACGGATTGGAGGAGAACGGTGGCACCAACACCCTTTACGTCTCTCCTGTCCCCTTCGACACGCTGCACAACGCCATGGAAAAAGGGCCGGGCCTGCCCGATCTCGCCCCCCACGGCAACAGCATGGCCATGGCCGAAAACGTCGGGGCGGCCATGCTCCTTGCTCCCTTAGCCGGATTTGCCGCCGCCGCAGGACGTATTTTTCTGAAACTAAAACAGACCGCCAAAGAGGAGGACCCCTCATGACACCACTGTTCCACACCCTCTTCCGGGTCAACATGTTCTTCCTCGCCTTGAGCGGCGTCGGCCACATGCCCATTTTTAAACGGTACTACATCGCTGACATCCCCGGCCTCGGCTGGCTGGCGGAGTTTCAGGTCACCCTGACCCTCCACTACCTGACCGCGGCCCTCTTTCTGGCCATGGTCGCCTGGATCGCCACCACCTGGGTTCTGGAGCACAGAAAAAGCCTCTCCCGCATGGCCCGGGTAAAAATCGGCCTCTACATTGTTGTCATCACCTCGGGAGGGTTTCTCGTAATCAAAAACCTGAAAGGCATTTACCTGCCGGCGGCGGCCATCACCGCCACCGACCTGACCCATCTCGCCGGCGCATTGATTATGGGCCTCACCGCCCTCGCCCAGATATTTCATGAGAAAACGACCCTATTAAAACAATGATCTACTCGCTTTTCTCACCCTTCGTGAAATATCCGGGCTGGCCGCCCACATCAAAGGAGAGGGGCGAGGACGATCCCACGGGTAACATCACCCATTCAGCATCCGGTGTATGGACAGGTAAAAACGCGGTCCATACCCCAGCTTGAGACGCATCACGCTTTAAGATATACTACCCCTTATAAAACCGGGGCAGCATCACCGCCCCCACAAAGGAGAAAATATGGAGACACTGCTTGCCATGGGACTCATCGTCGCCGTCTGGTACGCCCTTCAGGCATGGATTCTACCCAAAATGGGAATCAGCACCTGAATGAGCGAAGCCTGCCAGGTGGCAGGAAAGAAAAAAACTGGGCGGGGAAAAAATGGAAAGAAAACCAATCCAGACGCCTGACGTCAGGGACAACGACACGGAGCTGGTCACCGCAATCCAAAATGGAGCGACAGACAGGTTTGAGGAGTTGGTCACGCGGTATGAGGGGAAACTCTACAACTTCGGGCTTCGTGTCTGCAAGGATGCCTCCGACTCCGAAGACCTTGTCCAGGAGACCTTTATCAACATATTTCGCTATTTAAAGGATTTCAGACAGGAAACAAAATTTAAAAACTGGATGTACCGCATCGCCACCGGTGTCTGCCACCGCATGCGACGCAGATCCAAATACGCACCGGAACGTGAGCTCTCCCTGGACGAATTTTTGCCCCAGGACCTTGCCGACATCGACACAGAACTGCCGGCATGGGCAGCCATGCCCATCCATCAGGTGTTGAACCGGGAACTGGGGGACCACCTCAAGGCATCCGTCAAAGAGCTGCCACCCCAATACCGTCTGGTCCTCGTCTTGCGGGATATGGAAGGATTTTCAACGGACGAGGCATCAGAAATTCTGGGCATCACACCGACCAATGTCAAGGTGAGGCTCCACCGTGCCCGCCTGTTCCTGCGGGAAGAATTAAAGGGGTATTTTCATGACAACCAACCACACACATCATGATGACGATCATAAAGCGTGCCTGGCCCTGTTTGAAAAGCTGTCGGAATACATAGACGGGGAAACAGATGAGGTGACCTGCAAAGCGATCCGGGCACACATCGAGGCTTGCCCCTGCTGCACGACCTGCCTTGAGACCTTAAAGCGAACCATTGGATTTTGCGAAGAGGTCAAAGAGGTGCCGGTGCCTGCGGGGTTTTCTCAAAAATTACGGGAGGCCCTCAAGAAGATGCCTCCCGCTCTCTCATCCTAAAAAACAAACACCGCCACCGGAACCACAACCGCCGCTGCGGCAACCCCGCCTGCGGCGGAATGATTTTCATCGGCAGCGCCCAAAACGCCGGTCAGGACCAATGCGGCCGTAGCGAGATAACCGGACCCCGCGTGGATATTCTCCCGGGTCCAGCCCTCTCTGAAATTGATCCCTTCACCATAGGCGATGTGTCCGGAGGCACCGGCGGCGACGCCGAAGACGGCGGCCCCCACCCCACTGACCTTGTGAAAGCTCTTGTCGTCTCCTGTCACCAGGGACAAGAGGGTCAGGGCAACGGCACTGTACCCCGTAAGACGGTGGGTTTGATAGAGGTCAGGCATGTAAAAACCGGGCTGCGCAAACCGGTCGTCTCGGGCGTCCAGTTCCTCGTCCTCTAAGAAAATCGACTCTTCCGAGGGATCCAGATAGGACGGGGCCGGATACCACTCAGCGAACACCGAGCCCGAGAATCCCAAAACCATACACGCCAAAATCATCCCAACCAGCCACCGGCGTCCCATCGTACGCTCTCGTCTTTTTATCAGCATCCTTGCTCCTTTTTCCCCACATCCACCTGGGGAGGTCTGCTCAGTCCGTTCGCTGTCACTCCTGCATCGTTCGTCGTTGCAGCCGGACTGTTGCCGTTTTGTTCCATCCTTGAACGTTAACGGGACCCTGAAATCTTAAATCTGAAAGGAGCCTGCGGAGTGAGGAACACGCTTCCATTCGATGGGTTCAGGACCATTTCAAACAGGTATCACGGAGTCTTTCACCCGGCACGGATGCCATGTAAAAAAGTCCCAGTAAAGATCCTATCGGCCACTTCGGAAAAGAGGTTTAATCGATTTTATCATCCCCCCCCTGTCGAAGAGCCATGGAGCCTTTCATCCCCGAAAAAAAGGTCCGGCCCATCCCCACCCTTTTTCAGTGGTATTCCCGGCCCAGCTGTATTATATAACGGGTTGCAATTCAGGTGGAAATTCAGCCACAAAGATAAATCATCGCTCGCCCTTCGGTCAAGAAAAGGCGATGCGAAATGCCATAGAAAAAAAGAGATGATTAAAAAAAAACCATACGGCGCCAACGCCAAAGAGCAGCTCAAGGCCAACGCACGGGACAAAATGTACCGTTTTCTCCTGGCCGATGACACCGTCCGCGGTGTGTTTATCCATGGAACCCGCATGATCAATGAAATGCGCAGTAACTTCGACCTGGGCATACTGGAGACCTACATTCTCGGCCACGCTTACCTCGGCTGCACCCTCATGAGTGCCAACCTCAAGGGCAAAGACCGAATCTCCCTTTCGATTGACGGCACCGGCCCAGCCAAGGGGCTCTCCGTGGAAGCCAATGCCTACGGCGAGGTACGCGGATTTCTGAAAAAGAATCCCATCCCCGTGAAGGCCCCCCTGGAGAGCCTCAACATGTCGCCTTTTCTGGGTGCAGGCATGCTCAGCGTCACCAAGATACTCGAAGGGATGAAGCAGCCCTACACCGGCCAGGTGGCCCTGGAATACGGCAATATTGCTGAAGACCTGGCCAGCTACTATTTCACCTCGGAGCAGACCCCCACGGTCTTCAACCTCAGCATCAACTTCAACAAAGAAGGCGAAGTGGTAGGCGCAGGCGGCCTCTTCCTCCAGGTGATGCCCGGAGCCCCGGAAGAGACCGATAAAAAGATTGAAGCCCTCCTGGCCTCTTTCCCCTCCCCCGGCGACATCGCCGAGCGAGCCGAAAACCCCGAGGAGGTCATTCAGGCAGTCTTTTCTGAACTCACCCCCAAGCTTCTGGGAAGCCACCGGGTGGAGTTCTTCTGCCGCTGCTCCGAAAAAGCCTTTTCACAGCATCTCTCCATGCTGCCCAAAAAGGACCTGGCGGCCATCGCCAATGAAGGGCCCTTTCCCGTGGAGCTCTGCTGCCATAACTGCAACAGCACCTACCACTTTTCCAAGGAACAGATTACGGAGATCTGGAAGGGGAAAAAAGGCTAAAGGCTAAAGGCTAAAGGCTAAAGGCTAAAGGCTAAAGGCTAAAGGCTAAAGGCTAAAGGCTAAAGGCTAAAGGCTAAAGGCTAAAGGCTAAAGGCTAAAGGCTAAAGGCTAAAGGCTAAAGGAAAATAACCCGGGGCAGGAATTTGTCAATGCGTCATTAAGGATAAACTTCTTTTTCACTCCCCGGCTCTGTTTGGGAGTCTCAGGAACAAGGCTCCACCTTGCCGGTATGAAAATCCGTGGTGAAGGGGTAAAACTCACAGGTTGCGGGGTTTCAAGCCTGGAGGCAGAGCCTCTGTGGAGCCTGTTTCCATAGATGTGGCCGACGCGATGACTAAGGCCCTCAACCCATGAGTCACCCATAAAAAGCCGTCAGCTCACGCACGTGTGACGTACGTTGCCAACCCTCACTCTCCGGGCGAATGCGGACGCAGTTCAGCCTCAAAATACGCCTCCCGATGCGCATTCGCAAACCAGCTTTCAAGGTGGCACACCTTGCCGCCGGAGGCCATTTTCGTTATTCCAACCAAGGAGTTTGTTTTGCCACGCGTTCGTACCGGTCTCGAACATCTTCTGGAAAATCCGCCTGCCTGGGCACGAAAAGGGAAACTGGCGCTCATGGCCAACCCGGCCTCGGTGGGGCCGAATTACCGCCACGCCCGAGATCTTATTGCCGAGGCGCTGCCTGGGCGGCTGGCCGCTCTTTATTCTCCTCAGCACGGATTTTTTGCCGACAAGCAGGACAACATGATCGAATCGGGCCACGGGCTCGATCCGGTCACCGGGGTGCCTGTCTGGAGCCTTTACGGGAAAACAAGGTGGCCCACCGATGAGATGCTAAAGGGGATCGACACGGTGGTGGTGGACATCCAGGATGTGGGGACCCGGGTCTACACCTTTATCTGGACCCTCACCTACATCATGGAAGCGGCGGCAGAAAAGGGCTTTCATGTGGCGGTCCTGGACCGGCCCAATCCCATCGGCGGCGTTCAGGTGGAGGGCAACCTCACCCACCCCGACTGCACCTCCTTTGTGGGGCGTTACCCCATCCCCATGCGCCACGGCATGACCATCGGCGAGCTGGCCCTTTTTTTCAACGAGGCCTGCGGCATCGGATGCGACCTTTCGGTGGTCCCCATGCAGGGCTGGCAGCGATCCATGCATTTTTCCGACACCGGCCTCCCCTGGGTACTGCCCTCCCCCAACATGCCCTGCGAAGAGGCGGCTCTGGTCTATCCTGGTCAGGTCATCCTCGAAGGCTGCAACCTCTCGGAAGGGCGAGGCACCACCCGCCCCTTTGAGCTCTTCGGGGCCCCATACCTCGACACAAAAAAACTCCTGGCCACCCTTTCCCCTCTCAGCCTTGCCGGATGCACCTTGCGAGAGACCGGCTTCGAGCCCACCTTCGGGAAATGGCAGGGAGAGCTCTGCCGGGGCTTTCAGATCCACGTCACCGATCGGGAGGTTTTCGCCCCCTATCGCCTCAGTCTGGACCTCATCCGCGCGGTTCTCCTCAACCATCCCCATGCTTTTTCATGGAAACAGCCCCCTTACGAATACGAATACGAAAAAAACCCCATGGACATGATCCTGGGGTCAAAAAAGCTTCGGAAAGAGCTTGAGGCGGGGACCCCCATTGACGCGCTCGAGGCGGGCTGGCAGGATGAACTGATGGAGTTCAGGAAGGTTCGGGAGCCTTTATTAATTTACACCCCGTAACAGGGAAAAGAACGGAGCGGAGACGATGCCAACACAAGACGAGGAGGGCGCCCTCTGGAAGCGCATGAGCTTTAAAGGCAACAAGGTGTGGGCAGAGGTGGATAAGGAGAAATCCCTTCTCCTTGAAGGGGGGCGGGTCCGTATCAAGTACAACCTCAAGCAGACCCATGAGTACCAGGTCTACCCCGACACCCTCAAATCAGATGCCCCGGAAAACCTGGTCCCAAAAGCCGCCAAGAAAAAAAAGGCCGAAGAGACCCCCGCACCACCTGAAAAAGGAGCGGTGAGCGTTCCCCCGCCCCCACAACCCGGCCTCGTCCGTGAGGTGCCCTTAGACGGCCTCTCCACCACCGAACCCGGAGTCATTCATATCTTCACCGACGGCGCCAGCTCAGGAAACCCCGGTCCTTCCGGCATCGGAGTCTTCTTCCGCTACGGCCCCCACGAGCGCGAGATCTCACGGAACATCGGCCAGGGCACCAACAACATCGCCGAACTCGAAGCCATCCGCACCGGCCTTTCCGAAGTTAAAAAGCCGGAACTGCCCGTTCGCGTCTACACCGACTCCAGCTACGCCCTGGGCCTCATCGCCAAGGGCTGGAAAGCCCAGGCCAACCAGGAGTTGGTGGAAGAGATCCGCGCCCTCACACGCCGTTTTTCCAACCTCGTGTTCGTCAAGGTCAAAGGCCACGCCGGCTTCGCCGAAAATGAAAAAGCCGATCAGCTGGCCACCTCAGCGATTAAAAACTAAAAAAGCCTCCGGCGGCAAGGTGGGGCCACCTTGAAAGCGGGTTTGCGAATGCGATTTGGCGGTGCGCAAGCGCACCGCTTAACGTTCGATAAACCTGCAACGCCGCATTTTGTGATACGTGTTGAGACGGGGCCGGCGGTTTGCGTGACGTTGAACGGTGCGGGAGCCGCACCCTACGGGCTGAAACGTTTTTGCGAAACTTTTTTCAAAAAGAGACTCGCCAGAGACAAGATGAAGCGGAATGGTTACCCCAGCTCATACAAGTTGGCAAAAGTTTAGCCCCCGGTACTTGGAATTTAGAAGATATAGGAGAGCGTAATGCCACCGGAGACGGCAACAATATTGTCCACGCTGTTGGTGCCACTGTATTCACGGATAAAATCCTCGTAGTCGCTCTTGTCTCGGATATTAATCACATAATCCAGGCTCACCTTTGACCAGGAGTACCCCACCCCGAAAGAGGCCTGGGCCCCGGAAAAATCCTTCTCCGCATTGATGCTCACGCCATTGAAAGAGCCGCCACTCATCTCCAGGGTCTCGGAATAGACGCCAATCCCGCCAAAGACATTAAATCCCTCATAAAAATTGGTACCCAGAAGAAGCTGAAGGTCCATCCCGCTCATCTCCAGGTCAGAATAATCTTCATGTTCCGTGGCGTAAAAAGCACCCCTTATGGCCACATGCTGTGTAAAACAGGCTGTTCCCACAAGGGCACCGCCGTAAAAGGTGTCGTCATCTGTACCCTGGGTGGCGCTGTCGCCCTCAATAATCAGCCCATACGTCCCCACCCCCAGCTTAAACTTCGATCCATTTTCTGCCGCCACGGCGCTTCCTGCGGTCATCATCATGCAAACTGCCACGGCCATCCCTGCAAAAACTCGAGCTGCTTTCTTCATCGTCATTCTACTCCTAAAAAGTTACTTCAGGCCTCAAGGGGCCGGTTTGATTCCTATCGACGGACCGAACCTACCACAGGGAAGGTGCATCAGGTATGATCCAGGGCACACCCCAATAAAAAGAAATCGTTCGACAATAATCGACGGTTCCCGGCAAAAAATCAGGCACAAAAAAAGGGCCGATTTCCACAGGAAATCGACCCTTTAGATATTTAGCGAATTTTAAAGAGGCAAATTAATGGTGGCCTTGGCCGCTGCCCTTGCCTTCTTTCGTGTCCTTAAGAGCTTTGTAGATACACCAGTTCAACCCCACGGTCAGGATGATCAGCACATACCACATGCCACCGAAAAAGATGTAGTGGCCCGCGTCCCAGACCCATTCCCAGATAAATGGAAACATCGCGCTCTCCTTTGCATGCCTGGCCCCTCAAACACAAGGGGCCGAGCGATTGGTGATTTAGGACTTCTCAACGGGGTTGAGTTCTCTCTCCTGCGGAAACACCGGCAGGTAACGATAAGAGAGGGCAATCACAAGAATGCCACCGGCCACGGGCAGAATGGTCGTGGCCCACTCCTGCCAGGAGGGAAAGTAGAGCACCCACTGGTCGAAGGTCATCACCGGCATGGCCATGGGCTGCATCACCATCACCCAGCGGTTCAGGCAGACCCCAAACACAGCCAAGGTCACAGCAACCATGAAGAGCCGGCTGTTCTGACGCCACTCCTTCTTAAGGAGAATGGCTGCGGGCACGATGCCGCAAACAACAAGCTCAAGGATCAAAATCCAGAGACCGTGGTAGTTATTGGAGTTGTTGTAGAACTGCATAAAGGAAAAGCCGGTCTTGGGAACGGTGACCACCGCCCACCAGAGAGTGTCGGCAATCTTGGCCACGATATAGGTTCCCAGCATCCATCCGGAGATTTTGGCCAGAAGATCGTAGACATTGTCCTTCACCAGCCTTTTGCCGGTGAGCTTTTCGGTGATCTTGCAGCAGAACATGGTGAAGCAGGGACCGCAGGCCGCCGCAGACCAGGTGTAGAGAAAAAAGGTCCAGGGCCAGATAAAGATCCCTTCCCTCAGGCCAAAGGGACGCCCGTAAAGCACGCCGGTGACGCCGCCCAGAGAGCCCTGATGAAAGCAGGAGAGAAAGGCGCCCGTGGCCGCAAAGACCGCCATGATCTCATGCATGCGGTGGCCCATATTGTGCCAGAAGGGGTTCTGGTCGATCTTTCGGTTCTCCAGCAGCAGCGGCAAGTACTCAATGGCCAGCACCGACAGATAGAGAGAGAGACAAAAGGCCACCTCCGTCAACATGGAGTGAACGTTGGCGTGCCAGAAGATAAACCACCCGCGCAGGGGCTGACCGATGTCGATGGCCAGGATCAGCATGGCGGAGCAGTAGCAGCAAAAACCCACAATGACGGCAAAGTTAATGATATTCTTCAGTTCGTCTTTCCCCACCACATAGCGAAGAAAGCCGGTAAAGAAAGCCCCGCCGCCCACGGCGATGACCGCAAGGTCAGCCCAGATCCAGAGGGCAAAGCCGTACGAATCGTTCATATTGGTTTGGTTGAGGCCCTTGAACCAGCAGAGATAGGCGGCATAAAGCCCCCAGATCACCAACGCCGCCGGAATGACCAGACCAAGGGTAAACCGCTTGAGAGAGCAACGCTCAACACCTTCGGGTATCAAAGCAGAGTCCATAAATCCTTACCCCTCGCCGCCCCATGAAGATGGAGGCGGCCATTTAGAGATTTTTTTAAACGCCCGTGGCTTTTGGGCGTCTGTCATGACTGAAAAAGACGCGCCTTTTAATGCCCGCCCTTGCCCTTGAGTTCATAAGCCCCCGGTGCTCCGGTGGGTTCTTCGTTGCTCAGGTAGTTGTCACCGGCCCGCCTCACCCACTCTCGCTCAGAGAGATAGTACACCTTCGGGTTGGTGTGCAGGCGTTCCAGTAAGCGAAAAGCACGCTTGTCCTTCTTCAGGGTGTAGACGGCGTGATCGGGGTTGTTCAAATCCCCGAAGGTGATGGCACCCGAGGGACACGCCTGGGTGCAGGCGGTCTGGTACTCCATCTCCTCCACGTCCCGCTCTTCCTGGTAAGCCTTATCGCGTGCCAGCTGGTAACGGTGGAAGCAGAAGCTGCACTTTTCCACCACACCGCGCATACGCGGAGAGACATCCGGAGAGAGAGATTCTTCCAGCTTGGCAGGCCAGACAGGATCCCACCAGTTGAAATAACGTGCGTGATACGGGCAGGCCGCCATGCAGTATCGACAGCCGAAGCAGCGGGTATAGATCTGGCTCACGATGCCGGTGGAGTGGTCGTAATCCGTGGCCGTGGCCGGGCAGACCGACACGCAGGGAGAATGACCGTCGTCGTGCTTGCCCCCGCAATGCTGGCAAGGGCGGGGGAAATAACAGATCTCGGTGTCGGGAAAATCTTTGCCGTTGGTGATGCGATAGACCCGTATCCAGGTGATGCTTAAAAGCTTATCGCTTTCATCTTTCCGGACGGGGATGTTGTTCTCGGCCGAACAAGCCACCATGCAGGACCCGCATCCGGTGCACTTGTCGAGGTCGATGACCATGCCGAATTTCTTCGCCCTCGTTTCATTTGATTCCGTATTCATGAAAAACCTCGTGTGAGATGGATTTTCGTCAGATAATCAAGCGCCGTTGTCTTAAAGGCGCTATCCCTTCGCCAGGGAAGCTCGGGCACCCCAGGTGCAATTAAAACCCGTGGCCGAATCGACCATGGTGCCGGAAAGGGCCGTGTAGCTTGTCCCCTTGCCGCCGATAAATCCGTCAAAGGCGGTATGTCCCAAGCCTGCGGCCAGAGCCACCACACCGGGCATCACCCCTTCAAAAAGGGTCACCCGGACCTTGGCGCTCCCGAAGGGCGTGGCCAGGGTGGCGGTGTCGCCCTGCGCAAGGCCTGCCTTTCGAGCGGTGGACGGATGCAACTCCACGTGGGAGACCCCTTCTGTCAACACCCGATCTTCGATGGTCTTCATGGTAAACGGCGCATCGGCAACCGCACCACTGGAGATACGAAGGGACCAGCTCGGAACCAGCGTCAAGGGATGGCTGGATGCCGACCCTTCGGCGGGCAGGGCCACCGGCCCTTCAGGAATGACAAAGGTAAAACGCTGGGAGGTTCCCAGGATGCGTTCAAGCCCCTTCTTCCAGGCGATATCACCCTGCCAGAGGCCATTTTCCGATAGAGACTCCCACATCTCGCCACAGCTCTCTTCGAGGTAGCTTTCGTAGTCGTCCCAGGAAAAGGCGTCACGACCTCCGTCCAGCTGAGCCCCCACGCTGATCAGCACCTCACCGGTATGCTTCGTGTCCATCACCGGCGCAATGGCCGCCTGGGTCAGAGTCACCGTAGACCGCTCAAGACCGGCGCGTACAGGCACATCCTGCATTTTTTCCAGATGGGTGTGATCGGGCAGGATCAGGTCGGCCATGGCGGCCGTCTCGTCCATATAAGGGGAGAAGCTCACGATGGTCCCGATGGAGGCCAGGGCTTCTGCCGCCTTTTTCGAGGTAGCCAGCGTGTAGAAGGGGTTGGTGCCCCAATCCAGAAGCAGCTCGGTTTTCCCCTTTTCGGTGAGGGTGGCCAGCTTTTCCCCCATGGCCTCGGATTCGGCAACCGCCACCGCATAGGGCAGCGCGCCCACCTTAACCAGGCCGCCGTCGCGCTGGACGGAGCCTTTAAGGGCGTTTAAGGCAAACACCGCCAGGGCTTCGGCAAGGCTCACGGGAGTTTCCCCTTTCCCTCGGCCACACAGAGCCACGGGGCGACGTGCGCCGGCAAAGGCCACGGCCACTTTTTTCACCATGGCTGGGGGAACCCCGGTCACGGCTTCGGCTTTTTTCGGGGTATAATTTTCCAGAAGCCAGGCGCTGAAGGCAGGAAAACCTTCCGTGGCGGTGGAAACGAAAATATGATCGTAGAGTTTTTCCTGGACCATGGCCGCGGCGACGGACAAGGCAAAAACCCCTTCGGTACCGGGTTTGGCGGGCACCCACATATCGGCCATGGAGGCGGTGGTGGAGAGATAGGGTTCCACCTGAATCATTTTTTTCGCACCGGCGGCTTTCACCATGCGCACGGGAGATCCCCACCCTTCGGCGACGGAGCTGCCGAGGCTTAAAATCAGATCGGTATTTTCCGTGTCAAACCCGACGCCCTCACCGGGCGCGCGGCCCATGGTCAGGGCCATGGCCTGTTCCAGGCTGTCATGGAGGGAGGGCAGGGTCAAAAAACGATCGGACCCGAGGGTGTCCAGAAGGCGCTGAATCAGAGCCGAAACACTCCCGCTCCGGAAGGCCGACAGGGCGGCAACGCCCTTGCCATCTGAGAGGCTGTTGAGTTTCTTTGCCAGCTGGGCTTCCGCCTCCTCCCAGGTGAGGCGTTTCCACTTGCCCTCTCCCCGTTTGCCCTCGCGGGCCATGGGGCCTTCTATACGGGAAGGTCCATAGAGGAGCTGAGCGGCCGAGAGGCCCACCCCGCAGAGATCGCCGGTGTTGACGGGGCTGTCTGCCTGCCCTTCAATTTTCACCACGCGCTCGCCCACTTTGCGGACCGCAAGATTGCAGCCGCCGGGACAGAGGGTACAGGCACCCCCGGTGTACAGATACTCTCCGGTTTCAGGGACCGGCGTCCAGGCCCAGTTCTGGGTCCAGATAGACGCATCGTCCGTCAACTTCCAGGGAAGAGGAGAGAGCAGGGTACCGGCTGTGGCTCCCATTCCCAAAGCGAGAAAATGTCTCCTGTTGATCTTCATATGTGAATCACCCCTTGAGGCTTGATCGTTCGCGTTGAGATCAGACGGATGTCCAATCTACTTATGGCACTGGAAACAGGCACCTTTGCTGCCCATGGTCTCCTTATGGCAAGCGCCACAATCCTCCATCTTCATACGATCCCAGCTGTTCTTCTTCATGCCTGCGATGTTCTTGCCCCAGATATCCCGGCTGTAGCCGGTCAGTCTGTTCTCTTCGTAGGGCTTCAGGCTCTCGGATTCACCGATGTCGCCATGACACTCGGCACAGTCCATCCCAGCTCCGGTCACATGGGCCGCATGGGAAAAGAAGACACAGTCAGGCTGCCGGGAATAGATTTTCCAGGGCACCTCTTTTTCTTCGGCCACATACTCATTGACGAAGGTCTCCTCGGCTTCACTCTCGCCCTGCACCTCTTCATGACACTCGGTGCACTGTGCAAGGGTAGGGACACCGGCATAGGTGCCATCCTCACGGAAAAAATGACAGCTTTCGCAGTCGCCCACCGCATCGGCGTGGGTGACATGGCTGAAATCAAAGGGCTGCTCGCTCTTGGAGTAGAGAAGCTTGGGGAAGACAATCCATCCTATGGCAAGACTTGCGGCCAGACCCACGATAAAAAAGAGAGCCACCAGTCCCGACTCCCCTTTGTTTGTCGGATCACCGGATGACCCCGTTTGCTCACGACCAGTCTGTTTTTCACCAGGTAAGCTCATGAAAACTCCACGTGTTAATTGTTGAACACCAGATACCCGACCACCGGGTGATTCGGGCATACACCGCGCCAATCTAATGATACAAAAACAGAAGCACGGACATACAAAAAGCCCCTGGCCCCCTGATTACATACCAGGAGCTAACGGCTTTTCCGAACCTGTGGGTGATGACTCCGCACGCCTGTCGAGGCACTCTGCCTCTCAACGGTATCAAACGAATTCACCACATATATCGTCAAACCGACAAACCCCATTCGCCGGTCTTCGAGCATTTTGACACGTATCCTATACGTGCTCGCGCACATTTTTTCAAGGCATGACAATGGTACCTGACGCCCCATATTCCTGTCCCGAAACGATGAATAAACCATTTAAGTATCTGCAACAGGCACAGATTCAAGCAGGACCGTCACCCCAAAAGGTAACCTTTGAGGCGCCGAAAAATATTCCAGCGACACACCCAACTCTTGGGTTGCCATGAAGATTTGAGATCAGGTCTCCGGTTTGTGTGGTGCCCTGTTTTTTCCCGCCACGGCCTGAGAGCTCCCCCCTTATTTACTTGCATTGAGCACATATAAGATTTTCAAGCACAAAATATTGCTAGCACTATTTCTATAGTAACGCCGCCACCTGTGTCAATAAAAAGATCCTTATACTCTCACAAAACAACCCCATGCGTCCGGATCTGTGTTCGCCTTTAAAACCAAAGAAATGGTGCGAATTCCCACAAAAAAAGCCGCTCCCCCCTGTGCGGGAAAAGCGACTTGAAATCCATGCAGCTTAATCAGCGGCTACATACTGCCATAGCTGTGCAGGCCAGGCAGGTAGTTCACACCAAAGTAGGTAAACATCACCGCCATAAAGCCGATGATCGAAATCACGGCAATTTTGGCACCACCCCAGCCCCGCATGTAACGCAGATGAAGCATGATGGCGTAAACAAACCAGGTGATCAGGGACCAGGTCTCCTTGGGATCCCAACTCCAATAGGTCCCCCAGGCCGAGTTGGCCCAGACCGCTCCGGTAATAATCCCCACGGTCAGAAAAAGAAAGCCGAACATCACGGTCTTCTGGATCAACTCATCCAGGACGTACCCCTCGGGAAGCCTGGAAATCAACCCGCCCTTCCTGCCCGGCAGACACTCCCGGACCAGATACATAACCCCAATGCCAAAGGCTGTGGCAAACCCGGCGTACCCGAGAAAACAGGTGACCACATGGGTGGTGAGCCAGTTGCTTTTCAAGGCCGGAATCAGGGGCTGAATCTTGTCACTTACCGACGGCGAGAGGGAGGCGTAGGCCAGGGCGATAAAGGCCAGAGGCATGGCAAAGGTGCTGATCATGTCGTTGCGGTAACGCAGGCCGATGGCGATGGAAATCAAGGCAATGGTCAGGGCAAAGAAAACCAGGGACTCGTAAAGGTTGGAGAGAGGGATATGACCGTAGCCATGACCATAGGACTCCACCCATCGCAACACAAATCCGAACAGGTTGCCAATCACCCCGGCGATGGCGGAGTATCGAGCGACCTGCGCCGGCGTCTTCCGGGCAAAAATCCACGCGGAGATGTATAGAACGGCGGAAAAACCGTAGACAAAGGTAACGATGGAAAGTACCAGGGAACTGTTGATCATTTCACCACCTGCCTTTCTGGGATTCGTGTCTCTCTTTCAAGTTTTTCGGTCAGACGGCGAATCACCATCTCCATCCCCAGCCTGTTTTTGTTGACGCTGCCGTAAAGGGTGACGGCGGATCCCGAGGTATCGGGCGTCACCTCCACCATAAAGCCCTGATGGCTCATGAAAAAGGTAATGTAACACCCGACGATGAGAAAGATGAACCCGGTATAAACAAACCACACTCCCGGATCTTTGGTCACCTGCAGGCCGGTGTAATAGCGGTTTTCAAACTCCCCAACGGTGACGGTGACCTCCCCTCGGCGCATGCGATCAAACTTGGGGGACTTGATGGGCAGGGCCAGGCGAACCTCCTCCCCCCCCTTTTTCTTTAACACACCCAACACCGTGGCCCCCACAGCATGACCACGAAACTTATAGTTGTTAATAAAGTGCAGCGGCGTAAAGGTCCCGAGCCCCTCGGGGATAGGGATGGGCTTGCCGAAATTCCCGTCAACCGGATAAGACATCCCGCTTGCCTTACTGGTAAAGACAAAGGACGCCGACTCCGGCGGCACCGTGCCGTAATTCGACTGATAGAAGCTGATCCCCTTATAACGAAGGGGATCGTTTACCACGATCCGCTTGGAGAGAACCTCCCCCCCCTCGTCCACCACCACCAGGTCAGACCGATATTCTTTCGGAGCCCCTGTGTCGTAAAACGAGACGGCAAAATCATCGCAACGAATCTGAAAACCAAGGGGAACGGTGGCATTGGAGTTGTTAAGGATCACGGTCTGATCACTCTGACCTTCCGTGATGTTCATGTAGCCTTCATACCCAAACAGGGAACCGATCAGCCCCCCGGCAAGCAGCAGAAGCACCGCACCATGCACCACATAAACCCCCAGCCGCGTCCACCGACCTTTCTCGGCAAAAAGAAGCTGCCCCTCCCCCTCTTCAACAAGGGTAAAGGTCGCCATGGGGGCTTTCAACCGCAGGGAAAGGCCCTCGGCAACCTCGGCCGGGGAGCCCTCCATCTTCAGGGTCTCACCTTTCAAGGCACGCCGGTAATTCTCGGGATTGAGGCGCTGCGTTCGTCCGACAATCTTCAAGGCACTGGGAAGCCGATCCATGGAACAGATCACCAGGTTAATCCCCAGAAGCAAGATCAGAAACTGAAACCACCAGGAGTGATACATATCGAATATATCAAGGAAGTGAAGCACGCGATAGGCCGCCTCCCCATACCGTTCCAGATAAAGATTCGCCGCTGCATTCTGGGGAATCACCGTCCCGAAGATGGAGGTAACCGCCAGAAGTGTCAGCACGATAACGGAGAGCCGAACCGATGAAAAGACACCCCACAGGGTATCGACCAGCCCCTTTTCCACTTGTTTCTTGTTCATAGATCCCTTTCGACGCGTCATGAATGGATAATGATACGACCTGAAAACACCCCGGGGAGAACGTGCCTTCCCGGCACCTTCATCAGACGTTCCACAGAGGCACCAACCGATAAAAAGACAAGGCACTCTTACCGTTGTCACAAACCGGCAGCGCATAATACCACAGAGGGCGGCACGGTCACAACGGCCATCGCATGAAAGGCGTCAGACAAATATGTACCCTATTCCTGCCCCACAAAAAAAAGCCGGGCAATCAACCTGCCCGGCCTTTTTAAATCATTCCACGGAACCACTTAAATTCATTTTGCGATAAATTCAAGCCGTTGGTTACATATCGCCCATCACAACCTGAGCAATGTTAAAGGCCTGGTCACCTGTCTTCTCCAGGTTATTCAGAATATCGACAAAAAGAATACCGGTCTCAACAGAACAGGACCCTTTCTGAAGACGGGAAAGGTGATGTTTCTTGAACTCCTTGCGCATCTTATCGATGGTGTTCTCATCCTCGGTGTCAATCTTACGGGGAAGTCCGCCGGCATTGTAGGCCTTCATGACATTTTCCGTAAATCGAATCGCCACGTCAAAGATCTCCTCCATCTCCTGCATCGCCTCATCTGAAAAGCGGATACCGGTTTCGATGAGTTTGTCGGTGTAATTGACAATATTCTCCGAGTAATCCCCTATTTTTTCGAGGTCATGCAGCACATGGAGAATGTTGTTCAATTCACGGGAGGTCTTGGCACTGATCTGCTCCTGGTTGAGCCGAACGAGAAAGGAAGAAATATCCTTTTCAAGAAGATCCACGGTGTTCTCCAGGTCATAGACCTTGAGGATCACTTTGGGGTCCCGCGTGAAAAAGGCGTCCCGGCTCAGTTTGAGCATCTCCAAGGCAAGGGCCGACATGCGGCTCACCTCTTTCCTGGCCTGTGAGACAGCAAAATCAGGCGTTTCGATCAAACAGTCGTCCAAAAACACCAACCCGTCGGTCCGTCCGTTCCCCTTGTCAGGAATAATCCGCTCACACAGACGCGCGAGGAGATGAAGCACAGGAACAAAGATCAAGAGGTTAATGATGTTAAACCCGGTATGAAGGTTGGCGATATGCCGCGCGATAAAGGGTTGGGTGCCGTTGGCGTCGACAAAATTGGGGTCCCCCGGTGTCATCACATCCACCACCTGCATAAAATACTTCAGGAAGAAGAGCATGTAACAGACCCCAAGGGCATTGATCAAAAAATGACCGAAGGCGGCCCGTCTGGCCGTGGGGTTGGTACCGATGGCAGCTATGTTTGCGGTAATCGTGGTTCCAATGTTTTCGCCTAGGACTAGAGCACAGGCAGCGTAATAGTCAATAAGCCCCGTCGCGGCCATGGCCACGGTAATCCCGATAGTCGCCGAAGAACTCTGAACCACCATGGTCAGGATGGCACCTGCGGCAACCGCCAGCAGGGGGTTGTGAGAAAAGGTAATAAAGGCCTCACGAAAAAGGTCGCTGTGCCTCAAGGGGATAAAACCATCTTTCATGATCTTGAGCCCCAGGAAAAGCAGGCCGAAGCCGATAATCACCTCACCCCAATAGTGATACTTTTTATTGCTCGTAAACATGCGCATAAACACGCCGATACCGATGGCGGGGAGAGCAAGTTTACCGATTTTAAAAGCAATGAGCTGAGCCGTGACCGTGGTTCCGACGTTGGCACCCAGGACAACACTCAAGGCCTGAACAAGATTCATGAGCCCGGCGTTGACAAACCCCACCACCATAACGGTTGTGGCGGAGCTACTCTGGATTATCGTGGTTACCACCACCCCGACAAAGGCGCCGATAACCCGATTGGTGGTCAGTTTTTCAAGGATGTTTCGCAGGCTGCTGCCCGCTGATTTCTGAAGGCCCTCCGACATCATTTTCATGCCGTAAAGAAAGAGCCCAAGCCCGCCGACCAGACCGTAGACAAGCGCCAACCAGTTCACTGATTCCACTTAAATCTCCTGTAATAACAATACATTGTATCAACACCCAAGCCGATTTTTACGGCAGGCGCACCTCACGTGAGTCGTAAATGTTTGTGGAGACTATATAAATGATCACTTCACAGGTGTCAACACCCGAAAGGCCTCATCCCCCGGCCCGACATAAAGATGTTATCTTACTGGATACATAGGTCTTTCCAACCGAAACAGCTACAAACACGAATGTTCTCTCCGAAGAAACGCCAGCCCCTCGGCCTCGGTTGGCGAAACCCCATCGCCTCGCACCCCGATTTTTTTCGCAATAAAAAAAAGCCGCCTCGAAAAAACGAGGCGGCTTGATATCGATCCAGGCAACGGGTCCCCATCAAGGCTGAGGGCGTACCGTCAGGGTGGCGGCTTGGGGCTCCGTTAAATAGGTCCGGGCAAGAGCCTGTACCTCACCGGCGGTGATCGCCCCATAATCCGACAGGATATCCAGGGGCCAGACCAGCTTCTCCGGATACCGTGAGGAGTCCTGCATCACGCTGGAGAGCCAGTACCCGTTGGTACGTCGAAAATCAGCGATACGATTCACCAACGGATCCACCACACGCCGTATTTCATCTTCAGAAGGGGGAGCCGAACGCAACCCTGCAGCGATCTCCTTAACGGCCGCCACCACGCCCTCTATCTGCTCTGGGCTCACGGTAATCACCGCCCGCAGGACCCCATAGTCAGAATAGGCCCTGCTGGAACGGTTCCAGGCGCTGGGAGAATACGCCGCCCCCAGCTTCTCTCGAACGGTCTCCCGCAGGCGCTCAGAAAACAGAGACCCCAGAATGCCCAGGCGCCTGACCGTATGAATCTCGGTCATCCCCGTCGTGGGCCAGGCCACGGTCACCACAGCTTTGTCGATGGCGCTTTCAACGGCAAGCTCTAAGCGTTTGCCGGCAGGAAAGGTTAAGGCATGGTCCGGTGTCGGCAAGGCCGAACGCCCGGGAAGACTCCCGAGCCATCGGCCGCACAGGGAAATCGCCATCTCCACATCCATGTCACCGGCCACGGAAAGTTCGAGGGGTGCCTGGGACAACGGGGGCATCACAAGCCCCTTCACCGCGTCAAAACTGATTCCGGCAAGAGAAACGTCCGGGTACCCGAAGCGCGCCCGGTCCCCGGTCAAAAACGTCTCGCTGTGTTGCCGAAGCACCCCATCCACGGTTCGCCCCAGCTCCTCCAACCCTTGAGTATACCGCTGAACGGACAATTGATAAGCGTCCTCTTTCAGCTGGGTATCCACAAGCCGGGTATGGAGCACCTGGAACATCAGCTCCAGCTCCTCAGGCGTCGTCCGGCCGGAGAGAGAAAACCCATCCTGGCCGATTCCGTAAGAAAAGGAGGTGTTGGTACCGACCAGGGCACGAGCCGTCTCTTCTCGATCCAGTTTCCCCAGCCCGCTCTCATTGACCACCATCTCGGAAACCGTCGAAAGGCCGGGGACCAGATCCTTCGAACCCAGAAGCCCCTGGCCGTACCGAAGGGAGTAGAGCACTTCCTTTGCCTTGAAGTCGGTGGGCTTCAGGTTCAGAACCATGCCATTTTCAAAGGTAACCACGGTAAGCCCCAAGGCCTCATGGACAACCCGGGAGGCGATACGCCCCGCAGCGTCAGGGGCGGAAAGATAAGGAAAAACCGCCTCCGACTTCGCCACATAGGGTGTGGCCGCAACCTTCCGACTCCTTTCATATGCGGCGAGTAGAGAGGCTTCCGGGCCGATTTTTCCACCCTCGAGCTGGACATTCCCCTCCACCATCACGAGACGATGAGAAGGGCTCCAGGCCTCTTTTAAGACCTGATGCAATTCGTCCTTTGTCACCGCATCCACCACCGGCTCAAAAAGACGCCGCGCGTCTGAAGGCGAGACCACCGTCTTCTCTGTGGTAAAGCCTCGAATCAACAGAGACGCCAGTTGCCGACTGTTGCGGGTGGAAGCCTTGCGCTCAGCCTGAAGCAAACTGTTTTTCATCTCCTTTTTCACCCGCGCCAGCTCCCCGGAGGTAAACCCAAAGGCCAGGGCGCCCCGCAGGGTATGATCCACAGCAGAAAGGCTCTCTTCCCACGCCTCCGGAGGGCACTCCGCCGAGACGATCCCGTAGCGCACATGCCGCATATAGGTCCCCATGCCAGCCCCCGCATCGGTAAAGGGAGTCCCCGGCTTTCCGACCTGCTCTGCCAGCCGGGTTTCAAGGAGTTGACTCACCATATCGAAGAGAAGCTGACGGCGCCTTGCCACATAGGTATCGGGTGTGCGCTCCACGTACCGCAGCACCTCCAGGGTCACGGTGGTGCTTCCCGCCTCCGGGTTGTAACTGTAAAACGCTTTGGTGCCCACATGAGCAAAGGTCCCATCGTCTGGAATCTTCCCTTGCGGAGCCCGCGCCTCAAGGGAGGCAAATCGGTCCTGAATCATCACCGCAAGGCCCTTTGGGTCCATATCCCCCACCACCACAAGCGCCATGTTGTCCGGACGATACCAGGTATCGTAATAGCTCCGCAGCAAGGCGGAATCGGCGCCCCGAATGACCGTCTCAAGCCCGATGGGGTGCCGCTCATTGATGCGCATCCCGGGCAACTCAAAGGCCAGGCTTTTGACAAAATTTCGGTAGGACTCGGAGTCCCGGTCCCGTTTTTCAGCCAGGATGACCCCGCGCTCATGGTCCACCTCCGACTCCAGCAGAAGCGCACCCCCGGCATAATCGCGCATCACCAGGAGCCCTTCGGCCAGACTCTTCTCGTCCCCGGTGGGCAACACCACGTCATAAACGGTTTCATAAAATCCGGTATGGGCGTTGGCGTCCCCTCCGAACATCATCCCGATCCGCTGGAAATATTTGATCAGCTCTCCGGGAGGAAAATTTTCCGACCCGTTGAACAGCATGTGTTCATTAAAATGCGCCAGCCCCCGCTGGGCTTCTGTCTCAACCATGGAGCCCGACTTGACGGCCAGATGCATGCTCACGCGCCCCTTGGGCTCGCTGTTTTTCATGATCAAATAGGTCAACCCGTTCTCAAGGGTCCCTTCGATCACCGCCGGGTCCTGGGGAAGTCTCGCCGGGTCCCCACCGGCAACCCGGGCATCATGACGGACACAGCCGATCATCAAAGCAATCAACATGGCCAGCACGCCATACACCGCTCGTCGTGAATATCGTTTTCCTGTCATGGTTTCTCCTGAAATAATAACAAAGGCCGGCCAAACGTCGTAACGTTCGCACCGGCCTCCATCAATCGTTTATTCTCTCTGTTTACCTGATAAAGGCAAACCAGATATATCCAATGAAGATCCCCACCCACATAAAGGCGGCAAGGTACCCCAGATAGTTGATCGGCTTTTTCGCCAGTCCAAACCTGTCCACCTTCCCCACACGTTTATGACATCCCAGGCAGGTCTCTGCGGTAAGACTGAGGTTGGTAAAACAATAAGGACATCGCTTAAATGTAAAGACCCGCTTGGCTTTTGCTTTCCCCATACACCCTCTCCTGCTGTGACGTTACCGTGAAATCGGTTGCGTTGACCGCCGTTCCTTTATTGTGGGGGCGAAACGTTCAAAAGCCAGGGAGACGTTGACCGGGGTTGCATCAGCGCGCCGGAGATACGGGTAAACTGCCGCCCGCCGGAAGGAGACGTCCTCACGCCAGAACCTCGGCAGCCACTGATTAACCGCCACTCCGGCCCATGAGACCGTGTGGGTTTGTCCACCACTTCAACCACTTCATTGGGTATGCTACCATAAAAAAAACCTGTCAAGCAAGCCTATGAAGCTTTCCTGACAGGTTTGTGATCTCTCCGGTGCACGTTCAACACCCCACCGCCCATGGACGCCATGATGTTGAACAGTCAAAGGCCCTTACTGCTCCTCTTCGGTGGAATCGAAACGGGGGTCTCGTTTGATCTCTGCACCGTCCCGCAGCTCCTCAATCCACTTGGTCATCACATCGCGGCGCTTGCTGGCCAGGAGTTCAGCCTTCAAGGCCTCCGAGGCGTCGGCGTAGCCATCCAGGCTGGGGATCTTCTTCTCTTTCAAGGCCACCACATAATAGCCGCCATTGCCCTTCACCACGGTATCGGAGACAGGCGTTGTGGCGTTCAGCCCAAAGGCCACCTCAACCACTTTTCGATCGAGATCCCCGGCATCTTTGCCATCCCGTGTAAATAAGGGAGACTCGGTAACCTGGGACCCTTCAGGAAAATCTTTCCCATCTTTAAGAAGCGCCAGAAGCGCACGGGCATCCCCTTCAGCCTTCTGCATCTTCGCCTGCGTCAGAGCATCGGCGGCCACACGCTCTTTGACGGTGGCTAACTCAGGAATCACAGCCTCTGTCTTTTCCATAGACTGGATGATGTAATACGTGCCGTTGTACTCCAAAATATCACTGATCCCGCCAACCTCAAGCCCAAAGGCATCTTTGGCGATACGCATGCGGTCTACTGAGGCCACAGCCTCCGGCCCTTTCCAGCTGGCGAAAAAATCACTTTCGGTCACCGGAAGCTGAGCCGTTACGCCAGCTTCTTTGATACTTTCGCTGCCCAGGACCATATCAAAGGCATCCTCTGATGCCGAATAAGCGTCGGTCTCCGCCTGCTCGTCCACAAGGGCCGCCCGAATCTCATCGGTGACCTTCGCCAGACTCGTCTCCGTGGCGGGGTTCTTCTTCTCCACCTTGATGACATGCCATCCGAACTGGGTCCGCACAGGCTCGCTGACCTCACCGGCCTTCATGGCAAAGGCTGCGTCTGCAAAGGGTTTGACCATTGAGGACCGATCAAAAGCTCCCAGCTCCCCGCCCTTTGATGCGGAGGGGCCTTCTGATAAATCCCTGGCCAGCGCAGAGAAATCACTGCCCTCGGCCGTGGCTTTGGCATAGACCTCTTCGGCACGTTTGAGGGCTTCCGCCGTTTCATCGTCGGTCGCGCCCTCAGCCACCTTGATCAAAATATGACGCGCCTCAACGGTTTCCGGGGTCTGGTATCGGCCCAGATTGGCCTGATAAAAACCAGCGACCTCTTCGTCAGTGACGGTGACTCCGTCTCGGAAGTCCTCGCGGGCAAACCGCATAAAAGAGATTTTTACTTCGGGGTCGGTCTTGTACCGCTCGCCGTTCTCGGAATAAAAAGCCGTCACATAGGCCTCATCCACGGTGATACTTTTATACGATGCCGGATCCATCAGCGCATAGCGTACCGACGCCTGGGTGTTTTTATACTTATACAGCTCCTGGGTCTCGCCGTCTGTGGCCTGAACCCCACTCTCCACCATATTTCGAAGTTTAGAGATAAGCAGAGATTTACGCTGCTGAGCTTCAAACTGAGGAACCGTGAGCCCGTTCTGCCGAAGCAGGGCTTCGTAAAGCTCCATATTAAAGATGCCGTCCCGCTGAAAATAGGGCAAATCCACGATCGCCTTCTCCAGCTCCTCGTCGGTCACCTGAAGCTTTAATCGCGACGCCTCCTGAATCATCAGTTCACTGGTGATAAGACTCTCGAGGGCCTGATCACGCAAGCGGAACATTTTGATCATCTCCTCGCTCAGGTTGCCCCCGAGCTGGCGCCGGTACCCATCCACCAGTTCGTTGTAAGCCAGTCTGTAATCGTCCCAACTGATAACGGTCTTATTCACCTCGGCAACAATATTACTTCCGTTGTTGCGATCCGGCCCAAGCCCGAGAAAAACAAACACCAGGACAATAACACCCAGCAGTATCTTGATTATCCAGGAGCCCGCATTGTTACGCATCATTTGTAGCATCAATATACCTCTGTAATCTTATTGTCGTCGTTTGAAATTTTATCCGCTTCCAGGTTCATACCGCACATAAAAAACTCGAATACCTTTACCATCCCTTGTTTTGAGAGTACAGATTTTATTTACCCGGCAGAACGGATATCGATGGATTTCAAATGGGTCCGGGACCCTATCTTCCTTGAGAAATCCATGTTTTCAAAAACGCCCTCTTTTTTTCATTGACACCCCCGCGGCAATGGTCTAAATACTCTCTCGTTCGTTGCTGACTTTCTTTTGGCATCGAAAAACGTGGGGCTGTAGCTCAGCTGGGAGAGCGCATGACTGGCAGTCATGAGGTCAGGGGTTCGATCCCCCTCAGCTCCACCACAAAAAAAATAATAAAGCCTGTTGATTCTTTCAGCAGGCTTTTTTTATTTTCTGCCCCCGTCTGCCCTCCACCCCCCCTGACTGGTTGACCCGGATTCAAAGGCAACGGTATACTGGTCCCCACCAAAAAAACGACACGCCCCGGATGCGCGACCATCCCCGATGATAAAACCGCCCAAGGAGACCCCCATGAGCGCCTTAACAATCGCACACACCAACTTCACCGTTTTCGACCTCGAAAAAAGCCTGACCTTTTATACCGAGGCCCTCGGCTTTCAAATCGTCCGCCGCCATGAAGCACCAGACGGCAGCTTTGTCCTTGTTTATCTGGGGGACGGCACCGGTGGCCATCAGCTGGAGCTCACCTGGCTTAAAGACCGCAAAGAGCCCTACAACCTGGGAGACAACGAAATCCACCTGGCCGTCACCACCGATGACTATGCCGGCTGGCACAACCGCCACAAGAAGATGGGCCTGAACCTCTGGGAAAATGAGGCCATGGGCATCTACTTCGTGGCAGACCCCGACGGCTACTGGATCGAAGTGGTTCCGGAAAAAATGATGGACTAAGCGAGCTCTTCTTCCAGAATTCAAAAACCGTGGGGGGGGGAGGGGGTGACCTTTCTCTTTTACACGGCTCTTAAGCCAACACCCAAATGGAGCACATGAAAACTTTATCCTGGGAAACAAAAATCGGACTGATCCTGGTGGCCCTGGCCATTGTCCTCAATGGGCTGCTCTACGCCATGTACCACGATTTAAATCACATCATGCTCTGGGGCCTCACCAACCTCGCCTTTCTCCCCGTCTCTGTGCTTTTTGTCAGCCTCATCCTCGACTCTCTGATGGAAAAGCGCAACAAACTGCAGAAGCTCGACAAGCTCAACATGCTGATCGGTACCTTCTTCAGTGTTGCCGGAACCCCCATGCTTCGGTTCTTTGCCGCCTGGGACCTGAATCAAGAAGAGATCTGCACCGCCATGACAAAAAAAGAGGCCTGGACTGACCGCCGCCATTTTTACAAAATCAAGGAGACCCTTGAGGACCGGACATTTAAGATTGACGAAGAAAAAATGCACCTTTCCGCCCTGCGGGATTTTCTTTTGCCACACACCGACTTCATGCTCCGCCTGCTTGAAAACGCCCATGTTCTTGAACACGAAGCCTTTACCGATGTCCTGCGTTCCGCCTTCCACCTCACCGAAGAGCTGAAGGCCAGACAGAACCTGGACGCCCTCCCCGAAAGCGACCGCATCCACCTCGCACGCGACATCGAAAGGGTTTACGGTCACCTGGCCCTCGCCTGGACCGACTACATGAAACACCTCCACAGGGAATTTCCCTACCTCTTCTCCTTTGCCCTGCGCATCAATCCATTTGATCCCGAGGCATCAGCCATCGTATCCTGATAACTTTAGAAACATAGAGGGAAGAAACCATGATCACAATCGACAAAACCCGCACACGCATCGGATGGATCGGAACCGGAGTGATGGGACAATCCATGTGCCGCCACCTGATAGAGCAGGGCTTCCAGACCCACGTCACCAACCGAACCAAAGCCAAGGCCCAACCCCTCATCGACCTGGGCGCAACCTGGAAGGAGACCCCCGAAGAGGTGGCACAAAACTCGGACGTCATCTTTACCATCGTGGGCTTTCCCAAAGATGTTGAAGAGGTCTACTCAGGGGAGACGGGCATCCTTAAAGGGGCAAAACCCGGCTCCGTGGTGGTGGACATGACCACCACCCAGCCCACCCTGGCCCAGACGATTGACAGGGCCGCAAAGCAAAAAGGGGTCTTTGCCGTAGACGCCCCCGTCTCCGGTGGGGACGTGGGTGCCCGAAACGCCACCCTCTCCATTATGGTCGGGGGTGACAAAGAGACCGTCACCGCCCTCACCCCCCTTTTTGAGATCCTGGGAAGCCAGATCGTCTATCAGGGCCCGGCCGGATCCGGACAGCACACCAAAATGTGCAACCAGATCGTCATCGCCGGCACCATGATCGGCATGTGTGAATCGCTTCTCTACGGGCAGAAGGCCGGGCTCGATCTTGAGGTCATGCTCTCAAGCATCACAGGCGGAGCTGCGGCCTGCTGGTCCCTGACCAACCTGGCACCCCGAATCCTCAAGGATGAATTCGACACCGGTTTTTTTGTCGAACACTTTGTCAAAGACATGGGCATCGCCCTGGAGGAGGCAAGGCTGATGGACCTGGCCCTGCCAGGCCTCGCCCTCGTCAACCAACTCTATCAGGCCGTCATGGCCCACGGCGGCGCTCGCATGGGCACCCAGGCCCTCATGCGCGCCCTGAAACAGCTCAACAACGTGGGGTAAAAAACGTGCCTCCGGCGGCCAGGGGATGATCCCCTGGACCCCAGGTTGCGAATGCCCCCTCCCCTCGTGCCTCGGGGAGTGGGCACTCGCATACGTGTCATCACGTGAGCCACCGGATGAACCACCGAAGCATTTTTAGCCCTTAGCCCTTAGCCCTTAGCCTTTAGCCTTTAGCCCTTTAGCCCTTAGCCCTTTAGCCCTTAGCCCTTTAGCCCTTAGCCCTTTAGCCCTTAGCCCTTAGCCTATCACCTATTAACTGGATTTCCCTCATGCCCATTGACACCCTCCGAACCCACCTGAAAGAGATCTTCCAAGCCGGCCTCGACCGGGTCAACCCCTTCACCATGATCACCGAAAATGTCCACCTCGAGGGGGAGTTACTCAAGGTGAACATGGGCGGCGTCATCCTGACAGAAGACCTCACGCACTATGATCGGATCTTTCTGCTGGGGGCTGGCAAAGCCTCTGCCCGCATGGCCCTGGCCTTCGAAGCCCTCTTGGGCGACAGGATTTCAAAGGGGCTGATCTGCGTCAAATACGGGCACACCGAAGCCCTCGTCCATGCCGAGGTGGTGGAATCGAGTCATCCGGTCCCCGATAAAAACGGCGTGGAGGCGGCCCTGCGCCTCGCCGCCCTGGCCGATGAAGCCGATGAAAAAACCCTGGTCATCACCTGCATCTCTGGAGGTGGCTCGGCCCTGACCCCGGCCCCCCTTTGCGTGGAGACACCCACCGGATCCGCCCGCCTCACCCTCGCCGACAAACAGGAGACCACCCGGCTTCTCCTCGCCTCCGGCGCAGCCATTGAAGAGCTCAACTGCGTACGCAAACACATCTCAAGCCTCAAAGGCGGACATTTTCTCTCCCGGCTTCACCCGGCCCGAAGTCTGACCTTTATCCTCTCGGATGTCATCGGCGACGACCTTGGAAGCATCGCCTCGGGCATGACCCATTATGACACCACCACCTTTGCCGATGCCCTGGCCATTCTTCGCAGATACCAGGTGCTGGAGACCGTCCCCTTAACGATTCGCACCCTGCTGGAGCAAGGGGCCAACGGGGACATTCCGGAGACCGTCAAGCCCGGCGATCCGCTGCTGTCCCGGACAACCAACCTGCTCATCGGCACCAACCGCCAGGCCCTCCTGGCTGCCGCCGATAAAGCAAAAAATCTGGGGTACACCGTCTCCCCCATCACCGCACGGCTCACCGGCGAGGCCCGGCACGCAGCCAAAGCCATCGCGGATATCGCTCGAGATGCCGCAGACTCGGAGACCTTCACCCCCAAACCGGCCTGCCTGATCTTCGGGGGCGAGACCGTGGTCACCCTCACCGGCAACGGCAAAGGCGGCAGAAACCAGGAGATGGCCCTGGCCTTTTTGCATGACATGAAAACATGGGGCACCGAAAAACACCGCGTGGCCTTTCTCGCCGCCTCCACGGACGGCAACGACGGCCCCACAGACGCCGCCGGCGCCTTTGCCGACGCAACCCTCCTTGAAAAAGCCCTCACATCAGGCCTCTCAACCACCGCCTGCCTTGCCGCCAACGACGCCTACACCTTCTTCGACACCCTGGGTGCCCTCCACAAAACCGGCCCCACCAATACCAACGTCTGCGACCTCCAGATTGTGCTCATTGCCTGATAAAAAGCAGGCTACGGCGGCAAGGTGGCGCCACCTTGAAAGCGGGTTTGCGAATGCGCGACGGTAACCGGGACCCTCACCACCTCGTGTCCGCATTCGCGTGAGGGGCGAGGGGTCGCCTTCCTTCTGTTCCTTTTCCCGTCACTCTGATATATTTTTCTTATTCATTGATTCAACAACAACCCCTCTGGTTCTACCAACACCAAACCCCAGGGATGCCTGCATGATAAAAACGACCCGCCGGCTCGGAATCATCGCGTTCATCGCCTGTCTCCCCCTCCTGGTGTGCCGAACAGGGGCCGCTGAAATCGACGTCACCATTTACTGCGACGACAACTACCCGCCTTACAGCTACAGCATCGACGGCCAGGCCCGCGGCATCTACCCCGCTATCCTGGAAAAAGCCTTTTCACGGATGAAGGGCTATCGCATCACCGTCCTTCCTATCCCATGGAAGCGAGGGCTGCATGACATCAAAAATGGCAGAGCCTTTGCCATCTTCCCACCCTACATCAGACCCCTGGCACGTCCCTACATCTGGCCCTACTCAACACCCATATTAAAGGAAGAGGTGGTGGTTCTCTGCCGCGATGAAATCATGGAAAGCGCCCCCAGACACCGGTGGCCCGAAGATTTTTACGGCCTGGCCATCGGCAGCAATGACGGCTTCGTCCTCGGAGGAGACGCCTTCTTCCAAGCCGCCCAAAAAGGCCATCTAACCATTGAAGAGGCCAAAAGCAATCGAATCAACATCCTCAAACTCGGCATCAAACGAATAGACTGCTACATCAACGATCGACGCGCCATTCTCTGGGAGCTGAACCAACTCAAACAAAAGGGCCTCTATGACGAAGGAGGCAAGCACGCCGCGCTCCAAGAGGCCCTTGTCATCTCCTCGGAATGGGGTCATCTGGGATTTACGCGCATGGACTCCGGTCGGTTTCACTTCAAAGAAGATTTCATCAGGCAATTCAACGCCATCATAAAAACCATGCACGAAAGAGATGAGATTCCGCGCATTATGGACCAGGTGATGGCCCCCCTCACCGAATCGCCCCCCACGGACTGATGTCCCCCCCCATCTTTTTTTCTCTTCCCCCGATAAAAACCACAGTAAAAGAAGCACACCCCTCGACATTCCTGTACCTGCACCTCTGCTTTCCTTACAATTTCCAGAAAGCCAGCCGGACGTCACGGATGCGTCACCTGCAAGCAAACAAATCTGCGTTTTCAAACATCTGACGCCACTATACATCCGACCTTTCCGGCTCCATTACCTTACACTTTTAAGGAGTATTGTATCATGCAGAGGAAAGACCAGAATCTAAGTATTCTCACAGGGCATTTGCCAGAGCCATTAAAGGAATCGTCCATCAAGGTATTTATTGACGGATTCGGACAAAAGATTGACCACCTCATGCTCAATCCCCATGACAGCAATCAGGCAAAACGGGTCTACCGAGACGGGGCTGACTTTACGTCTGGAATCTATGCTCTCTGCGAAGGAAAGCTTGTGGGCCTTATAGGACTCCAGTTTCAACGACAGAAATTCATTCACCTCAACCTGACAACCCTCCACCAGGAGTTCGGCTTTTGGGGCGGGGTGACCCGCAAACTAAGCGGGTCTGTATTCAAGGACCTTCACCCCCTCAAGGACGATGAACTCCGGGTGCAGGTCATCTCGGTGGCCGGGTCCTTTCGTGGCACGGGGGTGGGACACCGCCTTCTGGAGGCACTGTTCGCCTGGGGCAAGGCCCGCCACCTGACCTGCGTGCGCCTGGAAGTCGTTAACACCAACCCCCAGGCAAAAAAACTCTACCACGAGTTGGGGTTCACCCGATGCGGATGGCTTCCCTACGGCCCCATCGCCTCTAAAGCCGGCTTTTCATCACAATTCCTGATGAAAAAAGAGCTGTGAACCCGGGACCGAACCCGCCCCTCCTAAAAAACCGCACGACGCGGACCCACAGAGAAAAATCACACACAGCGCGGACACAAACCGCCAGAAATTCGCAAAAGGAACCCCAACGTTATGCAGAGCTACAAAAAATTCGGTTCATTTACCATGGCCTACTCCGTGAAAGCAGACCCAAATTTCTCACAGTTCAACCACGAAAAAGGCTCCATCGCCTATCAGGATGCACAGGGCGTCCGGATCTTTGTGGGCGACCCCTTCTGCAGAAAAACCGATGCCGAAGCCGTGGTGAAGGCCTTCATCAAGGCCAGCCATGAATGCCACCTCCCCCTGGTCGGCCTGCAATGCAGCCTCGAGACGGCACGACAGTTTAACGTATTCGGATTTAATGCCACCCACATGGGCGTTGAGACCCTGATCCTGCCGGGCTGGACCCTCAAGGGGAAAAATGTCGGACGGCGGATCCGCAAAGCCCGCAAAAGCAAGTTGTCCGTCTCTGAAGCCCGATGGGACTCCGAGGCAACCCTGACCGAAGAGGCCATCGCCGTTTCAACGAAATGGCGATGCACCCGATCAACCCAAACCCCGTTGAACATCCTGCTTCGGGACCCCACCTTCCGGGATGAGCCCAATGAGCGAACCTTCTTTGCCTGGCTGGATCAACAGCTGGTGGGCTATGTCACCTTTGAGGCGATGTACGACAATCACCAAAAAATCGGCTGGTATGCAAACATCAACCGACGAGATGACAGCCGCAACGTGGCCGTCTTCGATGCCATCATCGATGTTGCCCTGAACTGCTTCAAAAAAGAACCCGGTTTTCAGACGCTCTCCCTGGGCCTGGCCCCCATGGCCTGTGCGCACAACACCCATGGGTTCGCCAACCGGATCGTGGCAAAGATCACCGCCCTGAGTTTTGCCCATGGGAATGAGATCTACAACTGCAAAGGAATCCTTCAATCCAAAAAAAACTACTGGCCGAAAGCCCCGACCCAACACCCGAACCAAATTGAGGTGCGGGACACCTACTGCATCACCCACGGCCGGATGCCCCTGAATTCTGTGGCCCGGGCCTTCATGGAGGTCGGTATTCTTCCCGACGGCCTCCGGCGCACGGTGTGGTTTGCGGTCAGAATCACAATCCAAGGCACATGGCGTGAGTTCTGGAAAAACCATCCCGTGAACCCCCTGGCCCTCTGGCACGACCTGACCACCTGAACCGGAGCCGTCGCGAGGCTGCCAGCCACCCAAACAAGCCATAACAACAGGCCATGCCTCCGACACCTTCCCTGAAACACCCCGGGGGCTTTGTCAAAACAAAGCCCCCGGATACCGCTCAAAAAATAAAAATCCGACCCCAAAGGGCCGGACCGTTGATCACCACATCAAGGTGGTTTTTACTCCCGTGGCTTGGCCACCTTTCAGGCATCGACGATGGAGGGCACGCAATGCTGGGGCGTTCCAGCCAAATACATCCGAATGTTTTCCGCGGCAATTTCCAGCAGACGGATTCTTGCTTTTTGGGTGGCCCAGGCGATGTGGGGGGTGATGTAGCAGTTCCGGGCCGTCAGAAGGGGGTTCTCCGGTCCCGGAGGTTCGACGTCCAGAACGTCCAGGCCGGCACCGGCGATTGTTCCGGCATTTAACGCCGCGGCCAGAGCCGCCTCATCAATAACGGCGCCCCGGCAGGTATTAATCAAAAAGCTGCCTGCCTTCATCCCGGCCAGCCACCGTCCATTGACCATCTGGTGGGTCGCCTCGGTCAGGGGGCAGTGCAGAGAAAGTACATCGCTCTCGGCAATGAGCCGGTCCCGATCACAAAAAATCACGCCCTCCTCGCCCCCCTCCGGGACGGTGCGGGTATGAACCAGCACGTGCATTCCAAAGGCGCGCCCCAGAGCCGCAACCCGCCGCCCGATGCCCCCAAACCCGAAAATACCCAAGGTCTGGCCCGAGAGCCCCACCTGGGGGTAATCCCAATAACAGAAATCCTGGCACGCCGCCCATTGTCCCGCTTTGACGGTGGCATCATGATGGGCCACCCGGTTGGTCAACTCCAGCATCAGCGCAAACACCATCTGAGCCACGGCATCGTACCCGTACCCCGGCACATGGGTCACCACCACCCCCTTTTTATGGGCGTAGGCAATGTCCACCACGTTGTACCCCGTGGCCAGCACCCCAATGTAGGAGAGTTCCGGGAGCAGGGCATCGATCTCGGCTTTGCCCAGGGCCGTCTTGTTGGTGAGCACGATCCCGGCCCCTTTGGCCCGGGAGAGGACCTCATGGGGTTGGCTTCGATCAAAAATCTGGGTCTCACCCAAGGCTTCAATCCCACTCCAGGCGATGTCTCCCGGAGAGAGAGCGTATCCGTCCAATACAACAATTTTCATCATATCCTCCTTCATCGGGAAAGGGGCCTTACATCCCTGGAATGCGTTTCATCGTAAAAAAGCCCTTGATGATCTTGTTTCCAAAGCCTTCCATCTCGTCCAGGGCGGCCTCCTGAAACTGGAAAAAGGTATCACAGATCACCTGAGGCGCCGCGTAATACCGGTGTCCCAAGACAAACTGCTCGAACTTAATCCTATTTTCACCAAAATCGTAACGCGGATCCGCCAAAAACGAATCGAGAATCACCGCATAATCATCGGCGGCCTGGGGCGGTGACGGGTTGTCCCTTGAGGCCCGGATCACGTCGGCAATCGCCGCCTCATACGCCTGACGCAATTCGCCATTCGGATAGACCAGGAATTCCCCATGGACCTCTCGCCGGGACGCAATGATCTCTTCACAGTCACACTCGGCGCTCCCCTGGCAGTCGGCAATCTCAGCCTGAAGGGTCACAAAATAGGATCGAAGCGCCTCGGCAGGGGCCCTGCGCGCACAGGTTAAAAAATAGGCGCTGACATCCCGGCTGGAGATCTCCACCAGAAATTCCTTTGGCATCTTCCCCTGCAGATACTCACGCTGATAAAGACGCAGTTCATGATACATTTCCGCGTCCCCGGTTCTCAAAAGATCCCACAGCGGCTCACTGAGAAACGATGAGGCGTCATTGCCGGCCGCTGCCCTGCCACCGAACATCCCGGAGTCTTTAAAAATAACCGCCTCCGAGGTAAAGATAACACCGACAAAAACCAACCAACCAATGGCGCGGCCCATGCCGAAGTGCCGTTTTGCAAAAAAAGCGGCCGTGTATGACAGAAGGGTGGCAATGAGAAGGACAAACAGAAATCGCATCAGAAATCCTTTGCGGTGGCTGCCGCCACCCGGTTCAGGGTTATCGTCCGATCGTGAAAACGTATTTTTTTGAAGGATCTTTCTTAAAAACGGCGCCATAGATGGAAGAATAAAGGCCTTTTGCATTCCAGGACTGGACTTCATGGGGATAAAGGTAATGCGGGTTTTCAAAGGGATAACTGTGGTAATGGACCTCGCCGTCAAAGGTCATGATCCATTCATAATGGTTCTTGAAACTGGTATTCGGTTTGAGGTAAACCCTGGCTTCGTTGATCCCGCTTTTCAATCGGTAAGCGATTCTGCCGTTGATCAGAGTAAACGGCTTGTAAAGGCCGTTGAAAAAATCATTGGGAAACCCGGTGGCTCGAAAGCAGAGCTTCTCCTCTTCGGCGGTTTGGGGGGGAGGGCAGGATTCCACCTGGAGATCGCAGGGCCCGCTCCCGTCGGCAAGCTCCCAGCGGCCCCCGGTATAGTTGGCCCCACGACCCCGGGGCACATTTTTCAGGACGTATGTGCTGCGACGGGAGGTTCCATTGCGGCGGGTCGAAATTTTCCCAATCTCCCATCTCCCGGTATTCTTCTCGCAATTGCGGGCCGACAGGTAATAGGGGCTGAACACCCTTCGGTACTCCGGACATCTCTTCTCCAGAGAATAAACCTCCTCGTAGATGCCATTTTCCACATAGCCCCCAAGGGAGAAGACGCGATAGTAGTTCGGCATTCGGATAAAGATCTCTTTTTCATCCTGAGAAGAGCTTGAGGCATCATCCACGGAGGCCACCTTGGATTCCGGTATCCCGATCGTCTGCTCGCCGACCACACAATAAACAAAGCCGTTTTCCCGGTAATAGGAATCGGCTGTAATACTTCGTCCATTGACCAGATGGATGACATCCGCAAACGCCCCGCCCACACAAATCAACATCAACCCCACCAGAAAACTCAGTACTTTTGTCACCTGCTCTCCCCTTCCTGCTGCGACGCCTCCCCGGCACCCAATCATCCCTCGGCACTCAGGACACCCCCATGCCAGCCAGAACCTTAACTTAAAGTCCCTTCCCTCACCGATCGTACACCTCAATCCGCGTGATTTTTACGTGACACCTTTTTCTCGAGACCCGGTCCTTCCACGCTTCGATATCCTGGGGATAGGTTTCCGGCGACACGCCTTCCGTCTCCGCATACACCACCTCGGGCCCCGGGTTGATATACACGCGACTTGAGCCGGCCAGATTCCACGTCCATTTTTTATAATGATGGACCGTGGCGAAAAGAGTATAGCCGTTTTCATTGGCATAGAAGGGATGCGCCACATTCTTTTTGTACGAAATCTGCGGCGTGTACCGACCTTTCATTGCGACGTTGGGGGCCTCATCTACGATGAAATCATATTTGACCCAGGGATATCGATCCAACGGCACATCGGAGATCTCCCTGAAATAGGTATGATCATAGGAATCGGCCGTCACCGGGACCCATTTTTTGGTCACACGGATGGGGTACAGGACCTTTTCACCAATCTCGTGATACCAGGGGGTCGACGCAACCGGCGAGGAATCCATGGGCAATTGACGGGTACGGTAATAGGTCTTGCCCCCACCGGCGATCTTCCACGTCCAGCGCCCCTCCCCCCCGCTGCCACTTAAATAAATTTTATGCGGGGTGGCCTTGGAATCCAGCTTAAAAAGCATCACATTCCGAGACCCTTTCGCGGGAATGTACGTTCCGTTTAAAAAAGACTCCTTTGCATTTTCAACAATATATATTTCAGCTGAAAAATACTTATCTTCCTGAATCACTTGGTAGTCGTTATCGTCCTGCATCATCGATTTTTCCTGGGGCGGTGCATCGGAATAGTGGGTCACACCGTCGCTGTCCCGCCACGTATAGACGCCACAATAACCGATAGAAACAAAGAAAAACAAAATGAGAGAAATGCCCCAGACCACCCATCCCCGGCTATTATCCAATGCGTTGCCCCTTGGCGAAAAGATTAAATGACTACCCGAATAAAAACATGAATTACTTTTGGGGTATACTAAAAAAAGCGCCATTTTTCTACACTATTTTTACCACAGAGGCGGGATAGAAATTTCGTTTTATACAGGTAATTCAGGTGTACAGGGAGGCTGTCTCAGGAAGGACCAGGCGCGAAACCTACGCCCTCCCTTTACGGTCAAAAAACGATGCAGTAGATGTCGGAAACACTGATCACCTCCTCTGCATCGCTGAAACCCGACTAATCTGATTCGGAAGCCAGTGGCTTTTTCATTCTATGTCCCGGCTTGGCCAGGATTTCCAAATAAAACGATTCCAGCTGTTCTTCTTTCACGCCATCAAGGCACTTGGGAATTTCAGTGACATGAATCTCCCGGGCCTCGTCCTCGATATTGCCGAAGCGGCAGTCGAAATCCCAGAAATCGACACCTTGCGGCAACTGCTTATTGCGTTCTCTCTTCAGATACTTCCTGACATCGCATCGTACCGCTTCCAAAAGACGGTCCGGCTTGATTTTAGGATGGGTCAATTTAAAGGTTTTTTTCATAATCATCCTCAAAAAATTATTTCGAATCATGCGGTCATGCTCTGCATTTCGGGACAGTTCTAACAGACTCTCTGGATTTAGCAAAAGGGATTCTTTTTCCATCTTTTAATCGCCGGTCATCGCCCCTCGCCAAGACCGGTTCCCACCTTGAAAGGCATAACATCCACAACGCATTCGCCCCTTCCATCGGAGGAGGCCGTAGACAGAGCCCGTATTAAAAAAACCCCTTGGCACGTCACGGCTACATTTTGCTGATACTGAAGACAATATAATTGTAAGGAATGGACGTCGCCGGGTCAGCTGTTGAGATAATTTGCCCGCTGGTCGGGCTGTAGACCCATTGGGCCCAGTCAAAGGGCAGCGGCGCTTGAACGACCACATAGGACCCCTCCTTCAGCTTCGCCCGGGTCTGAATGGTGCTGAAATCCAGCCCCAGATCAAAGGCTTGAACCGGCACGTTCTTTTTCCCGTTGAGCACGGCCTTCGTGATTCCCGTGGCGAAGCCTGTCACAACGGGAATGGCCGGATTGACCGTGTTGACGAGTTGAAGTCCCTTCTTGAACGCGTCGCCCTCCATGATCCCCAACAGCTTTTCATCTGCTTCGTTTTTTACATTAATGGTCTGGCATTTGAAGGCGACGCCTTCAGATCCGACGTTCAATCCGACAAATATCGGGTACCCGGAAATGGGGGCACTCTGCCCCTCCTGCACACGATAGGTCTGGGTAAAATGAAGATCCTGAGCCTGCCCCGTCGTCTGATGCTGAGCATAAAAATCAAAGAGAATATGATGCACCCCTTTCCCCGGATAATCACGCACGACCAGCCGATCCAGGGTAATCTTGATCGCCTGATCCTTCAGGGCGGTATCCGCGATGATATTCCCCGCGTTGACGATGGAGACCTGGGCGTCCGAACGAGAGTCTGCAGGCGGAATAAACCCATAGGCATGGGAGGTGAACTTCCAGATCGGATCGTCTTTATCCCAGGGCCAATTGAGAAAATTTAATTCAACATCCTGATCACTCATCAAGGCGACTTCCCGGACGTCAAGGGCATGTCTATCCCCAAGGCCGTCGAGCAAATCAGCCACATCGAAAGCGTTCATGTTCCCCAGCACCTTTTTCATGTCGCGTCCTCCATGTCCGTTTATGAGAGAGTGTCCAACTAACTGATTTTAAACAGAGCCGCGCCCCATTGTCAATGGGTCATCCCCCGCCACATTCGCCTCCTGGGCCTTTTTTCTTCTTGATTTTTTAGTTAGGGTACCTTACAAAAAAAGCCATGACCCCAACACACCAAGCATTCGAGACAATGCAAAAAAACCTGATGGAGCTCATCGACACCGTCAACAGTCGACACGCCAAAGGGGTTGATTTCGGGACGGGGCACCGCCTCTTTCCGGCAGAGATTCACACCTTGACCGCCATTGAACGTGACGAAGGGCTCACCATGACCCAGCTTGCACATGCGCTTACCGTCTCCAAACCCACCGTCTCGGAGCGCATCCGCAAGCTGACAACACACGGACTGATCACCCGGGAGAAAGGCCCCACAGACGCCAAGTCTGTCCTGCTTCGCTTGACCGACGCCGGTCACATCGCCTGCCAGGGCCATAAAGCCCTGCACGAAGAGATGTATGACCGATTTGAGGCCCATTTTGCCGAAGAAGCCCCCGAAAAAATCAAGCAATTCACCGACACCTTCACCCAGCTTCTCACACTGGCCAAATCCTTCGACTCCCACCGTACATAAGGAGTGAAAGCCGTCGCCAGTGAACTCTTATTCACCACGCGTCCCCCCACAGGAGGTTCCCATGAAAACTGCGCTGATCTTCTTCTCTGCCACAGAAAACACCGCCCGCATGGCGCGGGTCATCAGACACCGGCTTGAACGTTCCGGGGTTGACGTGGATGAGTTCGACATCACCGCCTGGTCGGACCGGCAAAAACAATTGGATCTCGCCCCGTATCATACCCTTGTCTTCGGATTTCCGGTGCACTCGCTGCGCGCCCCCCGGGTGACGAGGGAGTGGCTCCGCACCTTAAACGGCGGCGGAAAGAAATGCGCCCTGTTTTTCACCTTCGGAGGCTTTACGGTGCACCCTGCCCATCAGACCACACGAGAGATTCTGAGGGAACAGCACTTCTCCGTGGTGGCCTCGGCCGAGTTCCCCGGTGCCCACACCTTTAACCATGGCGGATGGAGAGCGCTTGCCGATCGACCCAATGCCGCAGACGACGCTCTGGCCGAGGAGTTCGCGGACCGAGTCCTCAAACGCTTTACCGGCGAGGACCCCGCCATCCTGGGAGAGCTCGATCCCGGAATCTACAGCGCCGAGGAGTTGGATCGGTTCGAAGGGTTCCGTTTTCGCATGGTCACCCAGATCCCCACGCGAGCCGGCGCCCCCTGCAGCCTCTGCGGCCTTTGCGAAGAGATCTGCCCCACCCAGGCCATGGACGCCACCTCCGGCACGGCAGACCCTGAAAAATGCATCGCCTGCCTGCGGTGCCTGGCCAGCTGCCCGGAGCAGGCCCTGACGATCAACGACATGTCTGCCTCATGGACCCCAAAGCTTAACCTCGGAAAAACAACCGAAGACGCCTTGAACGCCCAGCAGGGGACGCTTTACCTGTGAACCGTTACAAAAGGTCCTCAATATTCAGCTCTCCACGGATGCCGAAACGCGTGAGGCAAAAGTCGTAACGGGTGGGATCCTCGGAATTGAGGCGGGCAAGGTGTCGGGTGACCTCTACGGCGGTTTTAAGATCGGCGGCTTTGCGGGTGGTGAACCCCAGGGCCAGGGATATTTTATGCATATGGGTGTCGATGGGGATGATCAGTTTGGAGGCGGGGAGGGCCTCATGCCATCCGCCGGGGTCGACCTCATCGCAGCGAACCATCCATCGGAGAAAAAGGTTCGCCTTCTTGCAGGCGCTCTTGCCGTCGGGATCGGAGAGAAGGTGACCGGGAATAAGGCGATCACCCTTCACGGCTTTCACGTAATGGGAGAGCGCGGGAAGCAGGGTCTCATCCTCCGGGCTGTATCCGGCAAGGAAACACGATTTCAAGGAGCCGTGGGTGAGGATCGCCTCGCGAATGCCTGTAAGGAGTGCTGCCATGTGCACGTCTTTGGTGAAGCGGTGGACGAAGCCGGCGCAGGCCGCCTCAATTTCTACAGATTCCCGGGAGACCAGCCAGCCGCAGGGAGACGGCCCCATAAAACCGAGAACCCGCCGGACGCTGATGAGAATCTGGGCCACACGCCCATATGCCAGGCTTGAAGCCACCATCCCCACCACCTCCCGGTCCCGGGGATCCTCATAATCGTAAAGGGTCTCCAAGGGATCCGGGCTCACATACTCCCGCCGGTTCCACGCATCGTGCAGAGCGTCCAGGCGAATTTTCATGCCTTTTTCTTTTTGATTCACACACTCATCCTTTACGGAAGGTCACGATTCAGCCCGGAGATAACAGCCTTCTATGGTTAAAGTGACCCAAAAAATGCCTCCGGCGGCAAGGTGTGCCACCTTGAAAGCAAGTTGCAAATGCGCTTTGTCCTTCGTTCCTCAGGCCAAATCACATTTGCCTTAGGTTTTAGATTGACCCGAGATTTTTTTAAAGACCTGTTTGGCAACCTTTTCAAAAGGTTGGCCCCCGGCAGGGCCGCCACCCTTGGACATAGAAGACTGGCGTTCTAAAAGTTCACCACAATCTCATCGTATGTTTTCCGCCATTTGGGCGGGGCGAGTTCCTGGGCATCGTTAAAATAACCCACGGAGATAAGGAGGGGCACCCAGTAGGTCTCCGGAATATGAAACTCTTTCATGACGCCGTCCATGGAGAAGCCGTCCATGGGATGGGTATGAAGGCCCTTACTCCGGGCGGCGAGCATCAATGCCATGGCAAAAAAACCGGTGTTTTTGGTGGCAAAGGCGAGCTGGGACGCTTCAGAGGTGCCGTAAAGATTGGTGCGTGCCTTGGAGAACCAGGCGCGCCGCTCTTCGGTCATGGCACCGGCTTGGATCATCTCCTGGAAATTCTTCTCGGTAAAGGGGCACTCATCGGCCCACCCTCGACGATCGGCGAGCACAATCAGGGTCACCGGGGCCTCACTGACCTTCCCCTGGCCCATGGCCTGTTTCTGAAGTCTCAACTTCTCCTCTTTGTCCCGCAGGACCATGAGGCTCCAAGGCTGGAGATTAAATGAGGAGGGTGTCGTGGCGGCCATCTCCACGACCTCTCGCAGGAGCGCGTCCGGCACATCCCGGTCGGGATCAAAGTAATTCACGGCACGTCGGGTGGCAATCACGTCAGAAAAATCCATGGGGTCTCCTTCATGTCAGAATAAAAAGAGAGGCTCCTGCGGCAAGGGACGCCACCTTGAAATCGGCGTCGGCCTTACCGGGAGTCCACATTCGCCTGTCCCGGATATTTCACGGGTCGAGTGCACTCATATTTAAGGCATCCGGGAGAGGGCCGGAGTCCTATCCAAGCGACTTAAAGGCCTTTTTGCTGGCCCCGCATACCGGGCATTTCCACTCTTCCGGCAAATCCTTAAACGCGGTGCCTTTGGGAATCTTTCCCCGACGATCCCCTTTATCAGGGTTATAAATGCATCCACAATTGGCGATCTGGCACTGGTACATCTCTTCAGGTTGACAGGTCATCATCACTCCTTTCATAGTATTCACCGATACAGGCAAAAGAATCACTCATTTGGATCAGAACAAATTCAGGGTCAGGCACAAACGTCCTTAGCCCGGACATTTCATGTAAAAACGATCTATACGTAGCGATAAGACGTCATTGCAGTCTGTTACTGTGATAAATTTAGATATTTGTAAAATACAAAATGTAATTCACGCTTTCTGCTCGATTTTCTCACCCTTCGGGCGCATGGGTCGCATTGCCAATGCCTCTTTTTATCTCACCTTAAATCTTATTATATCAAAAACCGTGCCATAAAGCTGCATCCGTGTCCTTTGACGGTTTGCCGCTTTTTTCAGCCAAGAATAATGGGGGTTATCCTTCCCCACCCTTTGACATCCCGTCCACCAAGGGCTCAAAAAATCAGCGCCCGGCCATGCCGCGGGATGGTTCTGTCTCACCTTTCGCGACACATGAGACAATTCAAGCCACCCCGCCCCCTGACTGAAGGCCACCGTATCATTTCATCTCAAAAAAATAAGGCCTTGAAAATAAAATAACATGTTTCCGTAAAACGGCGTTACAATCAAACAGTAAAACGCAGCATCCCATCGTCAACAGCGTTTTACAGCGATGGTTTTGCCACCCCTGGCCAGCGGCACGGGGTTTTGCACGCGTTATCTTTATTGCACGCCTTTATTTTCAGCCGGAGCTAAAAAGCGGTCCGCGTCATTCCAGGGATCGGTATTTTTATTCCGACATGGTCTCTAATTTGCAACTTACCCTGTCAGGCGGCCCCAACCCTGCAAAGGTGGCAGGATTAAGCGGACCTGGAAGGATGAAAACTGTTGTATTCCAGACAAGCTATAAAGCTTTTCACGAATAGAGCACCCTTCAGGCCCACACGTGAAGGTGTCCATATCTTTTCCACCTTGGCACCCCTTGCTTCGACATGGCGTGATAGCTTTGCCCGAAATCTCACGGGCAACTCACCCTGACTGTCTCGCGCATGAAAAAGCAAGGGGACGGCCGCCTCATTTCTAAAGAAGGAAATGCCCTCCATGAGCCTTGACACCCGAATAAAAGAAAAAGAAAAAACACGAGGCCGGAATTACGTGCCCCGCACACGGCACCTGAACCCCGACGGCACCGCGACATATACCAATCGGCTCTTCCTGGAAGAGAGCCCCTACCTGCTCCAACACGCCCACAACCCCGTGGACTGGTCTCCCTGGGGAGAAGAGGCCTTTTCCCGTGCCAGGGCAACAAACCGCCCTCTTTTTGTCAGCATCGGCTACGCCACCTGCCACTGGTGCCACGTCATGGAAGAGGAGTCCTTTGAAGATGAAGAGATCGCCGAGGTGCTAAACACCCATTTCATCCCGGTCAAGGTGGACCGCGAAGAGCGCCCCGATATCGACGCCATTTACATGAACGCCGTACAGCTGCTGACCGGGGCCGGAGGCTGGCCCCTGAACGTCTTTTTGACCCCCGAGGGAAAACCCTTTTACTGCGGCACCTACTTCCCGGCACGGGACGGTGACCGCCCCCCACACACCGGCTTTCTGACCCTGTTGCATCGCATCAGCGATCTCTACGCCACCGAAGAAGAGAGAATTTCCGATTCCGCCCTCAAAATCACCCAGGCCCTTCACCGCCTGGGTGAAGGCGACAACGGCGGTGCGCTCCCCGACAGGCCCTGGGTGGAGACGGCCATCGCCACCTTTGCAGACCGCTACGACCCACGCTTCGGTGGATCCAGGGGCGCGCCCAAATTTCCTTCGACCCTGCCGGTCTCCCTGCTTTTACGTGCCCACCAGAGAACAGGTATCTCACGGTATCTCCATAGGGCCGAGCACACCCTTTCTGCCATGGCCAATGGGGGCATCCATGACCAGGTCGGCGGCGGATTTCATCGTTACAGCACCGATGAAAAATGGCTGGCCCCCCACTTTGAAAAAATGCTCTACGACAACGCCCTTCTGGCCGCCACCTATGTGGAAGGCTTTCAGGCCACGGGCACCCCCCGATTCAAAAAAGTGGCCGAAACCACCCTGGATTATCTGCTTCGGGAGATGGAGTCCCCCAAGGGCGGCTTTTACTCCGCCACCGATGCCGATTCCCTGACCCCTTCAGGCGAAAAGGAAGAGGGCTATTTCTTTACCTGGAGCCGCAGCGAAATCGACGCCGCCCTTCCCGAAGATCCCTGGGCACCTGTCCGGGATCACTTCACCCTCACGGGTCCGCCTCATTTCGAGGGACGCTATATCCCCCACATCCAGACGCCGCTTTCAGAGACGGCCAAAAAACACGGCCTCACCGAAGAGGAGCTGTCACATCTCGTGGACAATGCCTGTCAGCTTCTTCGCGGCGCCCGAACCGATCGAAAAGCCCCCCTCACCGACACAAAAATCATCGCCGCGTGGAATGGATTGACCCTCTCCGCCTTTGCCCGGGCAGGCCGCGCCTTTAACAACGCAACCTACCTGAACGCCGCCGATCGCACCGCCCGATTCATCCTCTCTGAGCTGACAAACAAGGGCCGGCTCCACCGCAGTCGGCTCGAAGGGCTCGGCCCCTTGGGATTCCTGGAGGATTACGCCTTTGTCATCGCAGGCCTCATCGACCTCTTTGAAGCCACCGGAGAAAAAAACTGGGTGGAAGCTGCCCTTCACCTTCAAGCAGAGACCGACCGGCTCTTCTCTGCCAAAGACGGCGGCTACCTCATGACCGGCATCGACGGCGAAATCCTGATCACCCCGGACAAACCCGCCACCGATGGCGCCATCCCCTCCGGCAACAGCGTGGCCGCCATGAACCTCTTCCGGCTCTATGCCCTCACCACCGATACCACCTGGCTCAAAAAAGGACTCGCCACCGTCTCGACCTTCATCCCCCCCAACCAGGACCCGGCCCCCTATTCCGGCATGATCACCGCCCTGGATTTCCATCTGTCCGAGCCCCTGGCCCTCGTCCTCCTCCTGCCGGAAAACCCCTCGCCGAAAGACCCGGTGGCCCTCTCCACCCTCGCCTCGATCTACACGCCCTATGCCGCCATCATCCCCGTCCGGGAAGGCGCGCCCCTCAAAAACCTGAAATCGCTCCTCCCCCTCATCGATGGAAAAACCATCGCAAAAGAGTCCCCCACCCTCTACCCCTGCCGAAACGGCACCTGCAACCTCCCCGTTTCTGACCTATCGGAATTTAGAAGGGTGATTTTGGATAAAAGAAACCTGCCTCCGGCGGCCAGGGGATAATCCCCTGGACCCCAGGCAGCAAATACCCTCTCCCTTCGTTCCTCAGGGTGAGGGCATTTGCGAAGGTTTTCATAAAAACAAAGAACCAAACACGAAGAACGCTCTTTCCCTTCCCATCGATGGAGCGGAGCGACTCCTCAACCAAGAACGAGGAACCAAGCACGAAGAACGCTTTTTCCCTTCCCATCGATGGAGTGCAGCGACTCCTCAACCAAGAACGAAGAACCAAGCACGAAGAACGCTCTTTCCCTTCCCATCGATGGAGCGGAGCGACTCCTCAACCAAGAACGTGGAACCAAGCACGAAGAACGCTTTTTCCCTTCCCATCGATGGAGCGGAGCGACTCCTCAACCAAGAACGAAGAACCAAGCACGAAGAACGCTTTTTAAAACCCCCACGCCTCAACCAGCTTTTCCCGGTTGTCCATCAGAAGATAGATATAGGAGAGTTCTAAGTTAATCATCTCGGCGTCGGCTTTACGAAGCCATTCGGAGAGCCAGGCGTACCGCAGGGCCATAATGCATTCAGGGAGAAGATTCCAGCTGGTGGTATCCGCAAAATCAGTGGAATGAAGAGCCCGGGTCTGGGTGGGGGCCAGGCCATGAAGAAGAGCGTCGGGGGTTTCCATACCGCAGCATCCCACCATATTGGCCACGTCGTAGAGAAGGGGTTTGCGGCCGAAAAACTCCCAGTCAATCACCGAGGCGATCCCATTTTCGCCCCAGAGAATATTCATCCCATGGACATCGCCATGGGCCAGGGCCGTAGGCAGATCCTGCCAGCAGGGAAAGAGACGCCCCCTCAAGTAAGCGGTGGCTTCGGCGAGGGCTTCGGCCACCCGGGGATGCCGGTCTTCAAGGGTATGGGTGAGGGTCTCAATGTAAGCGGGTAAATTGAAAGAGTCTCGTAGGAAGGACGCATCGAGTCCGTGAGAGACGGCACGCAGATTTTCTAAAAAAATGGCCAGGGAGTGTCCCCTCCATGCTTCCCGGGTGTATCCGGGCCGATCCAGGCTGATCCCCTGCACAAAGGGTGTCAGCTGCCAAAGGCCGGTTTCCCGGGCCACCAGAGCTTCTCCGGCAGAGGTCATCAGTGGCGCAGCCACGGGCAACCCGTCCCTGGCCAGGGCCCGCATTAAGCGGCCCATCTCCCGTTTCCTCGGAGCCACCGTGCCGTCAATCCGCTCCAGGAGAAAAAGCGCCCCGTCCCCCCCTTCCACCACGGTTCGCTCCAGGCACCGCTCGGGGCTTCCTGCCAAATAAAGGTCTTCCCGGAACGCAGCGCACCGAACGCCCCAGGCCCCAAGGGCTCGCACCCCGTCACTCCTCTGCATGTCATCTCCCCATAAAAAAACCACAGCCTTTGCTCCCGGAAACCCAGGGAACAAGCGCTGTGGCTGGTTGTTTCATCGATCTATACCGCCTGGCTATTCGGCAGGTGTCGCAGAAGAAGCCGTCGCCATCCGCTTTCCTAATTCGCCATCCATCATAATCAGAGCGGAAGGATTGTCTCCGACCCGGCGAAGGCGCTGAAGAACCTGACCGACGCTCTCCTCTTCCTCCACCTGCTCGGTGACAAACCACTGGAGAAAAATACCGGCGGCGTGATCCGAAGCATCGCGTGCAATATCCACGAGGCTGTTGATCGATCCGGTGACAAAAACCTCATGGGCCAGGGTCTCTTCAAAAAGTTCCAGGGTCGATTCCCATCCCACTTTGGGTCCGGCCACGGCCTCAAGACGCACCGTGCCGCCCCGCTGCTGAATGTAAGCGTAAAACTTCTGGGCGTGGGTCAACTCTTCCATCCCCTGAGCGACCATCCATTGGCTGAACCCAGGCAAATCCTGACTGTTCAGCCATGCCGCCATGGAGAAATAGAGGTAGGCGGAAAAAGTCTCTCTGTTTAACTGAAGGTTCAACGCGTCTTCCACATCTTTTTTCAACATGGGTTACTCCCTCTTCCAATGGCCATAAAGGTTGCAGTCAGTCCGAGCAATATCTTGTCTTACCTGATCTTATTTTAATAAGGATGACAAACCTCTCATCATCCGGCAGCACTCGAATCATTGCTGAGTAAGCTTTTCAATAAGCATGCCAGCCGCCACAGCCGCAGACAAAAAAGGATACAGGCCTTTAAAATAACAGGATATTAAATGTACGATTCTGTTTCCGAACGAATGGATGTAATGCAAAGGAGGAGGGCTTGGGATAAAAAATGCAAAAAAAGTGTCTCGCCAAAATGTCTCACGACTCCCTTTCCGGGACAGGACGCATCAAAAAGCGCTGTTTAACACCCCCACAATGGAGGCCATGTGCTTTTTCTCGCCCTCGCCGATATCGAGGAAAAGCTTTTTAAGGGTGGGATCGTCGGAATGTTCCCCAGCGTAACGGTAAAGATCATAAGCCGTGAATTCGATATCCAGAGCCAGCTCATAGATGGCCAAATCCATGGGAACCATCGTGCTCTCCAGGCGAAGCATCGCCTCGGTCAGAGACATGCCCCCTTCGAGGAGTTCCCCTTTGAGCCCGGCAAACAGGTCTTCGAACTGCGGAGGATCAGCCTCAGCCGTTCGCCACACATCATAAAGCGCTTCGGCGTGATTCATCTCCGCCATGGAAAGATACTCAATGGTCTGGGACAGGCGAGTTCCCGGAAATTGTTCCTGAATATAACGGTAAATATTCCAGGCACCTTTTTCAAGGTCCATGGCCGCCATAAGGGTCTGCTGCATCCCCTCTTCAAGGACCAGGATTTTCACGCGGGGAAAGTCCGTGACCGTGTAGCCCTGCCAGGCGAGAATACCGCCTTCCAGGTTATAAAGGGTGCCGTGCTGCCCCATCTTTTCGGCAGCCATCTGAGCCGCCACCCGGGATCTGACGCCACTGCGGCAGGCAAAAATAAGATCACGATGCGGGGGAAGATCACCGAGGCGGGATTCCAGCTGCCCGAGGGGAAGCAGCTGAGCCCCAGGGATATGAGCCTGTTCATACTCCGGGGGTTCCCGGACATCAACGAGCAGGTACTCGCCATCGGAATGCTCGCTCATATACCTTCGAAACGAATCAGGGGTCACATCAACAACAGGATTCTCACTCATAAAACCTCCAGCTCGGCACAATGAGAAAAAGCGGTCACGGGCAAAACCTTTAAGACCGCAGACACGTATCAGGGTCTTTCAGACCTCCTGGCCCTCCGCAACATCGAGGGAATCGGAAATGTCTTTATCCAGCTTTGTCTCTGGCAATGTATCAAAAAATCGCCAACTTGCGCCAGAAATAATCCGCGCCCCTTTTTTATTGGTCAGGTAGGAAAAACACCACTTCAGAAAAATGGAGAGGCGATTGTTAAATCCGGCGATAAAATAAATATGCACCAGGAGCCAGGTCATCCAGGCGATAACCCCCTGGAGACGGACGAAGCCCAAGTCCACGATGGCCCGACTGCGACCGATGGTCGCCATCTGCCCCTTATTCGCATAGTCAAAACTCACCCGAGGCTCCCCCTTAATATCCCGAAGAATATTTTCGGCAATGGCTTGCCCCTGCTGAATGGCCACCGGAGAGAGGCAGGGAAGAAGCTGGCCTGAAGGATCGGTAAAAGCGGCCTGATCGCCAGCCACAAAGACATCGGGCTGCCCGGGAATATTGAGATATGCATCCACCACGAGACGCCCCTTGGCTCCCGTCTCTACCCCAAGGCCCTGGTTGATCTCCGTACCGGTAATTCCGGCGGCCCAGAGCACCGTCATGGTTTCGATCTTCTCGGCCCCCACCTCGATGCTCGTTTCGTTAATCTGGCTGACCGGACTCTGGATCCACACCTGCACCCCGAGTTTTTCGAGGTCCCGCGTGGCTCGGCTGCTCTGCTTTGGGGGAAAGGAGCCCAGAATTCTTGCCCCGGATTCCACAAGAATAATACGGGTCAACTTGGGGTCGATGTTGCGAAAATCCCGAGACAGGGTGTAGCGGGTCATCTCTCCGATGGAACCGGCCAGTTCCACGCCGGTGGGGCCTCCGCCCACCACCACAAAGGTGAGCGCTCGACGCCGCACCGCCGCGTCTTCGGCCCGCTCTGCGACCTCAAAGGCGCTTAAAATTCGCCGTCGAATCTCCACGGCCTGCTCCAGGGTTTTTAAACCCGGAGCATAGGGTTCCCACGCTTCATGGCCGTTGTAGGAGTGCCGGACGCCACAAGCAAGAATCAGGTCGTCGTAAGAAAGCACCCCAAAGTCGGTGGTCACCGTGCGGGCCTTAAAATCGACCCCCGTCACCTCTCCCTGAAGGACCTTGATATTTTGAAACTCAGACAGGATGCTTCGAATGGGCATGGCAATATCGGACTGGCTGAGCCCGGCTGTGGCAACCTGATACAAAAGGGGTTGAAACAGATGATGGTTGGCCTTGTCAATCAGTGTGACATGAACCCCTTCTGTATGTCCCAAAACCTTGGCTGCCCTAAGACCGGCAAACCCTCCACCATCAATGACCACCTCTTTCGTCATAATCCCTGGTTCCCGCCGCTGAAAATGAAAAAAAATAACCCCCGGAGCCCCGCCCCAAAGCAGAATGTGGTCCCTCTGATACAAAAGAGGGGCACCCAAAGCGTCTTAGACGCCTTGATGCCCCACTCTATCAGATCAAGGTATTTCTTACCTACTCAATAATATGTCAACAGAATAATCCCCGTCTGTCACCCGTCTTACTCAAAGGGCGTCCAGCTGCCCCTTGAGCCAGCTTTTGATGTTCGGGTCCAGTTCGTAAATCCCCCGATGGTTGCTGATGGACGTCATAAACGCCTTCTCCATGTCCGAAGGCATACGAAAGGTGGCCAACTCCTCCATATCAAATCCTTTGCGGTATACCAGCGTGATCACCGGATACTCGCCCCAGGTGTTGATGGCAAAGTACGTGGATTCATCGTCACTTCCCCGGCCCCGCTGGTCATCGTAATACCATCCGGCGCCCCACTCAAGATGACGGCCCACCGCTGTCGCGGGGTTCATGTTCCAATCTACGCTGTTGATCAGAGAGATATCATTTTTAAGCTCGTCCAGTCTTTTCATTCGGCGCCTCCTGTGTCGTGGCGTTTATGTCATGCCCATCCGCATGAAGCTCAGTTCTCACCTTCTGCATGCAAGGGGTCTTGAAGTCCCTTATGTCTCTTCAGGCTTTTTTTAGAAGGAGTGGCACCCGCCATCCTTGGCCCTGTGCCATAGAACACTACAAAAGCTGTGCCAACGCCAAAGCAAAAAAGCAATCACACTTAGTTACAGGGTGTTACCCAGAAACATCACAGTCAGAGACGACCGGCCCACGGCATTTAATGACACACCTGTGTATCAAATAGGTGATACACACCGCAGACAGACAGGCTTCGCTGGCGAAATGAACAAGGGGGGTGGATGGAACCACGAGACTCTGACGAAGCCCCTTCGGCTTACGTACATTATGATTCAACGCGACCCCCCCCCACGATACACCCCTTTGTATCCCGCACCGGTACATGCCACACGAATGCGGACGCATTTCATCCCGGAATTACGACCCCCGATGCGCATTCGCAAACCCGCTTTCGAGGTGGCACACCTCGCCGCCGGAGTTATTCCGGTTAAAGTCAACCCGTGAATTGACACGGAAGCACCGACAGCTCATGCACTTGCGAGATCCGTTGTCATCCCTCACCCGTCGCGCGAATGCGGACGCGAGGTGCCCAGGGTACCGCCAGCCGTAGAGCATTCGCAAACCCGCTTTCAAGGTGGCGCCACCTTGCCGCCGGAGGCACTTTTTCTCAAAGCCCGAACACAACGGGTGATTTGACCATGGGGGCCTTGCTCCAAAAAGGAGCTCAAGGGGGCCTCAAAAAATGGAAAGGGTGAGGTTCCGGAAAGGGCCAGGGCGGTCAGGCGTTCGGCCTCCGGGCCAAAGACACGGCCCAGCTCGGGCAGGGAGGTGTTCCGTATCGAGGCGTCAAGGCGGGCCTCCAGACACCGGTAGAAGAGCCTTCGTCTGGAAGGAATCTCCATCTGGGCGGCCATGGCACTCCAGCGTGCGGCCCCCTCTTCATCGCCACCGCGAAGCCGGACCAGGGCAATCATCTCGGCCACCCTGGCATCGGACCAGGCGCAGCCGTCAGCCACCTCCACCCCCACCAGCTCACACAAAGAGGCCTCCGGCCCCCAGCCCCCCTCCTCCAGAAGATCGGCGAGGTGCTCCGCCTCTTCCGGCGTCAGATGCTCCAGCTTAAGCAGGGAATGTCTCACCTCCGCCTGCCTGCTTCGGTTTTCCCAGAGAAGATCTTCCACGGGGTAGATCTCGGACATCCCCGGCACCACCATCCGGCAGCAGGGCATGCCCAGATGATCCGTGACCCAGCTGTAAATCTGAAATCCCGCTTCGTGGATCTGAGCCGCCAGGGTATCGTACTCCCGGCCTCGGCCGGTATCCGCGGCTTCCCCTATCCCCCAGGGGGTAAACGGATAATCCGGGATTTCCTTAAAAAAATCCCAGTGGAGCACGCCAGCCGAATCCACGAAATGTTCTTCAATATTGGTGGGAGAGGCCACCAGCTCCTCGTCAAAACTGGGAGCCGGAAACCCTTTGAGCTCTTTTCGCCCCTGCAGCATCTCGGTGAAGGTGCGTTCCAGGGCGACCCCGAACATCGGGTGCGCGCCAAAGGCCGCAAAGACACCGCCATCCTCTGGATTGGCCGCCACGATGCAGATCACGGGCCAGCGCCCCCCTAAGGAAGCATCCTTGGCGTAGATCACAAGGCCTCGTGCCTCAAGCTCCGTCAGGGCCGCCTTCACCCCCGGGTACCGATCAAGGACCTCCCCCGGAATATCGGGCAACGCCATGCCCTCTGCAATAATTTTACCCTTAACGTACCGCTCTACCACCTCGGAGAGCGCCTGCACCTTCGCTTCCAAAAAAGTGTTCCCCGCCGCCATCCCGTTGGAGACATACAGATTTTCAAGGATCGCGACGGGAAAGAGAATCGAGGCCCCACCTTCCTCAGAAAAAGGCAGACAGCACACCCCGCCTGCCCCGCCGGTGTTAAAATCTATAAAATGACGCGCCTCAAGCTCTTCCTCCGGATCAAAATAATCCCAAAGCGAGGGGGAAAGCGCCTCTTGACGAAGGGTTTCCATCTCGGACGCCAGCCACACCTCTCCGGGTCCATGGAAAAAACCCCCGTCCGGCGGGATCTCCGGCAAATAAAGATCCGAGAGCAGGTACCCGGTACTCAGCCGCTCAAAAAGCTCCCCATAGGCACTGGCCAACGCCGCCCCCTCCGAGCTCCCCTTGCCGTTGGTGTACAGGTTCGGGCAGTCTGAGAGACGAAGATTCACCGACCACGCCCCGGCCACGGGATGCAGCCAGGCCCGCTCCTCGACCCCAATGCCCAGATCCAGAAGCTTCGCACGCATCGCGTCAATGGACGTCCCAAACCAGGCGTCCTTTCCCAAAGGCAATTTTATCGTTGTGTTTGTCATCTCTTCATTTCTTCCCTATTTGAAAACTGCCTCTGGCGGGCAGTTTTTTTTTACCCACGTGGCTTCGCCACCCACTGTTCACTATTCACTATTCACCACGGACTGTCGATTATTCATCATTCCGCCCTTTTCCCCTTTTCCCCTTCTTCCCTTTCCCCTTTCCCCTTTTGCCTTTTGCCTTTTGCCTTCTGCCTTTTGCCTTCTGCCTTCTGCCTTTTGCCTTTTGCCTTCTGCCTTTTGCCTTTTGCCTTCTGCCTTTTGCCTTTTGCCTTCTGCCTTTTGCCTTTTGCCTTCTGCCTTCTGCCTTTTGCCTTTTGCCTTCTGCCTTTTGCCTTTTGCCTTCTGCCTTTTGCCTTTTGCCTTCTGCCTTCTGCCTTTTAGCCTATCCCCTTTATCCTTCCACAATAAACCAGACGGCGACGCACTCAAAGAAAAGAAAAATCAGGTCGTACCAGAGACGGGCCACAAGGCCCATGGGAAAAAAGACAGATGTCGGTATCGCTTCATGGCCCCTCCATTCCCATTTTTTGAGTGGTTGTGATACTGTACCCTTTAATAGGGTTTAAATTGCTCCCGACGTAAAGAGTCATCACAACAACGTCTCACGGCACTGTCTCAAACATACCCGAGCACAGGTCTCGTCACCCGACCACGGCCATCGTCACTCTGACTCCCCGGGCGAGCCGTACCAAAGCCCAAACATTCAGCCATTTCAAGAAAATAAACGACACCTCACGGGCTGTTCAACAAAAAAAACAACCCGTCCACCCATTCTGGCATTGCCTTTGCTTTTCTCTTACCATGCTATCTCTTCTGGAGCGTCCTCCCGGAGATCATTGCCAAAGGAGACCCATCGCATGAACCGTACCATGAAAGTAGCCGTCCTTTTGATTCTGGCCCTGCTGGTCGTGCTCTTTTTTGTTTTCGACCTCCAGGAGCTGCTTACCCTGTCGGCCCTGAAAGAGAAGCAGGCGGAGTTCGGGGCTTTCTATGCCGATCATGCCTTTTCAACCCTCGCCCTCTACTTCCTGACGTATGTGGTGGTGGCCGCCCTTTCCCTTCCGGGCGCGGCGGTGATGACCCTGGCCGGAGGGGCACTGTTCGGCTTTCTCACCGGCCTGGTGGTCGTCTCCTTTGCCAGCACCCTGGGGGCCACCCTGGCTTTTCTCGTCTCCCGATTCCTCCTGAAGGATTGGGTCCAGAACAAGCTTGGAGAACGGCTCTCGGCCATTAACGAAGGGATTGAAAAAGACGGTGCCTTTTATCTTTTCACCTTGCGTCTCGTGCCGATCTTCCCCTTCTTCGTCATCAACCTCGTCATGGGACTGACTCCCATTCGCACCCTCACCTTCTCCTGGGTGAGCCAGCTTGGCATGCTGGCCGGCACCATGGTCTACGTGAACGCCGGGACCCAGCTCGCGCGCATCGAAACCCTTTCAGGGATTCTTTCCCCGGCGCTGCTCTTCTCCTTTGCCCTGCTGGGAATCTTTCCCCTGATTGCGAGGCGGATGATTGACGCCGTCAAGGTCAAGCGGGTCTTCAAGGCCTACGAAAAACCCAGGCGATTCGACTACAACCTCGTGGTCATCGGCGCAGGCTCAGCCGGCCTGGTCTCCGCCTACATCGCGGCAGCGGTCAAAGCCAAAGTGGCCCTGATTGAAAAGGACAAAATGGGCGGAGACTGCCTCAACACCGGCTGCGTGCCCAGCAAGGCCCTGATCAGATCCTCCAAGATGCTCGCCTACGCCAGGCGTGCTGAAGAATTCGGGTTTAAAAGCGGATCCTTCGATTTTCATTTTGCCGACGTCATGAAACGGGTCCACACCGTCATCTCCAAGGTGGAGCCCCACGATTCGGTGGAGCGCTACACCAAGCTCGGTGTGGAGTGTCTCAAGGGCGAGGCAGAGATTCTCTCCCCCTTTGAGGTGAAAGTGGGTGACCAGGTGCTCACCACCCGAAGCATCATCATCGCCACGGGCGCCCGCCCCTTTGTGCCTCCCATCAAAGGCATGGAACAGATCACCCCCTTGACCAGCGACACCGTGTGGAACCTCACAGACCTTCCGAAACGACTGGTGGTGCTGGGCGGCGGCCCCATCGGCTGCGAGCTGGCCCAATGCTTTGCCCGCTTCGGCTCAGAGGTCGCCCAGGTGGAGATGTCCCCCAAATTAATGATCCGGGAAGACCCGGAGGTGGCTGATCGGATCACCAAAAAATTCGAGCAAGAAGGAATCCGGGTTCTCACCGGCCACGCGGCCACCGAGATCCGTGTGGACAACGGGGAAAAGGTCCTCCTCTGCAACGCCGGAGGCCGGGAGGTGCCCGTCCCCTTTGACGAGATCCTGGTGGCTGTGGGGAGAAAACCCAACACCGAGGGATTCGGACTGGAGAAACTCGGTATCGGCCTGGTCCCCCGGGGCACCATCGAAACCGACCCTTTCCTTGCCACCACCGTTCCCAACATCTTCTGTGCAGGGGACGTGGCCGGGCCTTATCAGTTTACCCACACGGCCTCCCACCAGGCTTGGTTTGCCTCGGTGAATGCGCTCTTCGGTTTTTTAAAACGCTTTAAAGCAGACTACAGCGTCATCCCCTGGTGCACCTACACCGACCCCGAAGTGGCCCGCGTGGGCCTCTCCGAGACCGAGGCCCGAGATAAAAAGATCGCATATGAAGTCACCACCTATGAGATCGGCGAGGTCGACCGCGCCATTACCGACTCCGAAGACCACGGTTTCGTCAAGGTCATCACCGCCAAAGGAAGCGATCGCATCCTGGGGGCCACCATCGTGGGCCATCACGCAGGAGATATCATCGCTGAATTTGTCCTGGCCATGCGTCACAAACTCGGCCTGAACAAAATTTTAGGGACCATCCACATTTATCCCACCCTGTCCGAAATGGTGAAGGGCACGGCCGGAACCTGGAAAAACGCCCACAAACCGGAAAAAGCCCTCCAATTTCTTCAAAAATTTCATGCCTGGAGACGTTCATCATGAGACACCTTTACCCTGACTCAAACAGACGGCCACCCCACAGCCACTCATGGATGAGAGCCAAGGCAGAAAGCCTGCCCGCCCCGTCCCGAGCCCTATGGGCAGCCCTCATGCTCAGCCTGATCCTCGCCCTGTCCACCACCGTGCGGGCTGAAAACTACAACCACGCGCCCCTGGGTGATCTCCTTTCGACCCACGTCCGGGGAGGCGGCGTCGACTATGCGGGCCTTGCCAAAGATGAAGCCAGACTTAACGCCTACCTCACCCCGGCCGAAACCTTTCACGCGGACGGCCTGGCCCGAAACGAGGCCATGGCCTTCTGGATCAACATGTACAACGCCTGGACCCTGAAACTCATCCTTACAAAATACCCCGAGGTGGACTCCATCAAGGACTTGGGAAGCCTTTTCTCCTCACCCTGGAAAAAACGATTCGTAAAAATCGGTGGCAAGACCCTCACCTTGAGTGAGATCGAACACAAGATCCTGCGAGAACAATTTAAAGACCCCCGCATCCACTTTGCCATCAACTGTGCCTCCCGAAGCTGCCCGCCCCTGCTGCCGGAAGCCTACCGGGGAGCCACCCTTGACGCTCAACTCGACCGCGCCACACGCGCCTTCATCAACCAGGCGGTCCACACCCGAATCGACGGCAACCGACTCGTCGTCAGCCGCATCTTCAAATGGTATAAAGAAGATTTTCATGACGATATCCCCGCCTACATCGCCCGATACGCCGCCGGCTCCCTGCAGGCGGCGCTAAAGAATATGTCCCGTCCCTCAGAGGTTGTCTTTATGGATTACGACTGGTCCCTTAACGATTATAGATAAGGAGTAAGGCATGAGTCCCCGAATTCCCCTCCTCAACATGATTTTTATTGTCCTGTCTCTCATTGGAACCTTTGGCATAGGAGCAACCCCCATCATGGCAAATGAAACCGAAAAAGCGACCCTGGCAGGGGGCTGTTTCTGGTGCATGGAACACCCCTTTGAAAAACACGAGGGCGTCCTCTCCGTGGTCTCCGGCTATATCGGTGGCCAGAAGGAGAACCCGACGTACAAAGAAGTCTCTGCCGGCGTCACCGGCCACGCCGAAGCCGTGGAGATCACCTATGACCCAAACATCATCTCCTATAACCAGATCCTGGAGATCTTCTGGCGCCAGGTGGACCCCACCGACGGCGGCGGTCAGTTCGTGGATCGGGGCAGCCAATACCGCACCGGCATCTTCTACCACAGCGAAGCCCAGAAAAAAGCGGCTCTGCTCTCCAAGACGGCCCTTGAAAAACGCATGATCTTCGGCAAGCCCGTGGTCACAGAGATCACGAAAGCGGAGACCTTTTACCCTGCAGAGGAATATCACCAGGACTACTACCGAAAAAACCCGGTCCGATATAAATTCTACCGCAGCCGCTCCGGGCGGGACACCTTCCTGGACCGCCACTGGCCTGACGACGAAAAAGAGACCGTGCAAATCATCTGGACCGAGGAAGAGCTCAAAAAAAAGCTGACCCCTATCCAGTACAAGGTGACCCGAGAAAACGGCACCGAGCGCCCCTTTGACAACGCATACTGGGACAACAAGAGGGTGGGAATCTACGTCGACATCATCACCGGCGCCCCCCTGTTCAGCTCCACCGACAAATTCAAATCCGGCACGGGCTGGCCCAGCTTCACCCGGCCCCTTGAGCAGGCAGATGTCGACGAGGTGGAAGACACCTCCTTCTTCATGAAACGGGTGGAGGTCCGAAGCAGCCAGAGCAACTCGCACCTGGGGCACCTCTTCACCGACGGACCGCCCCCCACCGGCCTGCGCTACTGCCTCAACTCCGCCGCCCTGCGCTTCGTCCCCAAAGAGGAGATGAGAAATGAGGGCTATGAGCGGTATCTGAAACTCTTTGAATGAAAAAAGGGAAAAACGGAAAAACGTTCTTGGTGCTTGGTTCTTGGTGCTTCGTTCGAGGAGTCGCTGCGCTCCATCAATAAGAGAAGAACCGGCTTCGATCATCGTTTCGGCCCAAGGCATGATTTTTCGTCTTAACGGAGAAGGAGGGAAGCATCTCAACCCAAATTTTCGGGGACCCGATGCGCATTCACAAATCTGCTTTCGAGGTGTTTTGGCCTAACCCGGATATTTCACGAGTTGGGTGCGCTCATATGCAAGGCATCAGAGCTGAAGATGTAGTGGTTTACCTCAAAGCTCTGATAACGCGGCAGATGAGTGCACCCGGCTTGCCCGAAGGGTGCGAAAATCAGACAGAATACTGTGGATTACATTTTGCATTTTTGAAACGACTGAAAATATCACTGCAAAAAACTGTAATTACGGGTTATTCCTTAGTCCTGATTGTTTTCTCATGAAATATCCGGGCTAAGTGGCTTTGCCACCCTCGCCGTCCTTCGGGCGGAACATCCCGAAAAGCCAGAGGGTGGCGAGGGCAAAAAGGGCGGCAAAAGTGCCGATGGCGGCACTCCAGACGGGTGGGGCCACAAGGGCAATGAGGATAAGAACGGTGACCACGGCAAAGCCGGAGTTCCGAAAGGCGACGCGGTAGTTGTGGCCGTACCGCAGGGAGAGCAGGACGATGAGAATATTGCTCAGGACCAGAAGGGTATAGATGGCCTGAAAGGCAGGTCGGGTATGCACACCGGTGGCATACCCCAGAAGACTCTGAAAAGCGATGAAATGAAAGGCGGCCAGCAGGCACAGGGCGATGCATTTTTTAGCGGCGATAAAGCTCTGCCGGTCCTCTTCATCTCTGGCAAGGGTCGCCTCCTTTTTTATCCGATAGTAGAGGGCAAGAAGACCAAAGACAATCAACGCTCCGGTAACAGCCGCTGCAATACCGGGCATCCCGGCTTCGAGGGTGTCCCAGGAGAGAGGAGTGTGATGAGAGATCTCTTTAAACACATTTCGCAGCAGAATAAGGGAGAGGATCTCCAGCTGGCGCCCCACGGAGGTACTGACGGAATGAACCATACTGAAGACAAGGCCCATGACCTCAATCACCAGAAGAAGGGTCAGGGCGACCCCGATGGAGGCCAGGTGATTGGCGGGCACCAGGTGATCGAGGGCTTCTGGAAGCGCCACGAAACGATTTAACTCCACAAGCATCAGGCACGCAAGGAAAGTGCCCACAAGCAGGCTTCCGGCCAGGCGATGCCCCAGAGGCCCCTCCCAACATCTTTCCAGAATATCATACAATGTCAGCACGGGTCGAATAAAAGACATGGGGATTCCTCCAGGCGCGGATCAATGTGACAGCAGCAAGAACAAACGTCCAAACACCATGACACATGACGAGTCAGGAAGGCCAGAAAAAGACGAAAGGGACGCCCCCCTGTCACCCGGCACGCGACCCCATCACTTGTCCTTGATGCCTCTGCTGTACCGAACCTGTCTCATGTTTACATGAGACATCCGCTTTACCCATATTTCCAGAATGTTCCCCCGTCCCGCCCATGATTCCGTATCACGGTGTCACGCCTCTGCGACCCAAACCAACCACGGGACACCGGCCAACGGCCCCCACATCCCCAAAAAATCACCCGCAGATATTAAAATATAAATTCAGCCCTTTAAGCTGCAAACACCAGGCAGAAGCGCCCCGCCGCTCATTTTTTCTATTCACTTTGGCACACCCTTCGCATTATACCCCAGACACAACGCGACGCTGCACCGGTCGCCTGAATGAAGCGAAATAAACCATACGATCTGAATTCAACACACGAACCTTAGATCTCGATTTGCCAAGGAGAAATTTAATCATGTCCAAGTATGTCTGTTCTGTTTGCGGTTATGTCCATGAAGGTGAAAATGCCCCTGAAAAATGTCCCCAGTGCGCCGCTCCGGCCAAAAAATTCAACGTACAGGCGGAAGGTCCCCTCGCCTGGGCTGATGAGCACGTCATCGGTGTGGCCGAAGGGGTTGATGCCGAGATCGTCGAAGGTCTTCGCGCCAACTTCACCGGCGAATGCACCGAGATCGGCATGTACCTGGCCATGAGCCGCCAGGCCGACCGCGAAGGCTTCCCCGAAGTGGCCGAAGCTTACAAGCGCATCGCCTTTGAAGAGGCCGAGCATGCCGCCAAGTTTGCCGAGCTCCTTGGAGAGGTGGTCACCGGTGACACCAAAACCAACCTCAAAGTGCGCGTTGAAGCTGAGCACGGCGCCTGCCAGGGCAAAAAAGACCTGGCCACCCGTGCCAAGCAGCTCAACCTGGACGCCATCCACGACACCGTCCACGAAATGTGCAAAGACGAAGCACGCCACGGAATGGCCTTCGCAGGTCTCTTGAAGCGCTACTTCGGCGAATAGGCGCTACTTCGGCGAATAGGCGCTACTTCGGCAAATAGGCGCTACTTCGGCAAATAGGCGCTGCTTCGGCGAATAAGCGCTGCTTCGGCAGAATAACAGAGCTGTTCCTTTCCCCTCCCGGAACAGGGGGCCTGCGGTTCCCCTCCGCAGGCCCCTCCTTATTTTGATCATTTTAGAATTGTATGATATAGTCCCGAAAGTTTTGAAGAAATACCGTTCAACCCTATGGAGATGAGTCCATGAAACGTGTCCCCAATGTCGAACTGTCTGACTGTGTCCTCTGCGAATTGTGCACCGACCTCTGCCCCGACGTCTTTATCATCAACGCAAGCGATTATGTGGCGGTGATGGAGCTGGAAGCCTACCCTGAAGAGGAGGTGGATGAGGTCATCAAAAACTGTCCGGCCGACTGTATCAACTGGCAAGAAGAACTCTGAGAAAGGGTCTCCAAGGCTCTTTACGCTGTCGATCTTTACCGTGAGGTACTCACAAAAACTATCTACGGATTGATTTTCAGTAAAAAAAGTGGAACATCTACTTCATTTGGTATAAATGCAATAGGGTAAACAGTGTCTCGATTGAGGCCTCATGCCCGTTGCAAAAGTACAATGGAGATCTTTCCATGATCGACTACATCATACGTCCTGAGCTCGAATTAATTCTAATCTGGAATCGGGGCATCACCTCTCCGGCTGAAATCATTAACCAGATCCATCACCTCCACAGAGACCCTCTGTTTTCTTGTGAATTTGATTCCGTCTATGATGTTTCAAGTATAGAGATCGACTTTACCCGCCAGGAGATTCTGCAGATGGCGCACTTCGCTGAGAGTCTTCCAAAAGGCAAGAAAACCAGAAAAAATGCCATTATTGCCCCCTCGAATCGAGCCTTCGGCAACAGCCGCATGTTCGAGCTGCTCACCAACGGGTTTACCCCCGTCACAACAGGCGTTTTCAGAGATTGGGAGTCTGCGCTGACCTGGCTCGGAAAAGATCCCGCGTCCATCCTCAATGTTCTAAAAGCCAGCTGAGTTCTCGACCCCTTCCATTTATATTTTGTTTGCATTTCTCCTCCTTCCGGGCATAGAAAGCAAAGATGTTTTCTTGATGATAGTTTTTGTCTTTCCACATCACGCGACACCACTGCTTTGCCACGGAGGTTTCTTCCATGTCCGTTTTCGATCTCATCGATCCCCCTGCCCTGCTTGAGTCCACAAACCAATGCATTCAATGTGAAGCCTGCCTGGAGGTATGCTGCACGGCAAACTCCGCCGACGGACTCTTCATGAACCCCATGGATCGGCTCTCCATTATCAACCGGCTCCTCAAGGGCTATCCACCCCTCCCCGATGAGGTAAAAGCCCTTTACTACTGCACCGAATGCGGAAAATGCGACACGGTCTGCCCCCAGGAGATCCCCATCTCCCAGACCATCGCCGACGGCAAAGTGATGATGGTGAAAAAAGGGTTCGGCCCCCTTCCGAAACACGAAAAAATGATAAAAAGCATTTTTGAAAAGCGCAACGCCGTGGGAAAACCGGCCGAAGCGCGCCTGGACTGGATCCCCGATCACCTTAAGGGAAAAATCCAGTTCGAAGAAGCCGAGGGGGATACCCTCCTCTACGTGGGCTGCCTCTCGTCCTATATGGACAAAGCCACGGCCGCCGCGTCCCTCGAAATTCTCATGGCCGCAGGTGAAGAGGTCAAACTCCTGAGGGATGAATACTGCTGCGGGATCTACCCCTACAACGCCGGAAAATGGGAGGAGGCAAAAACCATCTTCACCGAGATGGCGGAGACCTTTAAAAAAGCCGGCATCAAACGGATCATCGTCCCCTGCGCAGGCTGTCACCGTGCCTTCTCTACATATTACCCCAGGCTTCTGAAAGACTTCGACATCAAGGTGCTTCATATCGCCGAAGTGATCAAAGAGCTGCTGGACGCAGGCCGCCTGACCCTTTCACCCTCAGAGCAGTCCATCACCATCCACGACGCCTGCAAAATGGGTCGCAAATTTGGTCTCTACGACATCCCGCGTGAGATCCTGGCCGCCTGCGGCGCTACCCTCACCGAGCTCCCTGAGAACCGGGATGAAGCCCTCTGCTGTGGGTCCGGTGCCGGGGTCCGCTCCCTGGACGCCCCCCTCTCCATGAAGATCGCAGGCAAAGTCCTGAACACGGCGGAGACAGAAACCCTCGTCTCCACCTGTCCTTTCTGCATCTTCAATATGAACTATACCTCCCGGAAAACCGAGGCCGGGAAAAAAGCCGTGCATATCGCAACAATCGTGCGCTCGGCGATGGAATAAGGAGAGACGTCACGTGATGAGAGAGGCCTCTCCCAGCCCGGCGGTCAACCTCAAGGCAGGCCTTGCCTGCCTCATGGTCATGACCGCCGTGGCCACGGTGTTCATGACCCAGTCTATTTTTCTGGAGATCGCGACCTCCTTTCATCTGGAGATTGCCCGGGCCCGGTTCGCCTTCAGCGTGGCCTCCCTGAGCTACTCCGCGGCTTTTTTCTTCATCGGCCCTCTGGCCGACCGCTTTGACCTGCCCAAAATGGCCCTCACCGGCCTCATGGCCCTTTCCGTGGTGATCTTCGGTGCCGCCTCCATCACCCGGTTTTCACTCTTTGTCACAGCCATGGGACTCATCGGCGTCAGCGCCGCCCTGATCCCAGCCTCACTGTTCCCCCACATGACCCTTATGGCCCCCCGTGAAAAAATCGGGCTCCATGTCGGCGCCATCGTGGCCTCCGGGACCCTGGGCATCGTCTTCGGACGAGTCATCATGGGGGTTCTCACCGCACACCGGGGCTGGCCATCAGCGTTCCGCATGGTCTCCGGCCTCCTCCTGGTCCTGGCGGTGGCAGGATGGGTTTTTCTGGTAGAAAAAGGCCCGCGGAGAACCCAGCCGAAGGCAAACCTCTCGGACCTGTACAAGGGGTCCCTCAGACTCCTGCTCCGCCCCAGGCCCCAAGCCCTTCTCGCCACGGGTTTTTTTCTCTTCTTCGGATTCCTCGGCATGGTGACCTTTCTCACCTACCGCCTCACCGCTCCGCCCTTTGACTTCACCTCCGGAGAGGTTGGCTGGATCAGCCTTGCGGGCATCACCGCCCTCATCGCTCCCTTTGCCGGCCACCTGTCCCAGAAGACGGGCCCCTTCAGAGTCATTCTCCCAGGGCTTGGTCTCTGCCTCGTTGCCCTCCAGCTGATGGGATGGTTCCAGTCCATCCCCCTCGTCACCCTCGGCCTGCTCCTGCTCTTTGCAGGCGCTTACTGCTGCCAGCCCCTGCTCTTTCTCCTTATCGGGGAGTGCGTCCCCAAAGAATCCCTCGGCACCGCCTCCTCCCTTTATATCCTTGTCTGTATCGGTGGCGGCAGCCTCTCCTCCATGGTCCTCGGCCCGGTCTGGACAGCCTGGGGCTGGCCCGGCGTCACCCTGGCTTGCTCCCTCTCGATTGCGATCGCAGCTGGCATCACAGGCACTCTGGCGATCACGGAAAATAAGAAAAAAAATCTGGGTGGGTAAAAAATAAAAACGACCTCCGGCGGCAAGGTGGCGCCACCTTGAAAGCGGGTTGGCGGCGGAGCACGGAGCCCCACTGGGCGCGCCGTGCTCCGCCGCGGCTTTTTTTGCCGGGGGCTTGGCCCCAGCCCGATCCACCTTAACAGCCAAAACCTGCCTCGCATCCGTTATCACACCCCAACAAGCGGCTCTCTCCCAGCGGTATCGCTTGATTGCCGGAAGCCTGGTCCCAGCCAGTGTTACCCTAAAATATTCATTATTGAACATAGCCAAAAAACGATACAAAGCTTGATCCCCTCCACCTCTTCCCCGGCTGCCCGGAAAAATGGATCCGGTTGTGCCGTTTTACAGTCCAACACCCGCCTTCTTTTGTATCGCCAAGTGGCTGGGGATCCATGCGTGCTTTACATTTCCCTCTGTATCCTATTCCTAACGGCCGGGGGGCGTACTCACAGTTTTTATGAGCTTGGCCGAAAAATTTTACAAAACTGTTTGAACACGCCCCGGCATTCCCGTAGAATAATAAATAAATCAACAACTCCCAACCCATCTCCTCTCTGCGATATACCGACCATCCTGCTTGCCCCTTTTTTTCGGTTGGCCCCTTCTCAGCGGTGAAACCCTGTCTCTGAAAATCCATTTTTCTATTTTTACCCGTCGACAACTAAGACCAAACCTCCTTCGCCATGTCATCTGCCATGCCTCGAAGGAAAACTCACATCGTTTTGTCACCCCGTGAATTGACAAAGAAGCACCGATGGCCATAGAGCATTCGCAAACCCGCTTTCAAGGTGGCGCCACCTTGCCGCCGGAGGCCGCTTTTTCCCTTAACGTGGTTTCCTCTCATCATCTATTCAGGAGGTTTTCTCATGCAGACTGTCTATGATGCCATTGTGGTCGGATCCGGACCGGGCGGGGCCACGGTGGCCCGGGGGCTTTCTCGAGCCGGAAAGACGGTGCTTCTTCTTGAAAAAGGGAGGGATCACCAGAACCTGGGGACCTACGCAGGAGCCTTGAGCATTGTGGAGAAAGCAGGATTCTTCAAGAGCCAGGAGGGGGTCGCCATGCTCATGGCCTCCTCCACCGGCGGGGCCACCACGGTCTACTCCGGGTCGGCGGCCATGCCGCCGACCTGGCTGAAACAGCGCTACGGGATCGACCTGACGCCCTATGCCGAAGAGACATGGAAGGAGCTTAAAGCCGCCCCCCTTCCCGACGCTCTTCTGGGAGACGCCTCCCGGCACATCATGGAGACCGCCAACCACCTCGGATATGACTGGACGCCCACCCCCAAGCTCTTTGACCTGGATAAAGTCAAAACCGGAGGCAGCTGTGGGGCGACAACCTCCCTGGGATGTACCTGCGGGGCCAAGTGGACGGCCAGGGAGTACATCAAAGAGGCGGTGACCCATGGTACCCATCTCATCACCCAAGCCGAGTGCACGGAGGTGCTGGTAGAAAACAATCGCGCCACCGGCATCCGGGCAAAAATCGCGGGTCAGGAAATTCAGGAGCTGCGCGCGGAAAAAATCATCCTGGCCGCAGGGGGCATTCCCTCACCAGGTCTTCTGCTCAAGGCCGGCGTTGAAAACGCCGGAAAAAGCTGCGTCATCGACCCCACGGTCCTCCTCTACGGCATCTCCCCCGTCAAAGGCTCCTGCACAGACCCCCTGGTCAGCGTGGACACCTGGGAGTTCTGCGACAGCCACGGGGTCCGCATGGGCACCCTCATCGACCCCAGACTCATGACGCTGATCAGCCTCGGAAAAACAGGCCTCCGGCACCTGCCGAAGGGCTTTCATTACGACCGCATGGTGGGCATCCTCATTAAAATCAAAGACAACCCCGGTGGGTGGGTAGACATCGACGGCAAGGTCTCCAAAGCGCTGACAGAAGCCGATTTTGAAAAACTGGCCATGGGAAAAACCATTGCTGAGGAGATCCTCACCGCCTCGGGCTGTCCCCCCTCATCCATTGTGGCAAGCCCGGTGCGGGGCGCCCACCCCAGCGGCACCTGCGGCATCGGGACCGTGGTGGACACCACCCTTGAAACCGAGATCAAAAACCTCTTTGTCTGCGACGCCAGCGTCTTCCCCGAAGCCCTCGACCGCCCCACCGTCATCACCCTGATCTCCTTCGGAAAACGACTGGTGCAACATCTGATAAACGGGGAAAAAGCATAAAAAGCATGCCTCCGGCGGGCAGGGGATAAATCCCCTGCACCCCAAGTTCGCGAATGCTCCCAGCCCTCGTACCTCGGGCTGATCACATTCGCTGACGGGCTGCGCCCGTGACAAAATCTGACGGTAACTATTCAGCTCCTAAAAAAGCCTCCGGCGGCCCTGTAGGATGGGCAAAGCGCGAAGCGTGCCCATCTTTCATCGGAGAGCCCGCAACGATGAAAATTACAAAAATATCGGAAACACGACACCGGCCCCCGGCGTGGACGGTTATATCCGCGGCCGATGGGCACGGCACACCCTTTGCCCATCCTACAGAGTTCTAACCGTTTCCAATGGACAGGGGTCGTGCTGAACCAAAACGTGACCGGTGGTTCAGCAGATATATTTAAGACCTGTTTGTTAAACTTTTCAAAAGTTTAGTCCCCGGCAGGGCCGCCGGAGGCACGCTTTTTTTCTCTTACCCAATCAAGGAGACAATGATGCGTATTATGGAAACAGGCACTGTGGTCATCGGGACCGGACCGGGGGGAGCGACGGTGGCACGGGAGTTGGCGAAAAAAGGGGAGGGGGTGGTGCTTCTGGAAAAGGGAAAAACCCGGGACTGGTCGGTGGGGAACCCTCTGGCCTATGCCGCGATGTATGACATCCGGAGGTCGAAGCAGGGGATTCTGGTCAGGCGGGGCATCACGCCGGGAGGGTCCACCATGATTTACTCGGGCAACGCGTATGATCCGCCTGCTTTTTTAAAAGAGGAATGGGGGATCGATCTGGACGCCGAGGTTCGGGAGACAAAAAAAGAGTTGGGGATCAAGCCGGTTCCCGAGAGCTTTTATCAGCACCATCCCGGCACCCGGCGTCTCGTTGCAGCGGCAGGGGAATTAGGGTATGCCATGACCCCCCAGGCGCGATTCATCGATGCCTCACGTTGCGACCCCCACTGCGACAAATGCCTCTTCGGGTGTAAGAAAGAGGCCAAATGGACTGCCCGCTCTTATGTAGCCGACGCGGTGGCCTTAGGCGCCCTCCTTGTGGCGGGATGCGATGTCCGGCGTATTCTTCACGCCAGGGGGAAGGTCCAGGGCGTTCAGGCCGAAACCGATCACGGGCCGCTCACCGTCCATGCAAACCGGGTTGTCCTGGCGGCCGGCGGCATGGGGACCCCAGAAATTCTCCACCGATCCGAGGTGGAAGGCGCAGGGACCCACTTTTTCACCGACCCCATGTCTGTTCTCGTGGGTGAGATGCGAGAGGGTCCGGGTACCTATCGGGAGATCACCTACACCTTTGCCGATGAATCCCGAAAAGGGGAGTTCGTCTTTGGAAACGTCGGCGCCTTAAATGCCTTTATAGCCCAGATGGCAGCCAAAAATTTTTCCTTCTTGCCCCGGGGTGCCCACATGAAAAAACTGGCGGGCATGTTCGTCAAGCTCTGCGACGAGCCCTCTGGAGAAATCCGAAAAGACGGCTCCTTTCACAAAGCCCTGACGCCCAAAGATGAAGCCCTCATGAGCCAGGGCATCGCCTCTGCCAAAGCTGTCATGATCCAGGCCGGGGTCCGCCCCGAGACCCTCACCGTGGCCAAGGGCATTGGGGGTCATCCCGGCGGTACCGCCGCCATCGGCCGGGTGGTGGGAACCGATCTCCAGACCGACATCGAAAATCTTTACATCTGCGACAACAGCATCATGCCCCTCTCCGGCGGCATTCCGCCCGTGCTCACCCTCATCGCCCTGGCCAAGCAGTTCGCCAGGGGATTAAGCAAAAACCCAAAAGCCTGAAAAGGCGGCCTCCGGCGGCAAGGTGGAGCCACCTTGAAAGCTCGTTGGCGAATGCGCATCCGACCGTCTTCATTCGGGGCTGAAATACGTCCGCATTCGCTTTAAGAGCACGGGAGCATGCCATACGTCGCAAGTGCAGAATCTACCGGTTCGTCCGTGTCTAATTGATATGCGACTTCATTCGCCCTTCCACAGAGACTTCCAGCTTGCGGTACACCTTTTTTTTAAGAAAAAGGTAAGCGGCATCACGGTCTTTATCCATCATGATTCGTTCCAGCTCAATCAACTCCTCAGCGCTTAACGAAAGTGTGCTGTCTTGAATTTTCAGCATATTTCCCCTTTCTAAACTATTGCCTCACGAGGTTTCAATGACTACATAGTCTCAAGATAGCACTTCACTCTTTAAGACAGCAAGCTTCAATGGCAGCAGGCCATGCGGAAGCGATCCCCTCGCGTCTCCGTTTATCGAATTCATTCTCATCGCCCTCCACGAGGCAGTGGACACCGACCAAGTAACCGACCAAGTAACCGATCAAGTAACCGACCAAGTAACCGACCAAGTAGCCTCGTTTATCCGGGTCATAGAAACGGGTTCTTCGGGCAGCATGGAATTAATGCAGGCCCTATCCCACCGCCCCACCTTTCGAAAAAACGACCTCAATCCGGCATTGGAAGGCGAATGGATCGAGCGCACCCAGCCCGACTCACCGCGCAGCC
>NZ_JAQYWB010000147.1 GCF_030145185.1 Desulfoluna sp. | reverse complement strand
CGCCGTAGCCCGTCTTGGACACGTTGATCCCCGGGACATCGTCCAGGGCCTCAGAGAGGCTCTCATACCCTTTATTTTCCATGTCTTCCCGGGTGATCACCTTGATATTTTTCGTGCTGCTGATGGCCTCAATCTCAATGTAATCGGCCCTGACCGTGCTCTCCTCCAACTGAATTTCTTTCACGGAATCTTCGGAAGCCCCGATTTCACGGGTCCCCTCAAGGGCCAGCGCCCCGGATGAGCACATCAGGCCGATAAGGGTACCGGCAACTATCACACTCTTAAATTTCATTTCGACGTTTACTCCTGAAATAACGCGCATAAAAGGCGGTATGCTCAGCCTCGTCAACCGATGACACCGTCATCCCTGAGAGGCCGTGCCGCCCAAACCGAATCAAATCGCCCTCACACGGAGCCCCACCCTTGAAACGACGGTCTCCGCTGCTGTGCTTTCCGGGCCTCAGGCACAGGAGACGGCCGTGATGATGGCACCTCCGTTGTGGAAAAAAATCTGATAAAAGCTCTGATTTCTCCGCGACTGGTTTTGGGGACCCAATAAATTTAGGCATGCCAAAACTTGAAATGAAATAGAAGAACCCATAGCAAAAGTCAACCGCATTTCAATCGAGATGAATAATTTTCGCCTTGCCGTACATTTGTCACCACGAGACGCACAGGACACAAGAGACCTGAATGAAGGCTCCCCGTAAAAACGCACCGACACAACACACCATCATCAGGAAACACCCTCCATGGGCCGTCACAAAGGCAAAGAGCAAGCCCAATAGGAAAGAGTTTCAGCATCTTACTTCTTCCCTTAAAAGATCGACAGATTCACCCTTTCAGGCAAGAGGAAGGCATGGGTTCTTTAAATAAAGCATCGACGAGGCCACCCTGTTTATAATTTAGGCTTCCCTAACTTTTTAATGAAGACCCAAAAAAATAGGTTGACACACATTTTATCAGGCGCTAAAAACTTATCCCATTCAGGCATCATTTCGCCTGACATTTTTCATGTTGCGTTTACTTTTCACCATCAAACCTGCAAAGAAAATCACCCAATGCTCGCAAATTTTAAACAATTTAATCGTCAGAAGCGCACCAAGGCAAAACAGGCCGGAACGCTTCTCCTGTTGTCCCTGGCGGTCGGTTTATCCGGACCAGACCTCACCTGGTCCGAAACGTCGTCCCTTGACGAAACCGTCCGCCAGGACTTTTCCATGGCCCACACCACACAACACCGAGAAGAGGCGTGGGACAAAGAGCGCATCGCCCTTGAGGCAAAGATTTCCCGTCTGACGAGCACCCGGGAGAAAATGCAGGAAACGGTGGATGGACTTCTCTGGGTGAATGGCCGGAAAGAAAAAGCATCCGCAGGCCTGCGAGAAGAGATCTCCAAGGCGACGAACCTGACGGAAGGCCTCTCACCGGTCATTGCCGAGGAGGCACAACGCGCAAGAGAGGTGGTCAATAAAAGCCTGCCCTTTCTCAAAAAAGAGAGAACCCAGCGCCTCGCGGCCCTTGACCAATGGACCCAGGCACCGGCCACCAAGCAGGCAGAAAAGCTCGAACGCCTTCTGGAGCTTCTCACCATCGAGACCCAGTACGGCCACACCAGCGAAGCCTGGCAGGAAGAAATTGAGGTGGACGGTGCGCCCATCACCGCAGAGCTCTTGACGGTCGGGAGACTGGCCCTTTTCTATCTCACCCTGGATGAAAAGAGCTGCGGTGCCTTCAACCCGAAAACAAAGGCGTTTGAAGCCCTGCCCAACAACAGCGCCACGCACCTGAAAAAAGCCATCGCCCTTGCCAGAAGGGAGAGAAGCGCCGAACTCGTGAGCTTACCCATCGGAAGGATTGTGGTCCCATGAAACGCACACTGATTGTTATCGCCCTTTGCCTCTTTACGGTCTCCACGGCCTGGTCCGCAGACTTAAGAGAAGCGATTCAAAGCGCTGAAACGGCCCTTGCCCAGAGGCTGGAGACCAGTACGGCGTCCCAAAAACGCATAACCGGCGACCGGGAGAGCCTCACCCGAGAGCTCACCCGCCTCTCCACAGAGATACAAAAGCTTAAATTCCAAGCCATCCAGGAAAAAAAACGAGGCCTCGCCCTGGACCGCGAGGTGACGGAACTCACGGCGGAAAGGAATCAACTGGACAAAGAGGTCGGCCGCATCGTGGCCATCGTCCGAACAGCGGCAAAAAACCTTCGGGACCTCTCTCTGGGCTCGCCCTTCTCTGCCTTCACCCCGGAACGCCTGGCCCATCTGGAGACCCTGGCCGACGGCACCCAGTTCCCCGGTCTTGATGACCTGAAGAGCCTCTTTGCTTACTTTGCCGATGAGATCACACACTGCAGCGAAGTGGCCGTCCACCCCGCCACCATCACGGGTCGCGATGGTATCTCCCGTGAAACGCCTCTGCTCACCGCCGGTCCCTTTATGACCCTGGCCTTGAAGGAAAAGGGCGCAGAACCCCTTCTCTACGATGTCGCCACCCTCTCCTTCAAAGAGCTGCCGACGCCTCCCGGACGCGTCTTCGGCTGGAACCTCAACCGCTACGCCCAGGGTAAGACAGACACCCTTTCCCTCGATCTCAGCGCCGGAGCCGCCCTCGTCCACCTGAAGCGCACCCCGAGTTTCCTTGAGCGCATTCAAAATGGGGGACCCCTTGTCTGGCCCATCGCCCTCATAGGCCTGGCCGGCCTGTTCATCGGCATAGAACGCACCCTTTTCCTGAAAAAGGTCCATGACAACACGGACAACACCATGGGCACGGTCAATGAGCTTGCCGGATACGGCCACTGGGATGAATGCGATCTCATCGTCAAGGAGCGGAAGACCACCCCGGTGTACAATGTCCTGAGAAAAGGATTGGAGGCCAGGGGGGAACGGCGTGAAGTGCTGGAAACGATTTTACAGGAAGCGATCTTAAAGGAGCTTCCCCGGCTGGAGCGGTTTCTCCCCTTCCTCGGAATGCTCGGGGCCGTGGCCCCCCTGCTGGGCCTGCTGGGCACGGTCACCGGAATGATCGACACCTTTGAGGTAATCAATATCGTCGGAACCGGCGATCCACGTATGATGTCCGGCGGCATCTCCACCGCACTCATCACCACCATGCTGGGCCTGGCCGTGGCCATCCCCATCATGATCCTTCACACCGTCTTGAACCGGCAGGTGGAGCACATCATCGGAGACATGGAAGAGAAAGCCGTGGCCCTGACCAACATCGTCCACCGGGAAACCCTGAGGTACTGCACCAAGGCCTGCCCGGCCCGCGTGAGGGCATAACATGAGCGACCTTATTACCGCCATTATCGGCTACATCGGCAGCGGGGGCGCCATCATGCTCCCCATCATCCTCTGCTCTTTTCTTCTCTGGGTCCTGATCTTTGAACGGTTTCTTGTTTTCAGGCGGGCTGAAAAAGATGACCTCGACCTGGGCACCACTCTGGCCATGGTACGCAAGGGGGAGGTTGGCCCGAATCAGCCCGGGCTGCGCCGCGATCTGGTTCGTTTTATGGCGATCCATACCACCGGATCGTGCGAGGTCAACCGGAGCCTTCTGGATCAATACCGGCTCCGCAAAAGGCCACATCTCACACGGCGCATCGGGTTCATCGCCACCCTGGCCGCCGTCGCGCCCCTGTTAGGGCTTCTGGGCACTGTCAGCGGGATGATCACCACCTTTGATGTCATCGC
>NZ_JAQYWB010000008.1 GCF_030145185.1 Desulfoluna sp. | reverse complement strand
CCCGCACCTTCTACCGTAGAGAGGACCCTCGGCCTCGCAAGTTAACGATGACCACGAGTCTTATTTCAAAATGCGGTGTTTCCGGTTTACGATACGCCTGACGGTGCGCACGGCGCACCCTACGCATCCACCCGGTACTTCATTATAAAAATGAGGACGATACGGATTTTCATACATGGGTTCCTGCCTTCGCGGGAAAGACGGTAGAGAAGAGCGACACCCTTCGCTTACTCGTCTTCCCCGGCGGCCCGGAACAATAGATTCGTTTGTGCCGTTTTACAGCCCGACACTCTTCACCTTTTGTATCGCCAAGTGACCGGGGATCCATCTTGTCCCCTGGAGCGCCGCACTCCCGTGCGGCATGGGTAACGACGAACTAAAAAGTCGCACCGGAGTGCGGCGCTTCGGTTCGTTTTTCTCGATTTTTTAAAGGTCGCGGCCCAAACGATGACCAAGGCCTGAAAGCCCGTGTATGGATGCCCCTCACTCCGCCATTAAATGGCAAAAGATGTTGGTTTTCCAAACAAATGGTGCTCAAGCACACGGGGTGTCGCATGGCGGGACGTTATCTCCACCCAGGTAGATTGAGCTGAATAGTTACAATAAAACATACAAAAGGCGATGCCTCCGACGGGAAGGTGAGCCACCTTGAAGGCTGATTACGGCTGTGATTTATCTCTCAATCCCCAGGGTAAACCAAAGCGGCATTCATGTGTGACGCGTTTTTTTCTCTGAGACCTTAGCCAACGACATTATTAGAATTATTCAATCCCATGCCAATTGATATGCCACCCCCTCTTATTCGCATCTTCCGTGGTGGTATTTAGTCCATTTCTCTGAACATAAACTCTAAATCCTGTTGGTGTCGGATTATAAATCGACGTCCCACCACAAGTATCCCAGTGATCACAATCACCTCCTATGGAGGTAAAATACAATGGCGTGGTGGCGAAACCGCATATAGATGTATCAACGTCAACAAACAATCCCTTCCCATCCAAATAGGTCTTCCAATCCGTGTTTCCCTTTTCTGTCGAACCGCAACATACACGGGCCTGCTTTTCAAGGTTCAGATCTACGCTTTTTAAGCTAATCTGATGTTCCGTTTTCGGATCACACGTAAAACCAGTAGAATAGCGCATCTTTTGCCTCAGCTTAAAATCAAACGTCTTGCAGTCCTCAACAAGATCAAAAGCCCACTTATTCCAATCGCCCGACCCTTCCAAAAACAGAAAATTATCATGCCTTGTCATATAAATGCTCCCATGCCCGTTAAACTGATAATTTTTGTCTCCATTCACTTCGTGAAGTACCAGCCCAAATGAATTGACAAGGTAAGTTCGTCTTTCTGGATCTACTTCTGTCGGAGTGTCTCCGACACTCATATTACCAGTAATAACAACATGAAAAGGCGTAAAATTCCCCTGATCCTCGATTGTTAACAACCCTTGCCCATTTGCTAAATAGTCAGACATTATCGCGATCTCCTCTTTTCAAAAAATCCATAATAAATAACTATTGATACACGCAGAGCATATGAGTTGCTGCTTAAAGCCAAGCGTTAACTTTCTCAATTCTATCTATTTATGCCAAAACCGGAGCCATTCATCTCATACCAGCATACACGGCACTGTTGCGCTTTTTATGTTTCTACAAGCGCAAACAGTTCCCTAAACTTTTGACAATCCATCCTGCTCACATAACCATGGACCGGAAGGGTGATCATCTGTTGCGCCACTGCGTGTGCATTGAGGCAACAAGCGCAATGATCCTTCTGCGCCAATTCATCCAAACGGTCTAAAGACTCAGGGTAGGCTTGCATGACTCCCAATCCACGGGCCTCGCTCGCTTTTAACAACGCCCATCTCTGATCAGATTGTCTCACCAACAACGGGTACCTGAGTAATGGAATGGCGGTTTCAATAACTTTGAATTGATTCAAGAATTCACTACGTTTCAGCTCCTCTGTCCATCCGGCAGAATTACGTTTCCGGATGGAGGAGATCTTCTCGAGGGAGTCCTGCCACTCCCTGGAAACACCCGCCTGAAACGCCGATAATTTCTTGAGGGGAAAATGTCTCTCAAAATGGGTTTCACCAAGGTTGAGAAACGGGAGGGACTTTGGAAACCAAAAAAAGCGGGGGTCCATAAAAATCGAGAGGATGATGGACTGCAATGCGAGTCCAATGATCTCCGGGACACGGTACTCTCTGAATTGGCTTAACTCTTCTTTAAGAGCCGTGGCAATGTGGGTATTTGACGTCAAAACGATGCCCCCTTCCACGGTCGAAAAGGCTTTGCCTCGACCCAGACTGAAAAAACCGACATCACCCAGGGTTCCAAGGAACTGCCCCTTCACCTTTGCGCCCATGGACTGCGCGGCATCCTCAACAAGTTTTATGCCCGTTCCGGTAATCAATCGGCGCACCCGCGCTACATCGGACGGTAGACCAAAGAGGTGAGTGGGGATAAGAGAGAGAATACGTTCGGAGGTATCAGATTTTATGATCTCTTCTAACAAGGTATAATCAAAATCAAGGGTCTCAGGATCAATATCACAGAGTCGTACCCGAAGACCTGCCCGCATAATCGCAGAAGGAACAGAGTAGCATGTAAAGGCGGGCACCACCACTTCATCTCTATCCGGTTGAAGAGACTTCAATGCCTTTAGAATAAGATATAAAGCGGCCTTGCCGGAGGAGACAAGAAACACGTGTTCTATGGCGTGGTAGGCTTTCAATTCCTTACGAAACCGCTCGATCTCAGAGATCCCTCGAATCCAGCCCCTCAACCCATTGATGATACTTTTCATCGGCATAGGCGCTGCTGCCGGGGGCAATGTGCGTCCTATTCTCACAGACTGATCTGCCCCCTGACCATGGGGCCAAGCAGCGTCGTCACCGAGACGGGAAGTTTTTGCCAGTATTTAGCAGCCCTTCCGAATCGATCTTTGTCGCTGCGAATGGTTTTTCCCACAGACACGTTATTACACATCCATTGATACCAATGCAGGGGGCGAGGTTCTGCCCCCCATTGTTTTTTGAACCTGTATGTCCCTTCACCGGAAGTCGATCGTCCGAAATCAAATGTCGAATACCTATGATCACTGGCATATTCCAGCATGGCCCAATAAAGGAGCATATTCGGGCTTAAACGGCTGTATCGCCTTAAAGAGGAAGCCCAGGGATTTTGAAGCGTCTTGCCGTGGGGACAAACAATAGATGCTGCGACAGGCATCCCCCCTTTTTTAACAACCACAATCTTTGCGCGGCCTTTAAAGGCGTTCATCACGCCATGAAACAGGGCCTTTGCATGGACAGGGGAACCAAGATCCCTCATGTTCTCGGCAAACACGGTATAAAAAGTATCAATCAACTCCTCGTCTCCCATGTCAACCGTTAAGCCCTCTTTCATGGCTCGACGAATTTGACTTCGGAGCTTGGATTTGAATGAGGTCCACAACGATTCGGAAGAAGGGGGAAGTGCCAGCAGCATACGCTCTTTTTCTTTAAACACGGAAAGGGTATTCCCTCTATCCTCATGCCTCCCATCCGCCTGGTCATCTAAAGCAGCAATGGGCCTGACCTGACGAATCTCCAGACTCTTAACCCCGAGGGTTCGTCCAATATCAAGGGCTTTAAACATCAATGCCTCTTCAATCTCAGGGGTATCGGCCACAGCCCCACCCACATCAAAATAAGGCATTGAGATCAGCCTGTTACCAAAAATACGTGACCGCATATGAACCATTGGCAAAACGCCCACAATTTTTTTGAGTCCCTCCCCACCCCCAACGGCGACCAGGCGTATGCTGTCATGACCGTAAACGTCCCGAATCACATCACCCCACTCCGCCCTGACGTACAAAGAACCGCATTCATGGTGGGAGACGTAATGATTCCAGGCCTCTTTTTCTGAATCCTGATCCAGGTCTGTGGTCACTATCTGCATGGATGTTTTCCGAATCTTGAGAGCCTAAATGATGGCCCTTCTCAAAGATTAAAGGATTTGGGTTTTTTCTAAACAGGGGGTCACATTGTCGAGATATTCGGAGCATGTCAGAAAAGAGGTTTCCGGCAGGTGATTCATCAGAAAAGCCAACTTCCCAAGGGTTTTATTCAAATTGACATAGTGGCGGAACTTAAAACCGATGGAGGCCTGCGTGACGCGGGGTTGCCCAGGATCAATTTCCCATGGATGGATATAAAAAAGAAAAACCCTGCTCTGATCTACCTTCTTCTTCACACCGTAAGTATAAGCCCTTTCAGGGATCAACCGGAAGAAGCCCCCCCCACCCCAGGGAATCGTACGATTCCGAAACATCAGGTTGCTCACCGGAATCTCATACAGCCCCTCGGGCCATTCGAATATGCCTCTGGATGCCTTGGGTACATCCGCCATCGTTCCGTAACGCCCATGACCCGAAAACGAATTGTAACTGGAATCATAGTGATACCCACACCGTTTCAACATACCGATGAGCCTGGGCTCAATGGAAAAACTGGGCGCTCTGTACCCTTTGACCTGTTTTCCAAGGATGTCTTCAAGACACTTACGACTCGATGACAGGTCTTCGAACAACTCATTGTCCGAGCAGAGGGGCACCATGCGATGATTGTACCCATGAGATGCGACCTCATGGCCCCTGGCATGAATTTCAGAAACGAGGCGTGGATACCTTTCTGCCAGCCAGCCAAGGACAAAAAAGGTGGCTTTTATTTGATACACGCCACTTCGTGAGTCCAAAAAATCAAGCAGTGCCAGAGTATTATCAACAACCCGAAGTTCCCGCTGCCCCCAGGTTTCAAAGGGTATCCACTGTTTGAAATTTTCCACTTGAAACCAGTCTTCGACATCGACGGTAAGGAGAAACACGGTCTGGTCATCGCGAGAAGAGAACCCTTCTGTCATGATATTAACCCGGCAACTTAATATACAAAAAAGTAGATGAAAGAGATGTCAGCTTTATCGGGGTGATAACGCTCCTCGACATCCATGCATTTAACCGCCGGGTTAATATATCCCGACATAATTTAAAATGTTTCACGGTACCGGCTTTGTAAAAAAATTCAAGGTCAGGACAATGCTGTTTTCGTCGTACTCATACTCATCCATATTTGACCGCCTGGTATGGTAACTATAGTCAAGCCGCAGCGTGGCATGTCTCTTAAGCTGACGCTCGATCCCACCCATGATTTTGAACGTCACATCATTCCGATCGGATTGACCGGAATTCGTTTCCTGATAATCATCATCCCGCAACTCACAACCGCCATTGCCCTTCCATTTTCGAGACAGGCTGTACCACCCCGACACCTTGCCGGAAACATAGGTATCAAACCCCGGGTTATCGAAGTCGATATACTCCTCTTCATGACCGGTGGAGAAAGAGGCTGTGAGGGCACCTCTGCGCCAGCTCTTTGTAACATCGGCATTGCCGACGACAGAAAACTGACAGGTAATATCAGCCCCTTCCTGATCACGAATCAAAACCCCGGCACCGAGATCGTATTGCCCATTCTGAAACTCTTGGGCCATACCAATAAAAGGGTTGAAGGTGGAATAATTCGCCCGGGAGTCACCGGTGTACTTCGAAAAAGCCATTCTGCCGAAGACCCTCTTTTTCGGAGTCAGTGCATACTCAGAGCCAAGCGTTCCAGAGCCCAACTGATAGGATGTCGAGTCGTCATACCTCCCTTCGAGGTATCCAGCTTCCAGGGTCCCGGAGAAGTGACCCTGGAGACGTTTTCGTGCGTTGATACGTCCTCTAACCTCACGGCTGTCCTCGGACTCACTCTGACTGTCATAATCCAGGGATTCACCGGTCAGTGAGAAGCCGCATAATTCATCTCTGCCCGGAACCCAGGTCCCTGAAAAGGTTGAGGAGAGATTCGTGTATGGCAACCTTGTAGACCCTTGAAGATCCTGATCATCCGAGGTCCCTTCTTCGGTCCTCTCGAAGAGGGTGTTAAAAGAAAGGCCCGCATTTTTTGCGACATCTCCGGCAAGATCGACTTCAAACCGATGTCCCGCTGAATCATACTCCCGATGGGTCTCATACCAGGTGTAGCTGGGATGGTAGCTCAAGGCCGATCGAAAACGGGGCCATTGGGATTGAATGTCCACCCATGGAGAAACCTTGTACAGGATATCAGTCGTCTCGTGCGACTCTTCGAGATGAATATTGTCGTTGTATTCTGCACTCGATCGTACCCCCATCCGAACCTCGGCACAGGCAAGGGAACACGAAACCAGTCCAACGAAAATGAAGGACAGTAAAAAAAGAATCGAAGAAGCCGATCGTTTATCGAATATGAGCATAGCGTCAAGGCACCACAATGGTGTCATCTGCCTGAAGAATGATGTTGCCTTTAAAATCCTTTCCCGAAATGATATCGAGATAATTGACTTTAAGGACCTTATCGCCCCCCTCACTTCTTCTGAGCACAAAGAGCTCCTTTTTATTTGCCCACTCTGTAAATCCCCCGGCGATGGCAAAGGCCTGTAAGACCGTCAATTCTTTGGAGAGGGCATACTCGCCCGTCCGTGCAACTTCACCTAATATATAAAATCGCTGGCTTCGGGATTCCTTTAGAATCACGGTCACCACAGGATTATCAATATATTTTCGTAAAACGATTTCAAGATGGGACTTAAGTTGTCGGGTGGTTCTCCCGGCCGCCTGGATATCATTCACCAGGGGCACGGTGATCTTTCCGTCGAGACGGACTACGCTGTTTTCTAATGTAAAGTCAGGCTCTTTCCATACATTTATATCGAGGACATCGCCATACCCCATGATATAAGAGTCAACACTCTGCTTATCAACCGGTTCCACGGTCTTCGCATTCAGGTCACCTCGCCCGACCCACAAAATCAACGTCACCAGCGTAATGAGTACTCTCAGGAAAACTTTACGACAAGTCATAGCTCCGCCCTTTGGGTTACATGGCCCATATTTTTACGATTAATTTCAAGTTAAACAAACAAGACAAGTAAATGGGGCTACATATGCATTTTTTATATAAATTCAAGAATGATGCATCATAGCGCATACATGTTAAGGACTTTGCATCAATGGGGAATTCTGTTCTCGTTATACCGCCTTGTGCCAAGAAATGGACTCAACTCGTGAACGATCTCGGTTAACGTGCTCCCACCCCAAAAAGAACCGTCCGGATAGTTCGGAAAGCAATGACGATATCCATGAAGATACTCATATTCTTGATATAAAAAAGATCATAATTAAGCTTTTCTATGGCATCATCCACGGAGTCCCCGTATTCATAACGGACCTGGGCCCAGCCCGTCACACCGGGCCTTACGATATAACGCTCTGCGTAGTAGGGCACTTCAGCTTCAAGTTTTTTTACAAAATGCGCCCTCTCCGGCCTGGGGCCTACCAGACTCATATCGCCCTTCAAAACATTAAACAGTTGAGGAAGTTCATCGATCCGCCACGTCCTGATAAACTGACCGACCCGGGTGACGCGCTTATCATCTTTAGCGGCCCAAACGGGACCGCTCACGGCTTCAGCGTTATCAACCATAGACCGAAACTTATAGAGTTTATAAGGCCGATGGAGCAATCCCAACCTCTCCTGGCAAAAGAAAATGACACCTTTAGAATCTAATTTAATCACCATCGCCGTAACCATAATAATGGGGGAGAACACAATCAAAAGAAGTAAAGAGGCCAGAATATCCTCTATTCTTTTCAGAAAATTACGGATCCTGCTTTTTCTGAATCCATTTGAAAAAATAAGCCAGGTGGGGTTGATGGAGGAGACCAGAAATTTTCCAGTGAGCATTTCATAGAAGGTGTGCCCCTCAATCACATCAATACCGTTGACCCGACACATAAGAAGCTCATCCACAGGGAAATTCCCTCGTTTTTCATTCAAGGCGATGACAATCCGCTTTACACTATGGGCATTAGCGATTTGGGATAGATTTTCATACGAATCGATATGCGGAGCCTTCAGCGAATCAAACTCAGGAATATGATTTCGCGAAACAATCCCTTTCACACAATACCCGCAGTCAATTTCATGATCTATTTCCTGGCAGATATCCAAAGCAAGGTCACTATCGCCAAGAATAAATATGTTTTGACTCAACACCCCCGACTTCAGAAGAAAAACATAGACAAATCGCCAAGCCGTAAGAACCACAACGACGACAGGGATATAAACAAAAAAGAAACCGTTACTGATGATAGCCTGGCTGAAACTCATATAAAAAAAAGATAAGAATATAAGCGCCGCCCCAAAAGATTGAAACAACTTGATGGTAAGATCCATATAGCCCTTGGTGTCTTTAATACTGTAGACATTATTGCAGTAAAGACACAGGACGCTCACAATCACGATACATGCGGCCTTCATATGAAGACAGGGAGAATCAATTCCCGACGCATCACCAAAGACAATAAACGAGGAGAGGATAATACTCAAATAGAGAAGCAAGCTTTCCAGGCTGATCAAAAACAAATTGCGTATTGTATAATAACTTCTAAAAAGATTTATCATACCGACATCACGCCATATTTGAAATTATAAAGCGATTACAAAGTCCCATCTCCGACACATAACGGAGATGGCGATCCCATGGCTTTATGCGTACCCGAATATGAAAATGCTGTTCCGGATAATACGCTTTATTTTACCGAGTTCTGCCGTAAGCATAGTAATCTTTGTAACCATGCTGATTTCCGAAGGGGACATCATACCTGTTCAAAATAATGCCTATCACCTTGGATCGATCTATCTTATCCAACATGTCAGACACATATTTTTTCAAGGTTTTATCGTTTCTTAGAACAACGATAATACCATCTACATGCTTCGAGACAGCGATGGTTTCCGGGGCAAGGAGGGGTGGGGGAGAATCAATGATGACATATCGATCTGAATAACGCGATCGAACTTCAGACAACATCTGAGTCATGTTGGAAGAGGTAATCAACTCCGACGGGTTTTCTACACTGTTCCCGGCTGGAATCACGGACAATTTTTCAATTTTAGTCCGGTATATTATGTTCTCCAGGGGACAATCATTATTTAAGTACAAATCTAAGCCCGAAGACTCGGACGGCAAACCAAAGATTTTAGAGATAGAAGGACGCCTTAAATCGCTGTCAATCACAAGCACATAATTATCCATGCTCGAGGCCATCGTTGCTGCGATATTTGATGCGACAAAAGACTTTCCCTCACCGGGAACTGCGCTCGTCACAAGAATTGAGCGCATTTCCCGTCCATCCTCGGGAAACATAATGGATGTTTTGATAGAACGAAACTGCTCTGAAGAAAAACTGTGTGGAGACGAAACCGCGACAAGCGAAGCAAATCCAGACGCCGGCGAGGACTTCTGGGGTTTCTTTTCATTGGAAAATGCATTAGCTATTTCTTTTGACGGCAGGCGCACGTCAGCGGTAAGGCCCGATTCCGAATCCATCTTTTCCAGTGCTTTTGAAAAGTACCCCATGACATTAACCCTTAATGAAAGCAATACCAAGAAATGCACACAACAATGAGACTGTGATCACTCCTCCGGCAACCGAGGCAACACGTTTAAAAAAACGGCCCTTAACGGGTCCCGAAAAATCAATCACAGGCAAAGTCGCAATCACAGGTAAAGAGGTAAAGGATTCAACAGACTTGGTGCCTCTGAATGTTTGGAAAAAAAACTCGAGAAGAGCAATAATTCCGCACCCGACGCCAAGACCGGCCACCAAAACAAACGCGATTAATTTATTCATGTCAGGTTCAACAGGCTTTTGTGGAACTCGGGCAGGGTCGATCACCCTAAACTGCTCGCCCTTCTGCTTCTTCTCCATGTTTACCGCAATTTGAGCTTCCAGCTGTCGACCCAACAGTGAATGATAGGCTTGTCGGATATTATCATAATCCCGCTGCAAAGAGAGGAGCTCCTGTTCGCGTTTCGGGGTATCCTCAACTCTTTTTTTATAAACGGTAATTTGACCCAGAAGCTGCTGCTGTTCCTTTTCATTTGTCAAAATTTCATTCATGATACCACGATGCTGACGGTCAAGCGTGGTATCCGTTTTTTTCTTAACGGGCGTTTCGCCATTCGGGATTTCTGTCTCACGCTGTTCCAGCTGTTCAATGGTCGCTTGAAGTTGAAGGACGTCCGGGTGATATTTTGTATACCGCTTCAACCGACGACTTAACTCTTCTCGCAATTGCTCAAGATGAGTCTTCACCTCGTCAGGCGTATATTCATTTCCCAAACCCGGGTCCGTTGGTTTATTCATTCTCTGGAGAAGATTATCAAGCCTGTATTTTGAAGACCTGATGTCATCACGCACATGGGTAAGCCGTTCATTTAAAGAGTCAAGTATACGAAGGTTGCTGTCCAACTGTTCAGGCAACCCCCCCATATATCGCTCTCTGTACTCTTTTAACTTTGTTTCTGTCTCCACAAGTTTTCTTCTCATGGATTCCATTTCATCTTCAAGAAACGAATTGGTGCCCAGCACCTGGGTCTCTCTGAGCTTCATGTTTTCGTCGATGATATGCGTTGCAAGGGTACGGGTAATCTTAGCGACACGATTCGGATCGGTCCCTTTATATGAAACCGTGAAAGACTCTACATTTCGATTCTGCCCCTTCGTGATTGTAACGGAAATACGGCTGCGGAGAATGGCCACCATATCCTCCATGTACATTTCGGCAGACTGATCCGCAGAAAAAAGATGAAACTCATTGATAATTTTTTCAAGATTTGTTCGGCTCTGAATCCGCTGAGCCAAAGTAGTTACTCTGGTATTAATGTCTTCTGCGACGACATTTTTTACGACGTCTTCCGGTAATTTTTGGGGTTGTACAAGGATAACGGTTGTCGATTCATAGTACCTCTGTGAGAAAAGAACAAGATAAATCCCCACAAGCATTGCCACCGATAACGGTATAAATAATACCCAATACCATTTAACGATCATCCCGCTATAAAATTCAAGATCGGCCTTACCGCTTTTTGAACCGTCCATCGCCCCCCACTATGATATTAGTGCGATCGCTAGTATTTCTAAAACAAGGCCATTACATCTATACCTACCCACATATAGAGAGAGTCATACGATACACAGACCTGTCACATTAATCAAATCTAAAAACCATAATCATTTGTTATTTGGCATATATTTAAGGCTTGCTGTAAACATAATATTCATCTATCATAATAAAATGTCAATATAAATTTAACTGTACATTTCTCTACATTTCTCTACAAACAGCCATGGAACCAAAGGCAAACATTCTGGTCGTCGATGACAATACGATCATCCTTCTTGGCATGATGACGATGTATCTTTCGGGAAAACAGTATCATGTTATGCCGGCGAAAAGTGAGGTCGAGGGCCTGAAGCTGTTCAACTCACACGCCGACATCATCGACTTAATTAGAACCGATCTAATCATGCCGGATATCAGCGGCGCGGCGTTAATTTCGATTATCAAAAACAACACACCAAACCTCCCAAGCATCGCCATTTCAGGGTTTGGAGAACATCCTATCCCGGATATTTCACGAGTTGGGTGCGCTCATATGCAAGGCATCAGAGCTGAAGATGTAGTGGTTTACCTCAAAGCTCTGATAACGCCGCAGATGAGCGCACCCGGCTCGCCCGAAGGGTGAGAAAATCGAGTCCAAAACTGTGGGTTACATTTTGTATTTTTGAAATATCTGCATTTTTTACAACAACTAACTGTAATAGATAGTTATTGCATTGGCATGGTCGCTTTCTCATGAAATATTCGGGCTATCTCTCTGACTGAGGAGTTGAAAGCTAACGCCACCATGGGAAAACCGCTCATTTTAAGTGAACTGGAGAATCAAATCAGCCTGCGGCCCCCCACCACCACGAATCGGCAGCCCCCGCACGTTTCCCATAGATAGCAGTCGGACTAAATCACCGAACCCATAACAAAATTGTTTATTTTAGGTTACTTGTGATATTTATTGACTGGTTTAAAAGGCATTTTTATAACCTGTAAGACCGCCAGGTCTTTTCGTACGAGTATGAGCTTGGTTCCCAGCCCCTATCCTGAATATCTCATGATAAAACGGTAAAACCAATGTAATAATATTACATTACGGCGAGTTACTAAGCAAAATGTAAATATTTCAAACATGCAAAATGTAATTTGCCATTTTCTACTCGCGTTTCTCACCCTTCGCCCGAGCCGAGAGCACCCACCTTCTTCGTTATCAGAGCTTTGAGGTAAACCACTACATCTGCAGCCCTGATGCCTTGAAATGGTTGTGCTCGACTCGTGAAATATCCGGGCTAAGCGAGGGCATGGTATTGCCATTGCGCGACCAAAAACCATGGCGATATATGTACCTGTAAGGTCGTAACCTCATTCAGGTCCAGGCAAACCTTAAAATTTTAAACGCATATCTTTTCACAGGGTAGATACCACAATGCATACCACCCTCGTCGGCGTGAGTCCCGCTATTGCAAAAATTCGTGAAATCATAGAGCTTATTGCCTTGGACACGGCCCTGAACGTAATTATAACAGGAGAAACGGGGGTAGGCAAAGAAGTCGTCGCTCGCGCACTTTACGAAAAGTCCCCCCGAAACAAAAAAGAGTTCGTCAAGGTCAATTGTGCGGCGATCCCGGACACCCTGCTCGAAAGCGAACTCTTTGGCGTGGAGCAAGGGGCTTACACTGGAGCAAATAAAAAAAGAAAAGGAAAATTTGAGCTGGCGGATGGAGGTGTTCTCTTCTTGGATGAGATCGGCGACATGTCGTTTCACCTTCAGGCCAAGCTCCTGCACGTGCTTCAAAGTGGTGAATACAATCGCCTTGGATCTGAATCCAATATAAAATCAAACACCTGGGTCATCTCGGCCACCAACAACAACTTAAACGAAAAAATACGGGCCAAGGAGTTCCGAAAAGATCTCTACTACCGCCTCAATATGGTTCAAATCTATATTCGCCCTCTTCGCGAACGCCCCACGGACATCCCCGAGCTCATCAAACACTACACGAAGATCTATCAGGAGAAATACACCAATCGAAAAATCAATGAGCTGGACACCGAAACATTCAACAGGCTCTGCCATTACTCGTGGCCAGGCAATGTCCGACAACTTATCAGTTTACTCCAAAGGATACTCCTCATAGGATGCGATGCAGCTACGTTAAATGAGATTCTCTCTGAAAAGGACACCCGTACAGACATGGTTTCCGATCCGGCGATGCCCATCGACGGCCACATCATAAAAGAGATCATAGATATTGTAAGCATAAGCACAGACGACATGACGACGATTTCCCTAAAAAAAATCAAACAGGACACGGCTAATATTGTCGAAAAAGAGATTATTTCACGGGTACTTGGCGTTACAAACTGGAACAGAACACACGCATCAAAAATACTGAAAATTAGTTACAAAACGCTGCTAACCAAAATAGACAATCTCAACATCAGCAGACCCAATTGACAGTACCCTCTCTACGAATCAACGCAATATAACCATACGTTTTTTCCCGATCACACCTGGACTAAACCTCAGCTGTTTGCCAGTGCAGCATCCCTGGGAATCCATACGACCCGAGCAGCCTTTTCAGCCGTGCCTCTCACTCTCATCCATCTCTGGACGGTTAGTTTGCAGTATCAGGCGCTCTTCCGAAATTGGCCCCTCAACTCGATCCGATCTGCGATCGACCCCAGACCTGCGATCATTGACCGCCCGTCGTTCAGGATAATACCCCTTGTATGAATAGACACGCCTGTCAGAATGTACTCGCCGCTCATCATAGCCACCCCGTTCTATATGATCCTCCATCCCAGCCTGAGTGCTTGCCATTCAACGCCCTCCTTTCTCAAATATTAACCCGGCGGTTAAATACCATGGATGTCGAGTGGCACGATCACCCCAAAAAAGTTGACATCTCATTTGCCTGTTGTTTCGTATATCAAGTTGCCGGGTTAATGCAAAAAAACAACCCAAGGCAACAATAAATTTATACCATTTATTGGACAAGATTCGAAAAATAAAATTGTAAGATCCTTGATTAATGAGCAATTAGCATGCCACCCGTCACACCCCATACATTCAATGGGTTACGAATAAATGGATTCAATCGTGACATGTAATTGTAACGTTTACTTCACACAATTATGAAACAGTATCCATACCCCACAAAATGATAAGGAGCCGTGAGGGCAATCAGGGATTACCCGCCCAATCAAAGTGACCTTGAAAGCAAGGCACGGATACACCTTGGGTTCGACGTCAATTTGAAATATATAATAAGGCCTGTTTATCAAACCCGGCTCATACACATTGGCAAGAGCTTGCCCCCCAGCAAAAAAATCATAAAAAAAGCCCCGCTGAAATAAATCAACGAGGCTCTTTCTAAACTATATTCAACTTATCAGGCGATGATGAGTTCTTTCAAACCCGCGCGCCACAAAGTTTTATAATCGGGTATCTAAACTACAGTTACGTTACCTGCAGCGGGACCTTTCTGGCCCTGCTCAACGTCAAAAGTGACTCGGTCACCTTCCTGGAGGGTTTTAAAACCGGTAGCATTGATGCTTGAGTGGTGTACGAAAAGATCCGCCCCGTTCTCCTGCTCAATAAAACCAAAACCTTTTGACTCGTTAAACCATTTTACAATTCCGTTCGCCATGGTGACAATCTCCTAAAGAAAAAGTTTAAATGTTCCAAACTTGAGGTAATTGTCACGCAGGTATACGTATCTGACAAATTATGACTTCCCTTAAGTGCGAAACAGTGAACGCGCCTTGAAATTAAGACAGGCCCAGTTTGTTTAAAGACAACAGGCAAGGGGAGCAAAAAGCAACCCAACTTATTATCTCTTTTTATCTACACCCCGCCTCCCTGACACCTTGCTGTCCATAATCAGACACAAAGACCAAAAAGGCTGGATACAAAAAAAGCCACAAGAACTTAACCTTGAGGCTTTAATTTCCCAAAGTGGTGCGCCCGGCAGGATTCGAACCTGCGACCTACGGATTCGAAGTCCGGCGCTCTATCCAGCTGAGCTACGGGCGCATAGGGTAATGGGGTGAGCGACGGGGCTTGAACCCGCGACGACCGGAATCACAATCCGGGACTCTACCAACTGAGCTACGCTCACCACAAAAACAAGAGATTTATACCCGATGACCTCACGCTTTTCAAGGCTTTTTAAATGCCATGGCAAAAAAAAAGCCCTCACGCCCCACCCTTAGCAACCAACCACCTGAATTTGTGAAACGATACGTCAAAGAGGACATGTCAAACATCCCTAAGGTGCTCCTCACCTGCCACAACAAAGCCAGCTTCATCGATCCCGGTCCCTTGCAATCAGCCCTTTGCATCAAAATCCCTGTGACCCCTCCGGGCCGAGGCGAATCCTTCCACAGCGTCGCCAGAAACAGACCCCTGCCAGAAAAAATAACACGGCCCACCACGGGCCGTCAGAAAGTCCCCTCCTTATTTATAATAAGGCTCCCAGAACGACGCAGCCCACCTTTCCACCGGCACGACAAGCCCACGGACACTTGAGGTGGGATAAAACCCTGGGATAGACATGTCCCCCCTCTCAGGACATTGCCTATTGACCCCCACCAGCCAATTATAATAGGTATGAACCGTGCTTTAGGGCACAGGCTTCAGGCATGCGCTGCATGCGTTTATAGATTCCGATACATGAAAACCCAGACGGCGAGCGATCGCCTTGAGGTGTACCCATATGGAACGTGTGACCATCTTTATGATACGTGCGATTCTCTCTTTTGCCTGTGGAACGCTTCTGATGCGTCTCTTTTATCCAGACAAGGGAATCGTCTTTTCCGCAGTTCTGGGCCTGTTGCTGCTTGCTCTGGCCTACTTTTCCGCATACTGGCGTCACAGAAAATCCACATAGATGTGCATATAAAAAGCCCCGCCCGACCACTTCCCGGGAAGAACAGACCCGAAAAGTATCAGGGTTCCCCGTACTTCCACCCGAAACCGGGCCATACGGCTTAATTATATGCCCGCGATAAAGAGGAGCTAAGGGTCGTTGAAACAGATCATACTCGGCACGGCCGGACACATAGATCACGGTAAAACCAGCCTCATTCGAAGCCTGACCGGCATCGAAACAGATCGATTGAAAGAAGAGAAGGCACGAGGCATCACCATTGAGCTCGGATTTGCTTCCATGGCCCTGCCCAATGGCCAGCACGTGGGCATCGTGGATGTCCCTGGCCATGAAAAATTCGTCAAAAACATGGTCGCCGGTGCCACTGGCATCGACATCGTGGCCATGGTGATTGCGGCCGATGAAGGGGTCATGCCACAAACCCGTGAGCACATGGAAATCTGTTCCCTTCTGGGCATCTCCCATGGCGTGGTGGTGCTCACCAAGACCGACCTCGTCGATGAGGAGTGGCTGGAACTTGTCCAAGAGGACATCGGCGGCTTCCTTAAAGGCACCTTTTTAGAAGGGGCGCCAATGATTCCTGTCTCCTCCGTTACCGGCGACGGGATGGACACCCTGAAGCAGACCCTTTCCGAACTGGCCGCGAGCGTTCCACAACGTCGCACCGCCTCTGTTTTCAGGCTGCCCGTGGACCGCGTGTTCACCATGAAAGGATTCGGTACCGTCATCACCGGTACCGTCATTTCCGGAAGCATCTCCATTGGGGACGCAGTTACCATCTACCCCTCCGGGGTGGAATCCAAAGTCCGCGGCATTCAGGTCCACAGTGACAGCGTGGAAAAAGCCTCCTCAGGAATGCGCACGGCCATCAACTTTCAGGGCCTGGAAAAAAGCGCCATCCAACGGGGCGAGGTGGTGTCCACACCCGGTAACATCAAGCCAAGCTATCTCATGGATGTGGAATTTCACTATCTGCCCAGCGCCAAAAAGCCCCTGAAGAATCGAACCCGGATTCGCCTTCACACCGGCACCAGTGAAGTCCTCGGATACCTGATCCTCCTGGACCGGGAATCCCTGGATGCCGGAAAAACCGCCGCCGTTCAGCTGCGCCTGGAAGAGCCCGTCGCCTGTATCAAGGACGACCGGTATGTGATCCGAAGCTACTCCCCGGTCCGCACCATCGGCGGGGGACGTATCCTGAACCCGATCCCCCCCAAACACAAGCGCTTTCGAGAAGACGTCACCCAGGGTCTGGCAGGCTTGAGGGAAAACGAGCTGCCTGAAATCATCTCATTTCATGTCACCCAGGCAGGGTATGCCGGCCTTCCTTTTTCCGACCTGAAGATCATGACCAACTGCAGCGAGAAACAGCTGACAGGAGCCCTCTCCGGACTGCTCTCCAAGCGAGTGGTTATCCAGACGGACAAAGAATCCCGTACCTTGATCCATGGGGACACCTTCTCCCGCCTGACGGAAATCGGCAAAACCTTTCTCGCCGATTATCACAAGACCCACCCTTTAAAGGAAGGGATGTCCAAAGAAGAGTTGAAATCCAAATTTCCCGCCATACTGGGAAACCGTGTTTTTACCCTCACGCTTAATCATCTCGTCACCGACAAGTCGGTCATCCTCACCTCGGACACGGTTAAACTCGCCACCCATACCGTCGAACTTCAGGTGGATCAGGAGCTGCTGAAGAAAAATATTGTCTCCGCTTACAGCGACACAGCCCTCACGCCACCCTACTTCAAGGCCCTGTGTGAGACCCTTGGGGTCCCGGTCAACAAGGCCATGGATGTGCTCCTTCTTCTCACCACAGAGAAAACGTTGAGAAAGGCCAAAGAAGATCTCTACTTTCACCAATCTGCCCTTGAAGGTCTGGAATCACGCGTGCTGGCTTTCTTTGAAACCCACACCGAAATGACCACCGCAGACTTCAAAGAGATGACCGGCGGGGTCTCCCGAAAATATTTAATTCCTCTTCTGGAATACTATGACGGTAAAAACCTGACCATTCGCGTCGGAGATACCCGACAGTTGAGAGGTCGCAGCTAATCCGGGCAGTGGGGTGCAGAAAAAAATAAACGCCCAAGGGAATTCGGGTAAAAAAATGTGTGACCCTTTATTTCCTGAAGCCTCACGCACCTGCGCCCCGATGATTTACCTCTGTAAAACTAAGGGGTTCTTTTGAAACAATGACGCTCTCACCCTGCTCTTTTGACTTCTGTATTAAAAATGTGCATACTGTGGGCCTGACACTAGCTAAACCATCAATCTGTGGTGCTGAATATCCGGGAGATTAAGGAGAAAATATGAATGATCCCACCAACAAAAAGACCGGCAAAGATTTCAAGGTATATCTCGTTTCAAGAGTGGCCCTGGCCCTTGTTGTCACGGTAGCCGTCCTCTGGGGAGGTTCCAAACTTTTTCAGTATTTTACCGACAGTGACGACGTGCCGTCCGCCTATCACCAGGCCGTAGAGAAAAGCCCTGCACTCAAAAAAGCCGACATCGTCCTTGGAAAAGTCCTCGGGACTGACAAAACAGCTCACGCCGGTTCGGCCCTTGCGACCGATGATTCAGGCACACCGGCCACAGATGCCCACGGGGTTTCAGGTGAAAAAAATACGCCCGCTGTATCACACACACCCCAAGCCTCCGACAGTCACGCGGGAACGACCGAAAAAATAGACCCCGAGTCAACCCTCCATGTGGACGCCCAGGGCCATGGCACAGACCCGGCGAACACCCCCCACAGCTCCGTGGAGCAGGATGTGGCCGATCTCTTCCCCAATGCCGTGCGAGGGACTGCCTTTGTCACCGCGCTCATTGAGCCCCTGAACTATGAGATTAACGTCCGTCGGCTTGGATGGCGCCCCAACGACGTCGCCACCTTCTTTACCGACAACATCAGCAATCGCCAACTCGGCATCCTTGAGGTCACCCGGCGCTCGACCGAAAAACTCACGGAACGTATTGCCAGGACCGGCAGCACGATCAAATTCGACCGCAACCTCAACCTGGCGCGGGCCAAGTTCAACAACGACCCCAAAAAATACTGGCTGCCTGCACCCGAAAAATCCTACGCCCAGGCCCTTGATGAACTCAGAACCTACAGGGAACGACTCAACACCAACAAGGCCACCTTTCACTCCCGGGCTGATAACCTGATCCCCCTGCTCAAAAGTTTTGAAGACCTCTTGGGAGACTGCGACGACGACCTCGTAAAAACCCATGAAGAGAACGGCGCCCGGGTCAGCACCTTCAAGGCAGATGATTACTTCTTTTATGCACAAGGGGTGTCCACGGCCATGGCCACCATCCTGGAAGCCGTGATGGTTGACTTTGCACCGGTTCTGGACTCCAGAGGGGCTGCCAACGACCTGCACCATGCGGTGTTGATGCTTCAACACGCCACGGAACTCGACCCTCTCTTTATTCAGGAGAGCGCTTACAGTGGTTTTTTTGCCAACCACCGAGCCAACATGGCCGCTTTTATCAGCCACGCCCGAGCCTACATCCAGTTTGTCACAAAGACGATGAGCACCTAAAAAGCGGCGATCCTTGCCATAAGGGAGCCCAGACGTTCAACCTAAAAAGCCCGTCATTTCATTCTTCTGAAATGACGGGCTTCTCTTTTTTCCGAGTCATAATAAAGCGTCACATCCTACAGCGCCTGCAACAAACGAAGCACAATCCCATCGGCCACGGCAAACCCTCTGCGGGTCAGGCGAATGGCATCTGACGATCTGACCATCAGCCCCTGCTCTTCCAGCTCTCCGAAAAGCCCCCCCAGGACCGACACCAAGTCCACCGCAAAACGCCGATGAAAGTCTTTCAGAGCGACCCCTTCCATGCGCCGCAGACCGAGATATAACGCCTCCGTCATCAACGCCTCCCGGTCCAGAGTCTCTTCTCCCTGGACAGGGCGCCGCCCCTCTTTCAAGCAAGCCAGCCAGGACCTCAGGTTCGCCACATTCCACCAGCGCGAAGGCTCTTGACGCCCCCCCCCGCCACACCAGAAACCATGGGCCGAAGGTCCCAGCCCCACGGTGGTGACCATCTCCCAATACTTCGTATTATGCCGGGAAACAAACCCGGGGCTCCGGGCAAAGTTAGAGACCTCATAGTGGAGGTAGCCCCCTTCGGTGAGGGTATCCGAAACTGTTGAAAAAAGAGTCCCCTGAGCCGTTTCGTCAGGCATCATAAAATCGTTGTTGCTGTGACGGGCGTGAAGCGGAGTTCCCTCCTCCAGGGTCAGCATGTAACAGGAGAGATGCTCTGGCGCATAGGAAAGAAGGGCTGTCACGTCGGAAAGCACGGCCTCGACGCTCTGCCCCGTCGCCCCCCCAACCCCATAGATAAGGTCAGCGCTGAGGCTGGCAAATCCGCAGGCCCTCGCCGCATCGAGCACATCCCGCGCCTGTTCCGCGTTATGAAGACGCCCCAGAAAACGTAAGGTCGCATCATCAAGGGACTGCACCCCGATGCTCAGGCGATTCACCCCGGCATGGCGAAATCCTGCCAACTTTTCAGGCGTCACCGTCCCAGGATTCACCTCAAGGGTCACCTCCACATCGTCGGCAACCGTGAAATGACGCTGAACCGCATCCAAAACCCCTGCCACCTCCGAAGGCTCCAGAAGCGAGGGGGTCCCGCCGCCAAAATAGACCGTATCAAAGCCCCCCGCATCCGGAAGGGCTTCCGCCACCAACGCCATTTCACATCTCAATGCCTCAAGAAATGCGGATTTCAGCGTCAAATCCGCCTCGGAATAAAAGTCACAATACGGGCACTTGCGAAGACAGAAAGGGACATGGATATATAAGCCGGGGTTCATGGAAACATCTCCTTTGGGATATCAGGGTTCCCATGCTTCCTATACCAACCCTTCTCATTTGCATACCCCAAAAAACCGGCCCGCACACAGAGGCGACTCGACGATCACCGGTGATGATCTCACATCGCGAGAAAACCGTCACTATTCAGCTCATGATACGAAGCCTCCGGCGGCAAGGGTGACGAAGCCACTTAGGCAAAAATACCTATAGGCCATCGGCGAGGAGTCGCTTCGCTCAGGCTTTTGGATTCGTTATCGCCCATGTACCCCCCCGGAAAACCATGGTCATAAAAGGACCTGATTCTTTTGAATGGCCGGGCAAAGCTCCCGGCAAAAAAAGTCGCTACGGAGCACGGCGCGCCCGGAAGGGCGGCTGTGGTGCCTCCACTCTATTGTAAAGCCCTATTGGTGTTTCCGTTCGTTGAGCCCATTTTTATTCAACGTCTCGGCCTTGGTCATCGTTTGAGCCGCGACCTTTAAAAAACCGAGAAAGACGAACCGAAACGGAGCGCCGCACTCCAGGGAACAAAGGCGTTCAGGTATGCTTGCGCACCGCGGACCAACCGCAACGGTCACAAAAACCCGTGTACGGATATCCCTTACGCCGCCCTGAAATGGCTCCCCGGAGGCTAGTGTGTACTGAATCGTGACGCGTGCACACCCATTTCACGAAAGGCACCCGCGGCGACCCTTTACTGCCTCGCACGAATTTCAGAGATCACCTTTCGCATGGACCCGGCACAGACATCCAGCATGGCCCGTTCGTGATCGCTTAACTCAAACTCAAAAATATCGTGGACCCCCCGCTCTCCAATGGAGACAGGAAGGGAGAGGGCCATATCGGTGTAGCCATACTCACCGTTCAGGGTCACACTTAAGGGAAAAATATGCTGCTTGTTATAAAGATAAGATTCAATGATATGGGTCACCTTGGTCGCCGCCGCAAAAAAGCCGCTGCGTGTTTTCAAGCGCTTGACGATATCTCCGCCCCCATGCTTTACCAGGGTCACCAGCCGCTCTTCATCGGCGGGGGTCAAATGCTGTGTCACAGGAATCCCACCCACATCCGCCCGTGCCACCAAAGGGATCATGTTGTCATCGTGGGTCCCAATCACGGTACAACCCACGGCTTCACGGGAGACATTCAGGTGTTCGGCCAGAAAAAATCGGAACCGCATGGCATCCAGGGCGCACCCCAAGCCGGTGACATTCATTTCCGGCCATTTCGCCTTGAGCGCCCAGGCCAGCACATCCACCGGGTTGCTGGTGACATGGACAAAGGCCTTGGGAGCCAAAGCCATCACCTTTTCTCCGATCTGATACATGATATCCAGATTTTGATAGAGAAGATCCAGCCGCGTCATGCCTTCGGCCCTCTTACCGCCGGCCGTAATCACCACCACGTCAGCCCCCTCCATCTCATCGAGGGAACGGCACCCCGACACCTTGGAGTCAGAATTCCAATAGGGAAGCGACTGATTGATATCCATCGCCTGACCAATCGCAAAGTCCTCTATAATATCAAAAAGATAAACGTTCCCCAGCTGTTTCATCGACATAAACGCCGCGCTGGCCGAACCGACGTTTCCAGCGCCGGCAATGAAAATCTTACTAACGGTCATGGATTCCTCCTTCATCAGGTTACAAATCGGAATGGCGCAGACTCGGATAGACGCTTTTCACAAAACAAAAAAAAGAAACGGTTGGCTACAGGCTGGAATAAGAAGGAGTGGAGCTCGTAAAGACAGGAGAGAAGAGATGCCCTGTAAAGGCACAGAGGATAACCGTTTGTAAATGCAGGGAGACACACAGAAACAAGGATCAGCAGGAATCGTTGATCGCGAGACGATCAGAAGCCCCTGCGGTACGGTACCGAAGAAAATAGTCCAATTGCGCTTTCTGATCCAGGCTCATGGCGTCAAAACGCACCCTGCGCTGCCGCACTCGCCTGGCATGACAGAGGCGAACCCCGGAGAAGTCCCACGACGGTCGCTCACAGACGGGCACATCATCGATGATGGTGGTGCGAATGCCATCGAGATAAACGGAGTCGTCCCCGATGAAGACATGGGTCTCTTCCCGGTTGCGGTCCACCCCTTCGTGATCGATGTAGCGAAAGGAGAGCCCTCCAACACTGACATCTACCAGCTGCCCCATGCATGTTGATGCGGGCAGCATGGAGACATAAGTGCCGCTTCTCGCCTTGTACCGGGGATGTCGACGTCGTTCATTTGTCATGGCCGGAAAGATTCATTCTGGAAGGTTCAAGAAGGCATTCAAGGCGCGGACCGCCCGAAGAAAAAACATATTTATTTATAATATCAATCTCATAAATGATCAATCATTATTCACCATGTGAGGACATCGTAAGGGCGCCTCGCCACCATGAACAGCCACCAGAGATAGAATCACGCCTTTCCCGAATAAAAAACCCGGTCATGAGTATCCCTCAGCCCGGGTTTTTCCAGATAACGTTACAAATAGAGAGGCTTACTGCTGCACCAGCTGGAGCTCCACCTTCTGTTTGAGGATGGACTCCGCAATGGAACGAAACTGGGGGGTATAATCCGAAACAAAAAAACGATCCCCGCCGGTACGCCCGCCCTTATCCCGCCATTCAGGGTTGGCTTCGACGAAGGCCTTCACCTGCTGAGCCACCGCGGAACCCGAGTTGATAATGGTGACACGCTTACCCGCCTTCTCCTGAATAATCGACTGCAACATGGGGTAATGGGTACAGCCAAGGATCAAGGTATCGATCTGGCGTTCCCGCAAGGGGTGGATATAACTCTTCACGATACGGCGAGTTTCCGGGCGATTGAACCAGCCCTCTTCCACCAGAGGCACCAGCAGAGGGCAGGAATTGGAGTGGACCGTGGCAGAAGGAAGCATCGCCTTGATACGGGTCTCATACACCCCACTGTCGATGGTTCCCCGGGTGCCGATCACACCGATACGCCCCTTTTTCGAAGCGGCCAGCGCCTGTTCCACAGCCGGTGCCACGACTTCAAACACAGGAACGTCAAAGGCTTTGCGGATGGCGTCCGGAGCCACACTGGAGGCCGTATTGCATCCCACCACAATCATCTCTGCGCCCATCTCAAGGAGAAAGCGACTGTTCTCAAGACTGTAACGCACCACCGTCTCCCGGCTCTTGCTGCCATAGGGAGTTCGGGCGGTATCGCCGAAATAGATCATGTCGTGCCCGGGAAGGGCCTGTTTCAGGGCGCGGCAGGTGGTAAGCCCCCCGATGCCCGAATCAAAAATACCAATCATAATAAAAAAGACGCCTGTGTCATAGGGAGGACAACGCAATCGCTTGCATCGCCCGCCAAAGGTTGTGAATTAGGCACTGTTTGATATACTCCGCAGTGTCATCGAAGTGGGACAGCCTGATGGCCTGCCCCAATCATTCATTCCGCTCATACCGATAGGTCAAGGAGGCCCCATGCACATGGACCAGAAAATCTTCACCCTTCATCTCCCGACGGAGACCGTCTCCTGTTACCTGCTCTTAACCGGCCTGGCCGACCAGGCGCTACCCCTGAACCGAGAGACGGTAGCCACACTGTGGACCGGTGAACCCGGCGCCCTGGAGACAGCCCTTGAAGAGCTTCACCGGCAGGGGATCATCGGGATACCCGAAACGCCAAACACCCCGTTACGCCTTCTGCCCTCGGAGATGTGGGGAAATTGACCCTTTTTCATTGCGGGCCTTATCCAGTTTGTCGATCTCCAGACGGACAATGCGGCGCACCTCTTCGAGGGGAAAACCCGTCTGAATGCCGGGGCAGGCACCGGCCATGAGCTCCCAGTTTGAGGGCACCCGTGCCACCGCGTCAATAAAAGGCCAGGCACGGCACATCCGGGGTTTCACTTCATGGATGGTGCAGTTCCCACGAAAAAAAACGCATCGGCCGTCCTCACCCACGGCAATCACCGGCAGGCCGTCTACCATCTGACAGTAGTCCTCAAGGAACCGCTCCCGGCTCACGCCGACAAAAGCGGCAATGCGATCCACGTCCTCCGGGGTCATGTAGTTGCCACCGAAACCTGTACAGCACTCCCCGCACTGGGTGCACTGAAAAATATCATCACTTGTCAAGGTACCTTGTGTCATGACGCGTCTCCATGGCCCGTTTCAGGGTCACCTGATCCACATATTTTAAATCCCCACCCATGGGAACCCCAGAGGCGATACGGGTCACCCGCACCGGCTGGTGATGCAGCTTTTCCGAAATAAATGCCGCCGTGGCTTCACCCTCCACATTGGTCCCCGTGGCCAGAATCACCTCGGAAGGCCCATCGACGTCCACGCGCTTCAAGAGCTCTGCAATGCGAAGATCGTCGGGACCGATACCGTCCATGGGAGAGAGGGCCCCCTGGAGAATATGATAGCTCCCGTTGTAGCCGCCAGACATCTCAATGGCCGCCATATCGGCCGGTTTTTCCACCACACAGATACGCGAATGGTCGCGGTTCATGTTGGTGCACACCGGGCAGTAGTCCTCCTCTGCGAGGGCAAAACAACGGCGGCACAGCCGCACTCGTTTCTTCACCTCAACAATACTGGAGGCCAGAAGATCGGCTTCACGGTGTGAGGCCTTCAGGATATGAAGGGCCAGTCTTTCGGCGCTCTTTCGACCGATACCGGGCAAGCGGGCGAGGTTGTCAATGAGCTGCTTCAACGAGGCTGGATAATGATTCATGCTGGACCTGGTAGTGGGTGCAAAACAAAAGACAACGCCCCCTGCCTGGGTGCCGGGAGCTGATCACCCGGCATTCAGCACAAGAAAGCGCGTTCATAAACCTACATAAGACCGGGAATATTCATCCCGCCGGTCACTTTGCTCATCTTCTCATTGACGATCAGGCCCACCTTGGTCAGGGCGTCATTCACAGCCGCAGTGACCATGTCCTGGAGGATCTCCACATCTTCTGGATCCACCGCTTCAGGGTTGATGGTCACCGAAAGCACCGTCTGCTTCCCATTGGCCACCGCCTTAACCATCCCGCCCCCGGCCGTGCCTTCTGCGGTGTACTGATCCATCTCGCCTTGAAGCTTCATCATCTTGGCCTGCATCTTCTGGGCCTGCTTCATCATGTTACCCATGCCTTTCATGGTCATCCTCCTTAATGATGTTGACATCCACCTTGCCCCCGAAGACCCGAACGGCCTCGTGGATAACGGGGTGTTCCTTTGCCTCCGTGATGAGGCGATCGTTTCCATGGCGTGCCCCGGCAGGGGCCTCTTCACCGGCAATGATGGTGTGTAGGGTCACGTTCATATCCGAACCAAACCAGGCCCGAATTTCCTCTTCCAGCTCCTTTTTTTTGCCGTTATTCAAACGTCCCACGGCAAAACGGGAGGCAGTGATTTCGATCTCAATACTCTTTCCAGACACTTTTTTCAAGGCGCTTTTGGCCAGAAGCGGGGCCATGGAAGGCCTGTTTTTCCGCAACGCGTCGAGAAAAACACCCCAGGCCTTTTCCGGCGAATGGGAAGGATTCCAGGTCGGCTTCGGCGTTTCGGACCGCTCCGGCGTTTCAGCCGGGGGCGATGGCATCGGATCAGCCACCGGCGCTGGAGGTGAGTCCATGGCCCGATCCTCCAATTCTGGCGTTTCTGGGCTGACTGAGGGCTGAGGGTGCGCCTGGGGGGGGGCCGCCTGCGGGGAGACCGGTTGAGGTGCCTGCGGGGCCGCCTGTTGAGTCCCCTGTTGAGTCATGGGGGGAGTCGCGACATACCCCGTCCGGGTTTCAGAGACCCCGGGTCCGGCCACGGGGCTCCCTGTCGGCGGGACGGGTGCCCCTCCCACCTTCTGCAGGGTGTCAATTTTTCGAATCAGGGCATCAATGGACAAGGCGTCCGGGACCTGCAAAATCTTGATGAGGGCCAGCTCCAAAGCCATTTTAGGCGCCGCAGCGTAACGCATGGCCGACTCCTCGGCCAGAAGCACCTCCAGAGCCTTGGTGAGAAACCCCCGGGTCGAGGCGTTGGCCATGGCGGCCAGGGCACTCATCTCCCCATCGGGAAGATCCAGCACACCGGGACCGGCCACCTCAAGCACCAGAAGGTCCCTTAACGTCTGGGTGAGGCTGCCGAAAAGACGCCTCAGGTCATTGCCCTGGGTGTAAAACCGATTGACCGCGGAAAGAACCTCGCCGCCGTCACGCCGGATCAGCGCATTCACCAACCCGAGGACATCGCTCGTCTCCACAGACCCCAGGGTGGTGAGAACCGATTCATGGGTCACAGCGCCGTCCACGGCACTGCCGATAATCTGATCAAGAATACTCAGGGAGTCCCGCACCGAGCCCCCGGCCTCCACAGAGATGAGATCCAGGCTCTCTGCAGGAACGGTGACCGCTTCCAGGCGACAGAGTTTTTCAAGATGGGTCTTGAGGTCCTGATGGCAAACACGCCGCATGTCATGACGCTGACAGCGCGAAAGGATCGTCACCGGAATCTTGTGGACTTCGGTGGTGGCGAACATGAACAGAACATGGGGCGGGGGCTCTTCAAGGGTCTTTAAAAGGGCATTGAACGCCGCCATACTGAGCATATGAACTTCGTCAATGATATATATTTTAAAGGGACTGTAGACCGGCATGTAGCTGACATTGTTTCGCAGCTCCCGGATCTGTTCCACGCTGTTGTTGGAGGCACCGTCGATCTCGAACACATCGGCCGAGCTTCCCTGGGTAATCTCCCGGCAGGACCGGCAGCTGTTGCAGGGATGAGGAGACCCGGTCTCCTTCCGTCCGGTACAGTTCATCGCCTTGGCGAGAATACGGGCCACGGAGGTTTTTCCGGTACCCCGGGGGCCGGAAAAGAGAATGGCGTGCGCGACGCGGCCTGCCGTAATGGCATGACTCAGGGTCGTGGTGACGTGGGATTGCCCCACCACATCGTCAAAAAGCTGGGGTCTGTATTTTCGGGCAAGGACAAGATAGGACATGGTGACCGGTTCTCCCTGCGGGCCGAAGACCGGTTCCGGACCGGAACACGGACAAGGCGCCGGCGTATCATCAAATCAGCCGCGGCCTGGGTGCCGCCTCAAAGACCCCGCATCATGAATGGGGAGTCACTGTCAGGAATGGCATCATTATAAAATCGACGTTGCATACGCGCCGTCATCCCCAGAGGCTCTGAATAAAAAAAAGGGCCCAAACAAAAAAAACAGGTTCCCACTTCCGAATTGAGAGGATGTGGCGAAAACCTGTTCAAATAAACCTGATCCCTATTTTTGATAAGGGGTGTGGCGGAGAGGGAGAGATTCGAACTCTCGGTACCTGTTACAGCACACACGCTTTCCAGGCGTGCACCTTCAGCCACTCGGCCACCTCTCCGCAAACAAAACCCTTATATCAGCCCCCAACATTTCAAGCAAGCTTTCCTGTAAAGGGAAGCTTGAAGCGTTTTGAGAAACTGTTTCAAAAGCGAAAAAAGATTTACGTCATCCCCCCTTCTTTGTCAAGAGGTTTTCTTACCCTTTTCAGGGGTGCAACCCGAGGCTCCACCGAGGCGTCCAGGCGGGCCCCTAAAGGCTCCGCCACAACACACCGGTATCACCATTCATCCCGCCCAAAAGCGATTCACACCGCATGATCGACGTAATTGGGACCCGCCACCATCAGATTGTTGGGCATCACGGATTGGATGGTCTCCACCTTGCTGCCAAAGAGAATGTCCCGGATCAGTCCATGGCCATACGCACCCACCACAAGAAGGCTGTCATGGGGGACATCATACAGATTTTCTTCAAGCCGCCCCCCGAAAAAAAGAAGCCAGTCATCCACGTACTCCGACATATCGTCTCCGAGACCGCTTTCAATGATCGCCCGCTCGTAATCATCCCGGGTCATCCCAGCCTCAACCTGGGTAAAAAGGCGGAGCTTCACCCCGGTCTTTCGAGCGATCCGAACCCCCAGCTTCAGGGCGTTTACCGCATTGCCAGAGCCCCCAAAAAAGACGGTCACGCTGTGCCATTGCCGAAAGGAAGGGCTACTGATCAACACCGGAAACCGAGCCGATCGAATAATGCGGCGGACCCGTGACCCGATATACCCCAGCCCGATCTTGCTTGTCAGGTCGCTGATGCTGCGCGGACAGCACATGAAATCAAAGTCCACGGGGATATCCGGCAGAGTGGAGGCGGTAAAATTTTTCGGATTGAAAAACTTCGGTTCAAGCCCCTCGGCCTCGGCGAGCTCCCGGGCATGCTTTTCCGCCGTTTCCGAAGCGGAGAGATACGACCCGTCGAGATCCACCTGCACCACGTCTTTTTCGAAGTACATCAAAAATTTGGTGTGCTTGGGGACATACACCACCGGCGAGGCCCCCAGGAGATGACAAAAATAAATGGATTGAAGAAAAGTTTCCCGCCCGGTTGGCGTGTTTCGAAAAATATGAAAAAGTTGGGTATCCATAACTCTCCTACCCTTATCAGGGGTTGTCGGTGGTTTGCACCATCAGCTCTTTTCGATATTTATCCAGCAGGGTGGCCTTGGAGATCATCCCCACAAATCGACGATTCACCACCAGAGGCATACTGAAAAGCCCATCGATGTCCATAATGTGGAGCACCTCGGCCAGCTCGTCCCCATAGGTAATGTGTTTCACCTTACTGTCCATGATCTGCTCGACCACCACCGCATCGTACATAATGGTATCAAACAGGTAGGGACGCACCTCGCTCAGATCGACCATCCCCAGAAAATCTCCGCTTTCCGGCTCTTCCACGGGGAAATGGTTTCGGCGGGATCGCTTCACCACATCGACAAACTCCCGAAGGGTCATGTGGGGCGAAACAACCAGGCAATCTTTTTCAATGAGCTCCCCAAGGGAGAGGTCATTCAGCACCCGGGCGTCTGTCCCTGGCCGAAGCAGCTGCCCCCGGTCCACGAGATCCTTCATATAAAAGGATGCCGGTTCAAAATAATGAGTAATGGTGGTAGAAACGGCAGAAACGACGATGAGGGGCAAAATAACCTCATAGCCCCCGGTAATCTGCACGATAAGAAAGATACCGGTGAGAGGCGCCTGCAGAATGCCACTGATGAGACCGGCCATGCCAAGCAAGGCAAAGCACCCTTCCCCGACGAGGGGAATGGACGGCCAGAGGAGGGTCACGCCACGATAAAAAGCCAGGCCGGTAAAACTGCCCACCACAAGGGAAGGGGCAAAAATCCCGCCAGAGCCTCCCCACCCCAAGGTCAGGGATGTGGCAAGAATTTTTGCAAAAATGGCAATCGCAGCAAGCTGAAAAGCGCCATCGTAAGCCCCAACGATCATCTCACGAATGGCATGGTACCCTTCGCCCTGAACGTCCGGAAAAAGAAGCGTCAAAAGCCCCACCAGGCACCCGCCAATGGCTGCCCGCCCCCACTTGGGAAGCTTAACCCCCTCCGACACATGGTGCATGGACCGCATGGCGCGGGTAAGCAAAATTGAAAACAGGGCCGTGGCCAGGCCGAGGCCGGCGGCAGCCACCGTGTCGGCCACACCGATATCAAAGCCGGCATGGCTGAAGGCGATCTGGTTGCCGTTGAAAAAACGACTCACCTCGGTACCCGCCACCGAGGCAAGGGCAATGGGCACAATATTAACGATGGACCACTCCCCGAGCACCACCTCAAGCACAAAGACCAACCCGGCGATAGGGGCGTTAAATATCGCAGAGATAGCCCCCGCTGCCCCACACCCCACCAGGGTCACCCGCTGGCGGTCATTCATGTTAAACAGCTTGGCAATATTGGACCCGATGGCCGCCCCGCTCATCACCACCGGCGCCTCAGGACCCGCAGACCCGCCGCTGCCAATGGTCAAACAGCTGGAGACAAGACGCGTAATACTGGAACGCAGGCGAAGCAACCCCCCATACCGGGAGACGGCATAAATGACCTCCGGAACCCCATGCCCGGCCCCCTCCTTCATAATATGATCCAGAAAGATTGCCGAGGCAGCGGCCCCAAGTCCGGGCACCACAAAGGCCCAGGGGTATTTGCTTAAATGATGCACAAACTCAAGCATCGCCTCGAGGCTGCGGTTCAAGGCCAAGGCCGCCAAACCGCTTGCAATTCCGACCATCACACCTGCCACCATCAGCGTCAACCGGTCATCCGGTTGAATGGTCAGCAATTTTGACGGAAGCCTACGCAGCCCTTTCAACATGTTGAAAAGATCCCTAAAAATTTCAGAAAACCCCCCATTGACGGGCAAAAAGTTTTCGAAGTCATGACGCAAAAAAGCCCTGAAAATACCCACCCTGAACAGCCATGGTGCCCTCTCGGCAACCCTTATCAAAAGAGCCCACAACGTCTTCGGGCCAGGAATTTCCCTGACGAAACCCAACCGATGCCGGGGTCAACCCGACACCGCCGAACTAACAGATTCCATACCCATTGTAAAGAGACCCATTGCAATGAGACGCCTCGTAAAGGGTCGCCATGGATCAGCGCCCCTCAGAACCCACTATAAAATCACAGCCGGCTCTCAAACTCGGCCACCTTTTCCAACAGCGAGGCCTCGGACGGCACCGCGTCGAGAAAACTTAGAAAGGCGGGCTCCCGCACACAAAAAGAGATTTTCGAAAGCAGTTGAAGATGGGCGCCCACATCGGGACTCAGAATCAAAAAAAGCACACGCACCGGCAGATCATCCACCGCACCGAAATCGACGGGATGCTTTAAAAAGAAGGTGGTGATGGAAGGAATAACCCACGCATCCATGGGCGTCCTCGGGTGCGGCAGGGCCACACCACGCCCGACACCGGTGGAGGCAAGGTCTTCCCTCTCGACGAGGAGATGAAAAAGCGTGTCTCGACCCTCGTCATCGAGTCCCTTCACAGAGGCTGTCATACCAAGCAAAACAGAGGACACATCGTCCCCTTCAAGATCGTAAACCACACCCCCGGATCCGAGGGCGGAGGAAAGGGAGACCGCTTCACGCATCACACCCACCGGAGAGGCGGGCTCTTCAATAATAAAAGAGGTGTTGTGCTTTGTCGCCCAGCTTTTGACCGTTTCATACCCGAAAGAGCACTCCATACCGGCCTTCTTAACCGGGATGCGGCCCTGACGAATCCAGCGTTCCAGGGTATCCCGAGGCAAACCCATGGCCTTGGCAAGAGCATCTATTCTCAATTTCATATCTATCACCACAAAATCTTAAAAGGGGCCTTCCCGGCACAGAGGAGTTTCCGCGCCTGATGTCGTCCCAGCGATATTTAAAAACTTTTTATCCTATCTGATAGAAATTGAGAGTTCAACCGCAATCATGGAAAACCAAACACCTGAGATCAAAAGAGACACGGCACACCAGGCCCGAAAAGCCCCTCTTCCAGTGGCATTCCAACGCACAGGGGGAAATCATAAATAAAAGGAAGGGGAAAAAAGGGAAAGATTAACGATACAGCCCGTCGTCGAAAGCCCGGGCAATGTAGGTGCGCTCGTAGGTGATCTCCACCCGCCTGTTCTTCGAACGCCCTTCCGGGGTTCGGTTGTCAGCCACAGGCCGATAATGGGCAAAGCCCTGCGCTTTTAACTGGGTGGGGTCTATCCCCATGGAAATTAGAAACCGGACCACGCTGGTGGCACGCCCCGTGGAGAGCTCCCAATTCGAAGCATAATCCCGGTTGTCCATGGGCATGGCGTCGGTGTGGCCGGAAACAGTGACCGGATAATGGAATTGAGCCAGGACCATGGCCACCTTCTCCATGACAATGCGTCCGTTCTCAGAAAGGCGAGACTCCCCGGGCCCGAAGATCACCATATCGGCGATGGTGATCACCGCTCCATCCTCCGTCTCTTCCACCCGGACCTGACCGCCCAGCTTGTTGAACATGATCAGCTCACGCACATCACTGACGATCTCCTCCATCTCCTTTTGAACCATCCCGCCGAGTTCGTCCACGGCATGGTCTTTCGGCTCATGGGTGTCCGAGTCAGAGTTCATGACCAGCCCCTCACGTGTGCCGGTCTCAGGGACCTGCTGCACCCCCAGGGCGGACCTCAGGGACTGCACAAGCTCCTTGAAGGTCTCCTCCTGAATGGTGCTCATGGCAAAAAGCAGCACAAAAAAACACATCAGAAGCGTCACCAGATCGGAAAAGGTACACATCCACTGCGGGGCGCCCCCACCTCCCTCATCGTCATCCCCGATGGATGCCGGGGGGTTCAATGCCGGAGCTGCATCCTCTTCACTTCCCCCGGAGCCGGTCTCTTCAGCCATGTGCTACTCCTTTTTCGGCGCTTTTCCGCCGCCGGATGTCAAATAGACGTTGAGCTTGTCTTCCATGAGTCTGGGGTGTTCCCCTTCACGAATGGAGACCACCCCCTCATAAAGAAGGGTCATGTTCAAGATCTCCTCGTCACTTCTGAGTTTCAGCTTGTCCGACATGGGAATAAAAAAGAGGTTGGCCAGAAGGGCTCCGTAAAAGGTGGTCAGCATGGCCACCGCCATTTTAGGACCAATGGAAGAAGGGTCATCGAGGTTGGCCAGCATCTGCACCAGACCGATCAGGGTTCCCACCATGCCAAAGGCCGGTGCGTAAGTCCCCATGGACGCCAGGACCGAATAGCCGATCTTGTGCTCCCGGTGAGTCAGCTCCATTCTTTTCTGCATGACAGCGGCAATATCCGAGGTTTTTACCCCGTCCACCGTCATCTGGAGGGCACTTTTCAAGTAGGGATCTTCGGTGGTGTTGATATCCGCTTCAATAGAAAGAAGCCCACCTTTTCGCGCTTTATTGGATATTTCAATGAGGATCTTAACGAGCTCCTCGGGCTTCTCGATCTTAAAAATAAAGACCTTGCCAACGGTCTTGAAGACGCCGAGAAAATCCTTGAGAGGATAGGCGATCATGGTCGAGGCGATCGTCCCGCCAATCACGATCATCACCGACGGCATGTTCCAAAACAGCAGCAAACTGCTGCCGAGAAGAATACCTGCGGCCGTAAAGCCAAGACCCGAAATTACACCGATCAACGAAGCCAGATCCATGAGTATAACAACCTATCCCTTAATAAAAATGGTTTCTTCCAGGGGGTCGATCCGGTTGTAGCGTGCGATCTGCCTGATATACTCATCCGTCAGGACCGTATTCTCCGGCAGAAGCATGGCACCCTTGGCGGTAAAGATGGCTGAGGCGAGAACCATTCCAGGTTTCACATCAAACACGCTCATCTCTACACGGCCTCCGACTTCTATTTCAGGCTTTCGTCCCAGACACTTGTGCAAACAGTGTACAACCTTGGGATCGAATCGCGTCCCTGCTTCTTCTTCCAGCCTGTCAAGATGATCTCGTTCGCTGCCGCCCCCTGGCCACGCAGCCAGGGTTTCGTAGGCATCCGCCACGGCAACAATCCGCGATGCAAAGGGGATGGTCTCTTTTTTCAAGCTATGGGGCGTTCCACTTCCGTCGAAATGCTCAAACAGATGCCGAACGATCCGAGCCGTCTCTTCCAGCCCCTCCACCTTCTCCAGCAGCCCACCGGCTCGTTCCGGATGCCGAGAGAGAAAATCCGCTTCCGACTCGGTGTAATCCAGCGGGTTTTTACCCGCCAGTGATTCCGAAACGAAAAGCAGCCCCAGCTCATGGAGGCGTGCGGCCTGTTCGAGGTGATGAAGTTTTTCCCCCTCAAGCCCCATCTCTTCGGCGATAGTGACAGCCCGACGCGCGACATCGGCACCATGGCCCCGCTTGAATCCCGGCCTGGCATCCAGAGCCGACACCATCATGCTGACGCACGAGTCCAGCGTCTGTACAGCCCGGGCCTCCATGGTATCGGCCCTTTCCACTGCTTTCTGCCGTTCACCGACCAGCGAGGACACCTGCTTGAGGGCACCCGAGAGTGCCTCTCGCTCACCAGCGAGCTCATCCTTGAGCTCTGCCAGCCTCGCCTCCAGTGCATCGCGACTTTGGAGTTCATCCTTTAAAAATTTATCGGCGTTATCTGCCTTATCCTTTAGCTCTTTTATACGCAGGAGGGCCCCGATCCGAGCCACGAGTTCATCCCGGGAAAAAGGCTTGACCAAATACTCATCTGCACCGGCCCCAAGCCCCGCCACCACGTCTCTGGGCTCCACATCAATGCCCGAGACCAACATGAAAATCACGTCATTTAAGAGATCGGACGCCCGAACCCTTCGGCAGAACTCCAGGCCATCCATCCCAGGCATGGCCACATCACTGATGATAAGGTCCGGCTTGAAGTCAAAGGCAATCACCAGCCCCTCTTCGGCATCGCCTGCCGTTTTCAGGGTGCAATGCTCTCCTTCAAGAAACCGGGTATAAATCTGTGTCAGGTCCTCATCGTCGTCCACATATAATATTTTTACTGTATCCATTCTCTCCATACCTTCCACCCCTGTTGTCCCGAAGAAAAAGTCGGGTGCCACCCCTGTTTTTTGTCTCTGCTCTTTAATGATCTTCAACGTCAGTGCGAGGCCCTGCCCCGAGGCCCCTCCCATCGACGCACCCGCAGCTCTGAGATTTACGACTCGCCAACGCATGCACCTATATAAAATAACAGACCACATACCCGACGGTTTCTTCATCCACCCTTTTTGATCGGCCAAACCTGCCGTGAAGTTAAAGCCATTCTCATTTTTTATCTACCAACGCCTTGACAGCACCGGAGCCCCCATCGATATTAATGTTCATTTTCGGGAAGTTACCAGCAAAAGGTCACAGACTCATGCCAGGGTCTTTCCATCCGATACCCAAGCCGCCCCACGGATCTCCTTTTATTCGGAGTCCCCGCCCAGCCACCAATCATCCCATGAGCGGGCCAGAATCGCCTCGGCAAGCTGCCGCCCCGTATCGGTCACCAGGCGCTGCAGGACCGTCTTCAGCCATTTATCCGCGCCCTTATGCCCGGTATCGATCAGTGTCCTCAAATCCAGGACAAAGGCAAGCTGATCGGCATCCTTGGCCAGCATCGCCTCACGGGATTCACAGGCGTTGAACTCCTCCACAAGAGCCTTGTACTCGCCCCCAAAGGGAAGCCCACGGGCCTGGTCAGCGATCGCAAGGCCCTCATCAGCACGGCAATATTTTTTCTGGACATAGTTTAAATCCCCCGTCCTTGCCTCGGGAAGATCATGAAGCAGGCACATGGCCAGTAATTTGCCGGCGTCCACCTCGACATCCATCCGAGAGAGTACAAAAGCAAGGGTGGTCACCATAAAAGAGTGCTCCGCCACACTCTCCTTCCCCCCCCCGAGAAACTGATATCCGGAACGCGGGATGCGTTTCAACATCCCCGCTTCAAATAAAAAGTCTGCAATCTTTTCCATCACCGATTCACTCCTCTCCATATTCTGTGGCCGTCACGACAGCCCGCCGGACGCCCTCCAGACAGAAGAAGAAACGTCATTGAAAACATTGACAAATCAGGACAATAAAAGCTATATCACCCTTAGATATAAACCGATCGATCCCAAACTGAGCCCAGGATCCACCTGACGAGACCCAAGACAGGGTGCCCCCAGAGTGAAAAATAAACCGTTCTACGCGTTGGCCCTTTGAGCCCTTTTCTCTCCCCGCAACACGGCCAGACACCAAAGGACGTGAGTTCACTTTACAGTATTTGGTATTGACACTTTGTTGAAAAACCCGGACAGTAAAGAGTCACTCAGGGCCCTTAGTTCAGACCCAATTTGGTCTATTTTAATTACATTAATCATCATACCGGAGCGATTATGGATATCAAGGCAAAACTCCGTTACGCCGCCGTACTCTCACTGGTTCTTCTTTTCTCCTCTGGGGTATCGGTTCTGGCCGGGACCACTCAGGAAGTTTCCTCGGAAACAGGTGTCTACTATACCGTTAAGAAAGGAGACACCCTCTGGGATCTTTCTCAAAAATTCAGCGATGATCCCTACACCTGGCCTGATCTCTGGAGTAAAAATGGTCAGCTGTCCAATCCCCACCTCATCTATCCGGGCCAGAAAATTAAATTGATCCATCGCAGCGATTTGGATCGTTTCGGCGCAACCGGTGAGGGGCAATCTGCGGCCATGGATGACTCAGGAGCTGTGGAATCAATCGCGGTCACCGCCAAAGAAGAGAGCCGTCGTTACTACTACTCAAAAATCGAACGCGCCGGCTTCATGAAAAAAAAGCCCATCACACCCCACGGCACGGTCTTCAAGCTCAAGGGAACCGATCAGCTGATGTTGGGCAAGGGCGATGTTATCTACATCAAAAGCAATGAAGAGACCCCCCTGGTCATCGGAGCCCGCTACGTCACCTACCGCACCTTCAGCCCCCGGGAAATCACCTCACGCATGATGGATGTGAACCGAAAAAAAATCAACCGAGTCCGGGATGAAATCGGCACCCAGCATTATTTGAGTGGCGTGGTGGAAATTGTGGGCGAAAAAGACGGCTTTTTCATTGCCCGCATCACCGACTCCTACCGTTCCGTCAAGCTCAATGATAAAATCATGCCCTATAAGAAGCGCTCCCGATACATTCCCCTCCTCAAGGGTCTTGAGTCCATACAAGGCGAGATCATGGTGTCCGAAGAGGGAGAGACCACCTTTGGTCAGGACATGGTGGGTTTCATCAACCGCGGAGATCGTGATGGCATCCTGAAAGGCCAAGCCTACACCGTTTATTACAACGAGGCCAAGGAGTCCAACGATCTCTTTGGAGGAAAAGCCCTGAGTGTCCCGGTGACGATCGGAAATTTTATTGTCATCGATACCCAGGAGGAGACCGCCACGGTTCTCGTCACCTACTCCACCCAGGGGATCAGCCCAGGCGATTTCTTTAAATTTATGGAATAGCCCCCAAACACAACATGACAAAACGACGAAGCGCCCTGCAACCCAGGGCGCTTTTTTTATCAGGCCCAAGGGGCCACTCGAAACCGTTTCAGATCAATGACTCTCCCAGGTCACCCTCAACAGCTCTTCCCAGGTCGTATGCCCCGCCAAGAGTTGCCGAATCCCACTCTCCCTGAGACTGATCATGCCCTCTTTTGTGCCCTGCCTTCGAATGGCCGCCGCATCCGTGTCCCGGGTGGTCAGGCGACGAATCTCGTCGCTGAAGGAGAGAATCTCAAAAATAGCCAGCCGCCCCAGATATCCCGTCCCGCGGCACTTCACACACCCGGTACCACGATACAGCGTGAGCGCCCCTTCCTTCCCCACATCCAGACCGAGCCCCTTTAATTTGGTGCTGTCCATTTCATACGGCGCCACACAGTGGGGGCAGATCCGCCTCACAAGGCGCTGGGCAACCACCCCGGCCAGAGTCGCCTGAATAATGTACGAGGGGATCCCGATATCCAGAAGCCGTGTGATGGCCGACGGTGCATCGTTGGTATGAAGGGTGGAGAGAACCAGGTGTCCTGTCATGGCGGCCTGGGCGGCATTTTCAGCCGTATCCAGATCCCTCATTTCACCGAGCATGATGATATCCGGGTCCTGCCGCAGAATATTTCTTAAGATGGTTCCAAACTTGATCCCCACCTGGGGTTGAACCGCAATCTGATTAAATTCCTCGTGAATCATTTCAATGGGGTCCTCCACCGTGGTGATATTCACCTCGGGGCTGGCCAGTCGTCTCAGGGTGGAGTAAAGGGTGGTGGATTTGCCACTCCCCGTGGGTCCGCATACCAGCACAATGCCATGGGGCCGATTCACCAACGATTCATATCGCTCCAGGTCCTCCCCCGTAAAGCCGAGCTTCTCAAGATCCTGAAACATGATATCCGGATGCAGCACTCGCATCACCACCTTTTCTCCAAAGGCAACCGGAACCGTTGAAACCCGTATTTCCACCTCTGTCCCATCCTGGTCCGTCTTGATACGCCCGTCCTGGGGACGCCTTTTCTCCGCCATGTCCAAACGACTCATGGCCTTGATACGCGTCACCAAGGCACTGTGAATCGTCCGGGGCAACTCGTAAACCGTATGCAGCGACCCATCAATGCGCATGCGGATGACGGTCACCTCCCGCTTGGGCTCAATATGAATATCACTGGCCCGCTGGTCAAAGGCGTAACTGAACAGGTGGTTCACCGCATTGATGATGTGATGATCCGACGACTGAATTTCCCCGTAGGAGCCGAGTTTAACAAACTGCTCCAGGTTCCCCAGGTCGATGCCCGAGCCATCGTACTGAGATTTCGCGGCGGCGATGGAAGACCTGAACCCGAAAAATTCATTGATATACCGTTCAATATCAGACCGGGCCGTTACCACAGGCCGGATACGCATCTGACTCACCCGCTTGAGATCATCGAGGACTTCGGTATCAAAGGGATCGGACATGGCGACGGTCAGCTCCCCATCCTTGATCACCACCGGGAGCACCAGGTGTTTCATGGCAAAATTTTTCGGAATGGTTTTGGTCACCGTCTCCATATTCAGCTTCAAGGGGTTGATCTTCATGTAATCGAGACGCCACGCCCCAGCGAGCCCCTGGTAGATGGCATCCTCGTCCAGGGGCTCACCCGGCCTGTCGGCACGGTCCATGGCCAAATGCCACAACACCTCAATAATCCCGACCGGTTTGCCCCCTGCTTTCCGGGCCAGCTTTCTCTCCACACTCTCCCGCATGGAAAAGACATGCCTGGCCTGATCCTGGGAGAGGTAGCCCCCCCTAACGAGATGGCTCAAGACGGCTTTCGGGGAAAACTTCTCACGGGATATTGAATTCATAACAATGGGATCTCCTTGATTTATGCAGAAGAAACGAAGACGGATACCGACCGTTTGCCGGGGTGGCATGAGCCTGCCAGCCTATCGTTTCCTATTTTTATCACACAGATGCCATGAGAACAACTGACAGCGGCCTCCCCCCCATATTAAATCTTTTTACAGCCCACAACAGTTCCAATATTATCGAATTGTTAGAATGCACACAGCTCGGCATCCCTGATGCGTTCACTATTAAAAAATTTAATCATTCCCTCCATCGCCAGGATCAAATCATCCCCGCTGACCCGCCCCTTAATCTCCTGCCTGACATGGCTGTCACCCCTGTTAAATGGCTATTTCATGTAAAAAAGACGCCCTGCAGGTGTGCCATGGTTACCCTGGCATCCACGCGGTCAGTCCTCACACCCGACAAAAAAACAAACCCTGCCCGGCCCCTCAAAGCCAGGAGTCCCTCATTTTTCTCTGAGCCCTTGCCTCAAAGTACCCGGTTATCTCTTTGATACACGGGGTTTTCGATAAAATGAGGTCTGGAGTGCGTCTCACCGGGGTTCGTTTCAGCGGAACACTGGCATGCTTATTGTATATTTAATCCCTGCCGACCAACCTCAACCAAGGAAGCAAGCCGCATGAAAAAAACAGATGGATTCACCTTAATGGAATTGATGGTCACCGTGGCGATTGTGGCGATTGTATCCACCCTTTCCGTCGCGGGCTACTCCCACCTTATTGAAAAGACACGCCTCACCTCAGCCGCCAATGACATCAAAGGCGACTTGGAGCTGGCCAAATTAACGGCTATCCGGCGCCATGCCACGATCCTGGCCTACTTTGACGACGGAGCAGGGAAAAATGGCCATTATACCCTCTCTGTCAACACAAAAGGTGGAGAAAAAATCCTGACACGCGCCATGCCCGAACGCGTGACCCTGACCGGTGTCACCACCCCCATTGGATTTAATTCCCTGGGAATCGCGAGTTCAACAGGACAGGTCGAGGTGAAAACCAACGACGCCTCCGCATACAAACGCATTACCGTCTCCGCTGCCGGCAACATCAAGCTGGAGCGCAGCACCAACGGCACGACCTGGGAGGATTAATATGAGACGCACCATCCGCCGCCCCATAAAAAATGATCAGGGCATCACCCTGGTGGAACTGCTCGTGGCTCTGGCCTTGGGAACCATCGTCTCCGTGGCCCTCATCGCAACCTTTGCCGCGTATTCACGCACCCAGGTCGTCCAGGAGAATGTCCTCTCCATGCAGCAGAACCTGCGTGCCGCCCTCTACCTCATGGGAAGAGACCTCCGCATGGCAGGATACAGGGGCCCCGACCCCACCAACACCGCGGCCACAGGCTTCCTCACGGCCACCCCCGACGCCCTCTCCTTTACCTTTTTCGACGATGATTCCGGGACGCTGTCTACCCTGGCCTATGCCTTCCTCGATTCAGACGGAGACGGAACCAAAGATGTGCTTCGACGCAATGACGGCACCACCAACGAGATCGTCGCCGAACAAATCGACAGGGTCGAATTTTATTATACCCTGGGCTCAGGAGGCCCATCCACCGCCCCAGGGACCCTGACCGATATCGAGGCGGTGCGTATCACGGTCCTGGCCCGCACCCATCGCCGCGACCGGGATTTCTCCACCACCACCACCTACACCACCCCCTCCGGAGTAACCTGGGGACCGTTTAACGATGGGATGAGACGACGGCTGGGTGAACGTTTTATCCTTTTCAGAAACCTGTAATCCCTTGTAATATAGAGAAGGAACAATCACCATGTTCAACACAGAGAGCCAACACAACCCATCGCGCTCCACCACCGAGGAGGGCTTTACCCTCATAGAGGTCATGGTGGCACTGGTCATCTTCACCTTCGGAATTCTTGCCGTTCTTGGCATGCAGATCACCGCCATCCGAGGCGGCTACCAGTCGATGAACCTCACAGAAGCTGCCAATATCGGAGCCAACAGGATTGAAACCATCGTCAGCCAGACTTATGACGCTGTCAACACAGGTAACGACACGAGCGGCAACTACGCACTGGATTGGACGGTTGCTTCCCCCACCGGTCAGCTGCAGGACACAAAAAGCGTCCTTCTCACCGTTACCTGGTCTGAAGGAGGACGCTCCCATCAGGTCGCTTACGAATTTCTCAAGGCCAAAGACATTTAACGGACAGAGCGGCCAGGCCCCCCCTGACCGACAGGAGTCAGCCATGAAACACATCCCACACGCCGTCACCAATGAGGAGGGGTCCGTTCTTCTCCTGACCCTGGTGCTGCTCATTCTCTTTACCGTTGCCGGGCTGGGGCTCTTAAGCACCACCAACACAGAGCTCAAAATCACCCAGAACGACCGATGCTTCAAACAAAATCTCACCCGAGCCGAATCTGCTGTCATGGAAGCGGCCCAGCTGATCGCCTACTACGACGACACCGCCGCGTCCCCGGAATCCAATCTGAAACCCACGGGTGGCAACCCGCTTCTCTGGATTGAAGCCTCGGGCTTTGACCCCTTTGTGGACGGCCAGTGGCGAACAGCACCCGACGGGGCGAATCCGCAAACGGCCCAAGCCTCACAACACTTTACTGACACGCTCTCCGGATATACGGCCGTCTACGAAGGCATCGCCCCGGGTGCGTCCCTGGATGTAGCCAACCCCACCATGCGGCAGTATGCCATCGTCGGCCGGGCTGAACAGTGCAACGGCCTGGTAGATGTCATTGCCGGCTACCGCATCAGATTTTAAGCCAGTTAAAAACGGCATAAACAGTTTTTGAGGTACCAAACACCTTTTTATGGAGGAAATATCATGGGCTATCACACGCAACCCAGTCGAGCCCCCGCCGGGACCCTGCCCCCCTTAAAGCGTCTCGCCGGCCTGATGCTGCTTGGCCTGCTGAGCTTCTGGCTCCTGGTGGGCCAGCCTGCAGCCCATGCCGTCACCCTGCCATTCAATGACAATTTCACCGGGTCCCTCGACAGCGAATGGAACGCATACGACCAGACCCCGTGGTGGTACAACAGCTACCACAACATCCAAAACAATTCCCTTCGCATCATCTCCGGGGGCTATGATGCCCTGGGACACTACTACACGGTCTACCTCGATGCCGTCAGCAATGATTTCACCGCCACTGTCCAGGTGAAACGGCTCACCAACACCGACCCCAACACCAAGGCGGGTCTCATCGTTCAGAACAGCCTGGGAACTGAGACCGACAATCAAGCGCATATTCAGGTGGCCGCGAGCCGCAGTGCCGGTTACCTCATGCTCTTTGACGACAACGGGGACGGCACGGTCGACCAGTCTTTCTCCCTGCCCGGAGCGGTCGATCCTCCCGATATCTGGCTGAGACTCGTCCGCAGCGGCGACACCTTCACCGGGCTCTACAGTACCGATAACGCCACCTGGACCGCCCTGGGAACCGTCACCTCCTCAGAGGCAGGGTCCGACGTGAACCTCGGGGTCTTCGGGACCTCCGGCCACTGGTGGTGGAAAGAGAGCACGGCCCGTTTCGATAATTTCACTCTGCTCGGCTCCGCCGCCGCCTTTGTCTACTTCGCCGACAGTGACGGAGACACCTATGGCAACCCCTCGGCATCCATCGTGTCAAGCTCTGCCACCCCCCCCTTCGGTTATGTCACCGACAACACCGACTGCGATGATTCCGACGCGAACACCTACCCAGGGGCCACCGAACTATGCGACGGCAAAGACAACAACTGTGACGGTGATATCGATGAAGGACTGGTCACCACCACCTTCTATCGGGATGCCGATGGAGACGGCTACGGCACCTCAACCGACACCCATCAGGGGTGCACCCCCAACCCCGGCTACATCGCCACCCCCGGAGACTGCAACGACAACAATTCCCTGATCAACCCGGGTGCCGCCGATATCTGTGACAACAACATCGACGAGGACTGCTCAGGCGGCGATGCGGCCTGCTCCTCAGGCACCCTCTGCGAACCCATTTCGGATATCCCATTAAGCGTTACCGTCGGGGGATCCCCTGCCATTATCATGTTCATTCTAGATGATTCCGGGAGCATGGAGTGGAGCGTCATGTGCCCCGAGGATGAGGGACGTTTCAACGGCATGGCCGAATACACCGAAAACTACGCGAGACCCCGGTGGAAATCTCAGTATCACGGATACAACCGCATCTACTTCAATCCGGAGACCACCTATAATCCCTGGGCGAAATCACAAGCCAACACCTTTACAGACGCCGACTTCACCAATGTGCCCAAGCACCCCCTCGGCTTCACCTCCAACGCCCTGAAAAATGAAAACCGGGGCAGTGCCACCCTCAGCCTGACACGAAGCTTTGACACCGTGGGTGGGCAAACCATCACCTTCGGGCACTACTACCTGGTCTCCACCACAGACAGCCAGCCCTATCTCGTGGACCTGGGCATCGACAGCACTGGCCCCGCCTATTACCGCGTCACCCAGAGCCGGGGCAACGCCAATGACCCCTACCGAACCGTCCAGGGCCTCTCGCCGATCACCGGGACTGCGGTCCCCGCAGATGTCCTCCTTGCGACCTCCTTTGCCGAAGCCAGGACAAATTTTGCCAACTGGTTCACCTACCACCGAACCCGTGAAACCAGCACCAAAGCGTCCCTGGGGTTTGCCCTTCTGAACCTTTCAGGCGTCAAGGCCGGAGTTCACACCTTCAACCGCTCCGTGGTCAAAGCGGCGGCTCTCATCAGCACCAGCGCCGATGTGGAGTCCCTTCTGGACAGCATCTACCAGGTCGCACGCAGCGGGTACACCCCCATGCGACTGGCCTTAAGGGACATCGGCCGGTACCTTGACGTCGACGACGGACTCGACGGAGGCATCGGACCCAACCCCTTTAACACCACTGCCAATGGCGGGGACTGCCAGCAGGCCTTTGCCATCCTCATGACCGATGGATACGGCAACGGCGGCTCCCCCGGGGTGGGCAACGCCGATGCGGACGACAACACCGCCTGGGACGGTACCGAATTCTACGGCAAAAATGCCAACCGACTCCCGGACGTGGCCATGTACTACTATGAGAGAGATCTCTCCACTGCCCTGGCCAATAAAGTCCCGCTTCAAGACCCTGACTACGAAGCCGCCCACCAGCGGATGGTCACCTACACGGTCTCCTTCGGTATTCGTGGATTCTTTAACCAGGCGAACTATCCCAACTGTCCCCCTGCGCACCCCGATAACCCCATCGACTGCCCGGTCTGGCTCTCCGGCGGGACCAATGAAGCCAAGGTCGATGAGCTGTGGCACGCGGCCGCCAACGGTCGGGGACAGTACATCAACACCAGCACGCCCCAGGAACTTGCGGACGCCATCAACGCGGTCTTAAACGACATCACCCGCCGAACCGGTACCGCAGCCTCCGTTGCGATCAGCTCCGAGAAACTCGATACCGGCCTGGTCATCTACCAGGGGTTCTTCGACAGCGGCGACTGGTCCGGCAACCTGGAAGCCTACGATGTCAGCCCCGACGGCGTCGTCAATCTCACCGCCAAGTGGAGCGCCAAAGCCAAACTGAATGCAGCGGACTGGAACACCGGGCGTGTCATTCTCAGCCGAAACAATGCCACGGACGCCACCGTCGCCTTCCGTCACTCGAACCTCTCTCCGGCCCAGAAGAGCTATATCACGGCCAATCAGGTGGACTTTATCCGAGGTGACGACAGCAACGAGGAAGACAATTCTGGAACCTTCCGCAATCGCAACAGCAAATTAGGAGATATCGCGCACTCCTCCCCCATTCTCCACGACGGGGTCGTCTACGTGGGGGCCAACGACGGGATGTTCCATGCCTTTGACGCGGAGACCGGCAACGAACTTTTCGCCTATGTGCCCGGTTTCGTCTATCCAAACCTCGACGAATTCACCAGCCCCAGCTACGTCCATAAATACTATGCGGACGGCACGGCCACCGCGCGAACGGTGACTCAATCAGGAGGTGGCACGGACACCTGGGTGGTCAGCGGCCTGAGAAAAGGCGGACGGGGACTCTTCGGAATCAACGTGAACAATCCAAAGGCCATTACGGAAACCACCCGTCCCGATACCTGGGAGTACCCCACGGTGGCCGCACCCGATGACGACATGGGCTATACCTATGGAGAGATCACTTTTGCCACAGGCAACGACACCTCGGCCGGAGGCCCGCTGATCGTTGTCTCCAACGGCTACGACAGCCCCGACGGCCATGCGGTGCTGCTGTTCCTGAAACTCGACGGCACGCTCTTCCATAAAATCGACACCGAAGTCGGGAGCAGCACCCCCGGCAACTGCAACGGACTGAGCGATCCTCTGGTGGTGGATTTAAACGATGACGGCAAAGCCGACACGATCTACGCAGGTGACCTGCTGGGCAACCTCTGGAAGTTCGACATCTCAAGCACGGACAAGAGCAACTGGGACGTGGCGTTTAAAGACGGCACCGACAACAAACCGCTCTTCACCGCTCGAAACAGCTCGGGACAGATCCAGCCCATCACCGCCAAGCCCTCGGCCATGTTCCATTGCGACGCCACCAAAAAAGGGACCATCGTGGTCTTCGGCACCGGACGCATGCTCTCACAAGCGGATCTTGCCGACACCAACGTCCAGACCGTCTACGGTATCTGGGACTGGCAGGCGGACTGGGCGTATAACGGCATCGGGGACACCACTGAATACAACATGGGACTCTTCGACCCGCCCAGCGGAACCCCTGCGGTCCGGACTCTGTCTAACATCGATGGAAACAGCGACTTCCCAAGCAACGTAAACCTGACCCTCCTGCAGCAGACCCAGACCTCCGCAAGTGACGACTGGCGTTACACGAGCAACAACCCCGTCGACTGGTTTTCTCCGGAGAACTATCTCAATCTGGCCGCCGGGGCCAGCTACACCGGCGGCACCCATATCGGCTGGTACCTTAACCTGCCGGAAACCAAGGAACGGGTGATCACCAAGGTCCAGATCCGCGACGGCAAAGCCTACATCGTCTCCATCATCCCGATCCCAGCCCCGTGCGCCTCCGGAGGCACCACCGTGGGGACCATCCTGAACGCCTGCAACGGCGGACAGCTGGATGACCCCCAATGGGATACCAATAACGACGGCGTGGTAGACGACAACGACAGCAACCCGTCCGGTAAGAAATTCGATGACGACATCTACTACGCGCCGGCCATCATCGAAGACAAACTCTTCTTCACCAAGGACAGGGTAGAAGACACCGCTGACGAAATCAAAGGACTCTTCTACTGGCGTATTCGAGACTAACAGGCACCGGAATCCGTCCATCAGGCGCCCCCCGATGGACGGAACCCGGCCCCTCTCCCCCCCCCCCCAAAAAAAAAGGAGGGGGAGGGCCCATGCCGCAAACCCTCACAGGAGAGAAACATGAAACGATACCTCATCGTCATTATGGGAGCCTTGCTTCTGGCCACAACGGTGGCAGCCATCGCAGCAGAGAAGCCCGAACCGTTCAACCCCGCGCTATACAATGAAGTCACCCTGCCGCCGGGCATTCTCTACATGGACAGCGGCGCGATTGATTTTGTGGAAGCCACGCGGGTGGTTGTAAACGATGCCGACTACCCCTTCCACACGAATATAAACGTGTATACCCGGGAGGGCCTCAAGACCGACCGGAAAGCTTTGAAAAAAGGGACGAAGGTGGAGCTCTACGCCAATGACAAACACGAAGCGGTCTATGTGGTTATAAAATAAGAGGCCGTGTCAGCTGGCTGATCGTCCCTGCCCCCTTAAAAAAACCGCCCTTCAAAAGGGGCGGTTTTTTTCATGACGGCAGGCTGTTTTGATTTTTGAATCGGGGGGGTAAATATGGTAGGTTGGCCTCGGACATGCCACAGGCGTGTTTCAACCCCATCGAATCCACAACAGACGAGGCGACACCATGACCCCCATCCACATCATGATCAACGGCGTTCCCGGCAAGGTGGCCACCACCCTTTTGGCCCACGCCATGAAAGACGAACGGTTCACCGTCATCCCCTTCTCCCTCACCGGGCCCGGCACAGAAAAAAGCATCCCGGTAAACGGCACGGACATCACCCTGGTCTCCCCGGACGAACGCTTCGAGGCAATCAAAAAAATCAAGGCAAAATACGCCCCGTTCATTACCGTGGATTACACCCACCCCACCGCCGTGGATGCCAACGTCGCCTTCTACTGCGAAAATGGACTGCCCTTTGTTATGGGCACCACCGGCGGCAACCGGGACCAAATCCGTGAAGCAGTCAATCACTCTGACATCCCGGCCGTCATCGCCCCCAACATGGCCAAACAGATCGTCGGTCTTCAGGCCATGATCGAATACGGAGCCCAGAACTTTCCCGGCCTTTTCAACGGCTATGAGATGAGCGTCAAAGAGAGTCACCAGAGCTGGAAAGCCGACACCAGCGGAACCGCCAAGGCCATCATCCGCCAGTTCAACCTCCTCGGTGTGGACTTCACCGAGGCCGATATCGACAAGGTCCGGGATCCCGAGGCCCAGAAGGCCATGGGCATTGCCGAAGAGCACCTGGACGGCCACGGCTGGCACACCTACACATTAAAGGCCTCGGATGGCGGCTCTGAATTCGGCATCACGCACAACATCAACGGCCGCGACATCTACGCCGAAGGAACCTTGGATGCCGTCGCCTTCGTCGAAAAAAAGCGCGACCAGGGCATCTCAGGACACTGTTTCTCCATGATCGACGTCATGAAAAACCTCTAAACGGATCCTTTCATGAAACATCCTATTTTTATCGATCTCGATGACGTCATTTCCGAGACCACCCGGACTTACCCGGCCCTGGTGACACGCGAGTTCGGGATCGACGCCACCTATGAGGAGATCGCCCACTTTGACCTCTCCCACTCGTTCGGCCTGACCCGGGCCCAGCTGGAGCACCTGTTTCACGTGGTGCACCAGGAGGAGGTTCTCATGGGATTTTCCCCGGTCCCGGGGGTGAGGGAAACCCTCACCACCTGGCAAACGGCAGGCTACCCCCTTCATGTGGTCACCGGCCGCCCCCCCAAGACCCGGGAGGTCTCCCTGGCCTGGCTGACCCGGGAAAACATTCCCTTTGATCGTTTTGATATCTGCGACAAGTACGGGCGTCACGACCCGTCCCAGGGCTCTTTTCTCACCCTGGACAAGATAAAAGGCCGCCCCTACACCCTGGCGGTGGAGGATTCCCTCTCCATGGCCACCTTCCTGGGAGAGGCCATGCAGGTTCCTACCTTTCTCTACAACCGGCCCTGGAACCAGACCGACACCCCCTGCCCCACATACACCCGCTGCGTCTCCTGGCGGGATATTGATCGGAAGGCGGATCTTTCCTAAGCCTGCCCCCCAACAAAAAAACCCCGCATCCGAGAGGGACCTCTCAAAAGCGGGGTTTTGCGTGTTCAGCGGGGGCTCTCATCTTCAAGTGGACGGACAGGCGAATCAAGCCCCTCGCAGAACGCTATCGTACTTCTTATCTAAAATCTGATAACAGGTTCGCGCCTGGATCAGTGGTCACAGATATGATTTTCATCGTGACCGCAGGTGTTCTCACCCGTCTCCAGGGATTTGGCAAGCCAGGCTTTCACCAGCACTTCAGGATCTTCCACAGGAGCACCGGTAATCACGGCGATATTGCTCTCGGTGAAGAGCGCCTGAGCCCTGCCGCCCATGCCACCGGCGATGACGTGGGTGACACCGTGCTCCGCCAGCCACTTGGGCAGAACGCCGGGCTCGTGGGGAGGAGGAACAAGTTTCTCTGTTCCGGTAACTTTTCCATCAGCAACAGCCACAAAGGCAAATTCCTGGCAATGTCCGAAATGTGCAGTCAGCTGGCCCATGGCCAGTGGAATGGCAATTTTCATATCTTTCTCCTTGGGATATTATTTGATCACTGAGTATAAACGAGGACGTCAGGCCCCCCACCGCGGTGGGGGGCAGGCGACTAAATCCAGTGCCCTTCAACGTTGGCTTCTGAGGACTCCTGGAGCTCGCCGGCTTTGTATTGCTCCACGGCCTGACGGGCACTGCCCTTGGCCCCGGTAACAATTTTAATACCGGCCCCGGTGAGAATACGAAACGCCTTGGGACCGCAATTGCCAGTAATGATGGCGGTACAACCGGTTTCCACGATGGTTTTACCTGCCTGGATCCCTGCACCCTGGGCGGCATTCAAGTTCTGGGTATTTTCTACTACGCTCCAGGACATGGTCTCGGTGTCCACCACAAGAAAACAAGCGGCACGGCCGAATCGAAGATCCATGGGGGCGTCAAAATCTGCTGCTGTAGCTGTCACTGCAATCTTCATTGAAAGTTCTCCTTGGGTTACAGAGCCATTTTAAATGGCCCGTGTTTATCATCGAGAAAATTGACGACCTGCTGCCACACACCACGAATGGCTGTAGCGGCAGGGCCATCGGAGCAGGTGACCAGGGGTTGCCCTTTCACCATAGCCGCCGTGACTCCTTCGTCTACAGGGATGTCACCCACATGGTGCATGCCCTTCTCCTTTGCAAACGCCCGAATGCGTTCCGCCATCATGGGATGAATATCCCACCGGTTGATGGTGAGCATCACCGGCACCTTGAGGAAAGCGGCAAGCTCGGCCACCCGTTCTAAATCGTGAAACCCGGAGACGGTGGGCTCAGTCACCACGACCACGGCGTCGCATCCCGTGGTGGAGGCAATCACCGGGCAACCGATCCCTGGAGGGCCATCGACGAGAATATAATCGGCTCCGGTGGCTTCAACCTGCTTACGGGCCTCACGGCGAAGCAGGGAGACCAGCAGGCCGGAGTTCTCTTCGGCAATTCCGAGACGGGCATGGACCAGAGGGCCATTTTCAGTGCTGGAGTTAAACCAGGTGCCACAGACCCGAGGTTCCATGGTAATAGCCCCTTCGGGGCAGAAATGGGCACACACGCCGCAGCCTTCGCAGGCGATGCGGTTCAGGCGAGGGCCTTTTTCCAGGGCGTTGAATCGACACCGCGTGATGCAGTCGCCGCAATGGGTGCAGGCCTGGATATCGATCTTCGGCAGACTCCCTCCTTCGAAGGGATGTTCCGAATTCACGGTGTGGGGGGTAATCATATAAAGATTCGCGGCGTCGACATCCGCATCCACCAGAACCCGATTGCTGATAAGCGCCGCAAAGGAAGCGGTCACGGTGGTTTTGCCCGTGCCCCCTTTGCCGCTCAAGACGGTAATCTCTTTCATCGCGTCCCCCTTTCCACGGCTGCCCGTATTTTTTCGACCAGGCCGCCAAAGGCCTCAGCCATCTCTGGCATCGCCTCCACCAAAAGCCGTCCCCGGGCGTAATACTCTGCCACCTTTCGGCTGTAAGGAATCGACATCAGAATTTCGATGCCCTCTTCCTCTGCATACCGGACGACCCGATCATCACCGGCATCGGCCCGGTTAATCACGATGCCAAAGGGCATGCCCAGAACCCGCACAGCCTCCACGGCAAGCTTCAGGTCGTTAAGCCCGAAGGGAGTGGGTTCGGTCACCAAAAGCACATAGTGAGTCCCGTTCATGGCGGCGATCACCGGACACGAGGTTCCGGGAGGCGCGTCCACAATGACCAGCTCCCGTCCCTCGGCGGCTTCTTTAACCCGCTCGATGAGGGGAGGGCTCATGGCCTCTCCGACCCGGAGACGCCCTGAGATCAGCTCAATATCGTTCCACTGGCCAATCTCCAATTCCCCTAATTCACGGGATCCTTCCGTCAGAGCACCGGCAGGGCAAACCATGACGCAGCCCCCACAGCTATGGCACATATTGGGAAAAAGGTACAATTCGTCTGCCACCAGCGTGATGGCAGAAAAATGACACAACTCACTGCAGGCGCCACACTGAATGCAGGCATCCTGATCCACCACCGGAATCATGGTGGTGATGGGTGTTTTTCTAAGATTTTTGGGTTCTAGAAACAGATGGACATTGGGCTCTTCCACGTCGCAGTCGAGAAGGGTGGTCCCTTTTCCGACGGCTACGGCGAGGTTGGTGGCCACGGTGGTTTTCCCCGTGCCCCCTTTGCCGCTGGCTACCGTGATGATCATGGCGTTCACTTCCCCGTGTTACGGGTTCATCTTAACGCCGGAGCTCCTTATATGGGAAGAGATGTCTCGGACAACAATCATTTTGAAACAGATTCACGCGGTACTGCGCCGGACCTGGGGATCAAAAAAACGTAACCACGGCATCATTCGAATTCGGGGAACTCGGCTTCTTCTTTCCATACCCTGTGAAATTGGATGCTTCCACACCCCGGACACCCATCGGGCCGACCGGTTCCATAGGGTTCTACCCACCTTTTGCCGCAGTCGCTGCAGACAAACAGGCGCATCTCCTCTGTGATCCGATAGTTACCGCCCTCAACGCGCAGCGCCTTGGCATGAACCAGCGCATCGGCGACTTTACGCCGTGCCTCGCGAACAATACGTCCGAGAGTGGCCCGAGACACATTCATACATCGACCCGCCTCTTCATGGGAAAGCTGTTCCAGATCACAGAGCCTCAGAGATTCCAGTTCGTCCACGGTGAGAAGGGTCTCCTCCAGCTGCCAGAGGGGAATGCCCCCGGGTTTGAAATAGCTGAGGCTGGTGGAAACTCCCACCACCCGTTCTTTTTTCGGACGTACCATAATTCCTCCTGAGTTATGAGCATATGCTCATAAGCTGTTATTTAGACCAGGCCCAACCCTCTGTCAACGTTTTTTTTGGCAGAGAACCGACCGGCCCCTATTCACAGCGAAAACACCCGAAATAAAACGCTAAAATTTAACTCAACCATTTTCCAGACAAAGGGAGGAAGACCGATCCATCCGAACGGAGTTTCTGACCCTGCTTCCCTATTCCCAAGCCCCGGCGGTGTGTGGTACACTTATTTCTATGGATGAAACCTACCGACAAATTCGGGAAAGGGCGAGGGAGCTGGTGCGGGATCTCCCAGCGCCTGCTTTTTATAAAAAGGAAGCCGATGCCCTGTTACGGTCGCACCGGCTTTTTGAACAAAGCAAGCCGCTTAAGGAACTCATGTCCCACCTGAAAGCCGAGCTTGATGAAGACTTCGGGCATGGGCTCTCCCACTCGCAGAAGGTCGCCATCGAAGCCGGTGCCATCGTTTTCGTGGAAGGTAAAAATACCCCGGGTCCCCAGATCGATCACATCATGTTCAAAGCCCACTGTGCCGGTCTCCTCCACGACACCATGCGCAAACACAAAGACCACGCTGAAAAAGGGGCCACCTACGCCCGGAAAGCCCTTCATTTCCTGGGATTTCCCGAAAAAGAGATTGGTGAAATTGCCTTTGCCATTGCCTGTCATGAAGCCTTTCGAGTCCAGGAGACCCCCTGTCCGATGGGACCTGACGCCCAAGGCCTGGCCGACGCCCTCTACGATGCCGATAAATTCCGGTGGGGTCCTGACAATTTCGCGCATACCGTCTGGGATATGGTCTCTTACGCTCGAATCCCCCTGCCCCTGTTCATGACCCACTACCCCAGAGCCCTGGAGGGAATCGCACGGATCAAAGAGACCTTCCGATCCCAAACCGGGAAACTCTATGGCCCGGAATTCATCGATATTGGCCTTGAGGTGGGGAAAAAACTTGATGCCATCATCCGAAACGAGTTTTCCCCGCTCCTCAGCAAACACACCGTCCCCTCGCACCCCACAACCCCATAGCAATGTGCTAAAAAAAGTGACTGTTCAGCTTCCAAAAAAGCCTCCCGCGGATGTAATCACATCCGCCTTTGATTTTAGCATGGCTCTGGAATCATACCATAATCATCTGTAACTATTCAGATAGTGCCTCCGGCGGCCCTGCCGGGGGCTAAACTTTTGCCTAAGTGGCTTCGCCACCCTTGCCGCCGGAGGCATAAGATGAATAGTTCCAAAAAAACAAAAAAAGTCCCCGACAGCGCTGCCGGGGACTCGTTTCCGCGGGAATTCAGCTCGTCACCCGAGCATTTTCCGTTATCAGGAACTCAGCCGTTACCTTTTTTATAGTGGTCGATACGTTCTCTGGGATGGCCCTCTGTTTAAAAATCGATGGGCATGGCGAGTTCTTCAAGTGCGTCCCAGTCGGAAATCGTGATAATCCCCCGGTTCAAATGAATAATGCCCTCTTCCCGAAATTTTTTGAGCTCGCGGTTCACGCTTTCCCGGGTGGCCCCCACCATCTCACCCAGCTCTTTCTGGGTAAAGGTAAGATCGATCTCCACGGGATGGTCACTTCCATCTGAGGCCTGTTCGGCCAACTCCAAGAGACATTTTGCAAGGCGGGTGGAAATACTGAAAAAACAGAGACCTTCCAGGAGGTCGTCTGTTTTACGAATCATGGAGGAGAGGTCGCACAAAAGAGTGCGAAGGGCGTGTTCGTCTTCCTGGAGGATATGAATAAAGGAGTCACGTTCAAGGACCAGTAGGCGGCTCGGGGTCATGGCCACGGCATCGGCGCTTCGGCTCTGTCCATCAAACATCGACATGGTGCCAAAAAAAGAGGGCTCCCTCAAGACGGTCAGGATAATCTCTTCCCCCACGCTGGAAGGCAGAACGATCTTCACGGCGCCCTCTTCAATAATGTACATCTCGTTGCCGTCATCCCCTTTGCGAAAGAGCGCCTCTCCCGGTTTAAGCGTGACAGGTTTCACGGCGGCGGCAATACGCGCAAGGCTGTCGGTGTCCAGGGAACGGAACAGCGGAATGGTCGGCAGCAGGTCATGGGTGAGATCCATGGAATCCTCTCATATCATTTCGTAACACGGCACCCCCGGGTCTTCCCTGGGGCCCTCTTGGAATGGCCCGGCGACAAAGCACACACAGCACGCTGTGCCTTACCGGCGAAGGGCCGACAAAATCGGGGTATTCATCACAAGGGCAGAGTAATCTTCGGTTTTATCAATATCCAGAGTAAACCCTTTTCTGTCAATCTCAAAATAAGTGGAAATGACATCCAGCAGATCCTCCCGCAAGTTATGCAGCACCTCATCGGAGACCTCCAGGCTGTCACACACCAAGGCGAGCTTCAGACGCTTTCTGGCCACATCACTGCTCCGGGGTGCCTCTTTTCCCATCATCTTCTGTAACAGGTTCAGCATCATCTCCCCCTTACCTTGCCAGGCCCATTTTCCGACCCAGGCGTTTAAAGAAGCCACTGTCCGTCCGGGGCACTTCGATAGGCAAATCGGTCTGTCCGGCAAGACGTCCGGCAATGCGCTCAAACGCGCGCCCCGCTTTGGAGTCCTTCTGCATCACCAGGGGAACCCCGGTGTTGGTGGAGACAATCACCTGCTCATCCATCTCCACAAGGCCCAGCAGTTCCACCGAAAGCACATCCACCACATCCTCGTGACTGAGCATATCACCGCGCGCCACCATCTGGGGCACAATACGGTTCACCACGAGTCGGGGCACAATCTCCTTGGCCAGGAGCAAGCCGATAATACGGTCTGCATCTCGAATGGAAGAGACCTCGGGCATGCAGACCACCACCGCGTCGTCCGCTGCGGCCACGGCGTTTTCAAAGCCCTGTTCAATGCCCGCAGGACAGTCGATCAGGATAAAATCGTAGTCGCTTCGAATCTCGGAGATAAAGGCCGTCACCTCATCCGGACTCATGGTGTTCTTGTTGTCGCTCTGGGAGGCGGGGATGAGAAAAAGGTTGTCGATGCGCCGGTCCTTAATGGCCACCTGGGAGGATTTGCACTTGTGCTTCACCGCATCCACCACGTTAAAGACGATCCGGTTTTCCAACCCCATCACCACATCGAGGTTGCGCAGTCCGATATCCATATCCACCACGGCCGTCTTCTTGCCCTTAAGGGCCAGGGCCGCACCGATGGAAGCCGTTGCCGTCGTTTTGCCCACACCGCCTTTACCCGATGTGATCACGATCACTCTGCCTTTCACGTATCCAACTCTCCTGTCCGTGTGTTTCACGTTGACGATGCGCCTGCTAAAAGACATCGTGTTATCAAAGGGGACCCAGCCCTGCAGCGCGCCACAAAAAAACAGCAAGCGGCGATGCGGAGGCCCTGCCTAAGTTCTCCAGGTGAGAACCGGGGCTTTGGCAAAGGGATTTTCATCCAGATAGTCGGCCACCACCACCCGCCCGGCGGCGACAAAGGCATATTCTACCCGTCCCGGTTTTGCCGGCACATGATGATCGGCCACATGGGGCCCCACCTGCAACTGCATGGGCCGGAAATCCAGGGCCATGACAATGGAGGATGAGTCACTGGGATTACCGGCCACGGCGGTTCCACGCAGGCTGCCCATCACGTAGATATCGCCTCCGGCCACCACCTCGCCCCCCGGGTTCACATCTCCCAACACCACCAGATGCCGTTCCGAGTTCACCCTCTGCCCGGAGCGCACCCGCCCTGTCAGAACCTGGGTCTCTAGAACAGAGGGCGTGGCAATCATCTCTGCCCCCTGGCTTTCCGGTGGTTCCCCGTAGGGCAGAACACCGGAGACAGCAAAACGATCCTGCAACACCAGCGCAAGACGATCCGCCCAGAGGGCTGACCCGGACCAGCTTCCGGCATCTACCTGAACCAGAGCACCCGCCGCAAGATTTCTGAGCTGGCGAAAAATCCGAATGGTGGCTTTCAGGATGTGATCTTCTGAGGCCTTTGGGTCCACGGAGAGCAAAAACCCGTCCCCATATCCCTTAATTTTTACCGCTGTGTTCGCCGATCCAAACAAAACTGCCACTGCAACCCTTTCCTTAACATAATGGCAACATAACAAATAACCCCGCTGCACGGCACATCCCGGCACATCAGCCAGAGGACGTATAGGGGGACCGCAACAGCCTGTTTATCGACAGACGAGTCCACAATTTTTTGGAAGCCCATCAGCAATAATAGCTATTCAAACAAACACCCAATCATAAAAAACCAAAGGATATCGGTCAAGACAGATCACGTAAGGATAGAATAATAGAGGGTCACAAAGGAGGGAACTGATTTTAGAAAATACCAGGTAGGCAAATAACATACTAAAATTTTGAGGGTTTATCACCCACATGGCTACAGGGGAGCGTTCACTCCCCTCTTCCGTTTTTAGGACACATAGACCCGGGGTACCCGGGAAGCGACCATGCAGGTTACCTCATAATTGATGGAATCAATGATGTCCGCAATCTCATCGGCGGAAACGACGGCCTCGGCCTGGCTGCCCATGATCACCACCTCATCCCCGACGCAGACGCCGTCAATACCGGTCACGTCAATCAGGGTCATATCCATGCAGACCCGTCCCAGGACAGGGGCACTTTCTCCCCGCACCAGCATGCGCCCACGCCCCGACAAAAACCGGGGATACCCATCCCCGTAACCGTAAGGCACCGTTGCCACCCAGGTCTCTTTTTCGGCCTTCCAGGAACCGCCATAACTGACGCAGCCCCCTTTCTGTACGCGCTTGAGCTGAACAATACACCCCTTGACCTGCATGGCAGGTTGAACGCCCAGGTGTTCCACACGGACATCCCGGGAGGGGTTCAATCCATACAGGGAGATGCCCCCCCGCACCATATCAAAATGGGCTTCAGGCATCGTAAAGATACCGGCCGTGTTAGCGGCGTGACGGACGTCAAAGGTGAGCCCCCGGGCCTCAAGGTGAGAGAGAACCGCGGAAAACCGGGCCAATTGTTCCCGGGCATCGCCCAGGTCGACTTCATCCGCGGTGGCAAAATGGGTAAAAATACCTTCGGCGTAGAGCCCCGGAAGGGACGCGGCCCCGAGGATAGACTCCGCACAGCACAGCGCCGACGCGTCCATCGGTTGCGGCACCGCATCAAAGCCCACACGGCCCATGCCGGTGTCTACCTTGATGTGCCCCAACACACGACCCCCCTCTTTTTCCGCGGCACGGCTTAAAGAGAGGGCATGGTCAGCATCCACCACCGCCTGACGAAGCGCATACCGCAGCAGGAGAGGGACCCCTGCAGCCGAGGTGTGCCCCAAAATAAGAATGGGGGCGTCAAGGCCCGCCTCCCGCAGGGTGACCGCCTCAGAAAGCCGCGCAACGCCTAACCAGGAGGCTCCATGGGCAAGGGCGGTCCGGGCCACGTGTACGGCTCCGTGGCCATAGGCATTGGCCTTCACCACCGCCATGAGCTTCGCCTTGCCGGCATGCTTTTTCAAAATTTGTGTGTTCGCAGCAATACACTTCAGGTCTATTTCTGCGTAAATGGGTTCGGGCACGTTGCCGATCACCGTCATGGCTCACCTCCACAGACGCACATCATGACAGAATCGAAAACAATCCGAGAAACGGCGATCAACGCCAATCCTGGGCACGTTCTTCACGAAGCCACCATGTCACATTACGTCATCCTGAGAACACAGCGCCCGACCTTCCCCTCGGCCACAAGCTTGAACCGTTTGAGAAGCGCCGGAGAAATCCCTTCATGATCATTAAAAAATTCGGGATTCAGGGTGTGCTTGGGGTTAAACTCCTGCAGAGCATAAAGCTCCGCGCCTTCAATCATGCAGGTGATGGTGTCAAGGACGGCTTCATCGATAAAAGGGGAGGTGCAGGTGGTCCGAAATTCATGGGGCAGCCCCGAATGCAAAATGGCCGACACACTCTCCCGGAGCTCCACCTCGATGGAGCGACTTGAAAGATAAGGCTCATAAGAGGCCGGGTCTGTTTTAATATCCATGGCCACATAATCCACCAGATTTTGCTCCATCAGGGATTTCAGCATGGCCGGACGGCTGCCGTTGGTGTCCAGCTTCACCAGGTACCCCATCGCCTTCAGCGTGCCGATAAACTCGGGGAGATCGTTGTGAAGGCAGGGTTCCCCACCACTGACCACCACGGCGTCCAGACGCCCAACCCGACGCTTTAAAAAATCGAGCACCGCATCGACCTCATACGGGGTCTCAGGCCCTCCCGCCGACACCAACCCTGCGTTATGGCAATAAGGGCAAGTGAGATTGCAGCCATAGGTAAAGACCACCGCCCCGATCTTTCCGGGGTAATCAATGAGCGAGCATTTGTTCAAACCGCCGATAATCATATCCAGCCGACTCCTTCCATCACCAGACGCCCGGACGGCGTCCGGGCATGTGCCGCTTAAAATAGTCGGGGCCGATCTTTCCTGCAAGAAAAAATCGGCCCCGACACAAACATGAAGGCTCAGTGTACTCACCGAACCCTGTGCTGATCAACCCTCGGGGCTAACCCGAATATTTCATGAAAAAACGACCATACCAAGACAATAATGAGTTATTGTAGCTTGTTACCAATAAATATATAGACATTTCAAAAATGCAAAATGTAATTCACCATTTTCTACTCACTTTTCTCACCCTTCGGGCGAGCCGAGTGCACCCATCTTCTGCGTTATCAGAGCTTTGAGGTAAACCACTACATCTGCAGCTCTGATGCCTTGAATATGGATGCACTCGACTCGTGAAATATCCGGGCTAAGCCACCTTAAAGGTCTGACGCATGGTAAATTCACTCTGCTTGCCGTTATTCCACTGAGAAACAGGCCGCAGGTAACCCACCACACGAGAGTAGATTTCCGTTGTGCTCCCGCACTTCTCACATATCGGGACTTCTCCAGAGATATACCCATGGGACGGGCAGACACTGAAGGTAGGGGTCAGGGTAAAGTAAGGCAGGCGGTAATTGCCGGACACTTTTTTTACCAGGGCCTTCACGGCTTCCACGTCGGTGACCTCTTCCCCCAGGAACATGTGAAGCACCGTGCCGCCAGTGTACTTGGTCTGGAGCTCATCCTGGAGATCCAGCACCTCAAAGAGATCGTCGCTGTAATTCACCGGCAGATGGGTGGAGTTGGTATAAAAAGGGTCATCGCCGTTTCGGAACGCCTCCTCATTGGCACAAACCGCATCGGGGTACCGCTTCTTATCCTTCATGGCCAGTCGATAACCGGTGCCTTCACCGGGGGTGGCTTCCAGGTTAAAAATATCGCCGGTCTCATCCTGAAGCTCTTCCAGGCGGCCACGGATGTGATCCAGAATACGCAAGGCCATTGCGTTGCCTTCGGGATCGGCGATCCCCTTGCCCATGAAATTTTCAAGGGCTTCCTGCATCCCGATGATGCCGATGGTGGAAAAGTGGTTCTTCCAGTAAATACCGAAGCGTTCCTTGATGTGGCGCAGGTAAAACTTGGAGTAGGGGTAGAGATTCTTCTCGGTGAACTCTTCGAGAATCTTGCGCTTGATCACCAGGCTCTCCTTGGCCAGCTGGATCAACTCATCCAGTCTCGCCAGAAAAGCCTCTTCGGTTTTGGCCTGTTTGCCGATGCGGGGCAGGTTCAGCGTCACCACACCGATGGAGCCGGTCAGGGGGTTGGCTCCGAAAAGGCCTCCGCCGCGTTTAAGAAGGACTCGGTTGTCCAACCGCAGGCGGCAGCACATGGACCGTGCGTCGTCAGGGCTCATGTCGGAGTTGACGAAGTTGGAAAAGTAGGGGATGCCATAGCGTCCCGTCATTTTCCAGATCATATCGAGGTTGGGATTGTCCCAGTCGAAATCCACGGTGATGTTGTACGTGGGAATGGGGAAAGTAAACACACGCCCCTTGGCATCCCCCTCCATCATCACCTCGGCAAAGGCGCGGTTCAGGGTATCCATCTCTTCCTGAAACTCGCTGTAGGTCTCGTCAAGATCCTCGCCGCCGATAAGAATGGGGGTGTCTTTGAGGTTTTTCGGTACCACAAGGTCCATGGTGATGTTGGTAAAAGGCGTCTGAAATCCAACACGGGTGGGAATGTTGATGTTGAAAACGAACTCCTGAAGCGCCTGCTTCACCTTGTCATACGGAAGCTCGTCCTTGCGGATAAAGGGAGCCAGGAGGGTATCAAAGTTGCTGATGGCCTGGGCGCCCGCCGCCTCCCCTTGAAGGGTGTAGAAAAAGTTTACGATTTGACCCAAAGCGGTCCGAAGATGCTTGGGCGGAGTGCTCTCGACCTTGCCGGCCACGCCCTTGAATCCCACGCGTAAAAGATCCTGAAGATCCCAGCCCACACAGTAAACGGAAAGCAGGCTCAAGTCATGAATATGGAGATCCCCTTCGTTGTGCGCCTCACGGATGGCCTTGGGATAAATCCGGTTCAGCCAGTACTCTGCGGTGATATCCGAGGAGATGTAGTTGTTCAGGCCCTGGAGAGAGTAGCTCATGTTGCTGTTCTCTTTAATCTTCCAGTCGAGCTTTTTAATGTAGTTGTCCATCAGCTCGGTGTTGGCCTTGATGGTGATGTTTCGAATCTGGGCACGCTGCTCACGGTAGAGAATATAAGCCTTGGCGGTCTTGTAAAACGGAGAATCCAGGAGCACTCGCTCCACAATGTCCTGAACCTCCTCCACGTCAGGGACCGCACCCAGACGAAGGGTACGCGCCATGCTGAGAAACTTCATGGTCAGCATCTTGCCTTCCCGCTCCCCGAACTCCCCTGTCACCTTCCCCGCCTTAGAGATGGCCGCTGTTATCTTGGAAGAATCAAATTCAACCACACTACCGTTTCGTTTTTTTATTCGATCGAACAAATGCATACCCCTTCTTCATCTTTAACGTTCACAGGTTTACACGGACCGCACTGAAGAGACATCCTCGCCCTCTGCATCAAGGGCGCATCTCATTTAGTGACAGTCAGGTTACGGTCCCGGTCTCATCGTCACACACCATGGTTTGGGCTGGGGGGGAGCCGCGATGCGCATACGCATCCCCATGGACAGCCGCTGACAATGAAACCACCATCTCCTCTTGTATTTTGTAAAGACTGCTTACATCGGATTTTTTTTATTGGAAAGATACCGACCGACAGGCCTCGAGCCAGAGGTCATCCCTGCCATTCAATTCGGTAACGATGTGACATGACACAACGGACATGGTGCGTCACTGATGTAGAGCCTGTGATTCACCACCGTTGTCATAGATTATATTGTGAATATCCCTATTATTCTGCATGAATTACCCCATAGAGCATGGAGTCACCTGATTTTTCAGGATTCCAAGGACTCAATTTTCAGCTTGGCCGTCCCAAGAGGATACGGCATCGTGAAAGCGGGTGCCGGGTAAGGTCCCGGGGGTTTCTACGCCTTCAGTTAGACCCGAAGACAACCCAAGTTTACACAATATATAGGCAGTGTCAAGAGCCTTTTCCCATATATTGTATATTCCCCCTCCGGGACACCTCCACGCATATCCCGAAAAAATTCAAGGATGTAGACGCGTTGTCACGTTTGTAAACAAGGATCACGAAGCGGTATCCTACTTATATTTCCGTCCCAGAAAGGTGAAAAAAAAGCCAATTCCGTTCATTGACAGGAAACACAAAAAAAAGCCGTCCCAATGAACGGTGAAGTCATGCTACATTCCTTCTACACAACCCACGTAATCACCGTTCATCGAGTCGACTCTTATACAGACAGACAGGAACCAAACGCCCCTTCAAGAGAACGCATCCATCGGCAGAGAAAAGGGACGACAGGAGATCACCATGTTCGAAGAAAAACGGTCCTCACGACTCTCCGCAGGAGGGTCTCCCCCCGGCCTTAAACGGGCCATCGGTGGATTGTATCGGTCCCGCGTCACCTCACGTATTCTCATCCTGATCGCCCTTGTCTCCGCCCTGTTCGGTGGGGTGGGGCTGGAGGTCTGCCTGACGGAGTCGCCATGGGAAAAACATATCTGGATTCCCTCCCTGCTGATCATCCTGGCGGTGTGGATCTTCGTCTCCCACCTCCTGCACACCATCCGCATCAAACTCTTCGGAAAATAAACCGGCCTGCCGGTAAACGCAAAACTGCCCTGCTGACGCCACCGCGTTCACCAGGGCAGTGTTTCCATTGATCCATCCCAGGAAGCCCTCCATAGAATAGACGGACACTCCAGCCGGGCAGCCATTGCCGACTCAGACCAACAGCAACTCGGTAAAATAATGTAAAATCCGGGCCGTGGCCCCCCACACCGTCATATCCTCCACCGGATAAAGCAACTCCTCCCACCCGGGAACACGGCCGGTATACGCTTTTTCATGATGGGTTTTTACGAGGTTCTTCAGGGGGATCATCACGATCCGAGCAATCTCAGAGGCGTCGTAGACCACCTCCTCTTCATCCCCTTCCCAAATCCCGAAGAACGCCTCGATTTCGGTACTATTGATGGTCTGAAAATGCCCCAGGGATCCGATATAATCCACCTCCGACGAAAGAATCCCGGTCTCCTCCTCCAACTCACGATACGCCGTGGCAAGGGGAGAAAAATCCACAGGGTCCTGGTGTCCCCCAGGGAGGGCCACCTGATTGGCCCAGGGATAGCCCTTGTTATCGGCCTTCAAAATAGCCAGGATGGTGGGAGAGGTCTCCGGAGAACGCAAAAGCATAAACACGGATGCCTTTTTCAAATGCTCCCCGGCCGAATCGGGATGCTCCGTGGAACAAATACGCTCCCGGGCTGCGGTTACATCAAATGGGGCCATCGCACTCATTGACTGTTTCTACCCTTCGTTCACCATGAACTGTAACATGTTCAGAAACTCACTGGGATCCATATACCCCGCCCGAAAATTGATCGGGTTCCCGCCCTCATCAAGAAACCAGCTGAGAGGCAGGCCCCGCACTTTGAACTTTCGGGCCAGCGCTTTTTCTTTATTCGTATCCACTTGCACCGGAACAAAATATTCATTCAAAAAGGCAATCACCTTTTTTGATTTAAAGGTGGTGTTGGCCATTTTCGTACAATAGGTGCACCAGTCCGCGTGAAAATTGACGTATATTTTCTTGCCGCTGGAAGCCGCCAGGGCCAGCCCGGCATCATACGACTGCCACTGAATACCGCCGGGCGTACTCTCCAGAGCCTGGGCGGAAACGGCGGTGACCGACACACAGATAAAAATCGTCAAAAACGATTTCAAGGCTTTACGCATAACATTCTCCACAGGGAAAAAGGCAAGGGATCGCCCCCCATGAGGGGCCCCGTCAGGCCTGCCGATTTAAATGGGTTTCTTACCATAATTAACAAAAAACCATAACGGTTAAAGGATTGCAAGGGTATTGATCGAGCCGGTCAAAAGCACAATCCCCACGACCACAAGCAGCACACCGGCCACTTTATTCACGTAAGGCAACACCCGCTGCGCTTTTTTTAAAAAACCAAGCATGCCACCGATAAAGACAGAGATCAGGATAAAGGGCAGAGCCAGCCCGGCGGAATACACCGAAAGCAGGGCCATCCCCCTGGCCACCGTCTCCTGGTTCCCGGCAAGGACCAGGATGGAGCCCAGCATGGGGCCGATACAGGGACTCCACCCCGCCCCGAAGGCCATGCCCACCACAAACACACCGAAAAGGTGCAGAGGCTTCCGACGGACCTTGAGTCGTTTGTCAAACTCCAGCCCGGAAATACGAAGCACACCCATAAAATGAAGCCCGAATAAAATCACCAGCACCCCGCCACCGATTCTGAGCCACTCCTTATGATCGTAAAAAAAACCACCGAGGGATGAAACAGCAGCCCCCAGAAGCACAAAGATAAAGGAGAACCCCAGGACATAAGCAAGGGTGGCAAGAATCACCTGCTTCCGAACCGCAGCCCCCCCCGTATTCAAATCTTCGAGAGACAGGCCGGTAATAAAGGTAAAATAAGCAGGGACCAACGGCAGAACACAGGGGGAAAAGAACGAGAGCAGGCCTGCTACAAAAGCCGCACTCCACGAAACCGTCAAAAAACCATTCATAAGAACGCAGACTCCGGAGAAAAAAAGCGGGCCAGAAGCCCGCTTACCAATAAAGCCGATGTTCCCGGCCAGAAATTTGATTGAATTATATGGCAGTTATCCGGGAAAGGCAAATAATACCTTCCGCACCCCTTTCCTTACCAGACAAATAATTATCCATCATACCAGTCATTTCTACCCTCTCAGCATCCAATATTTAGCCATCCGGCCCAAGAAACACGAAATCGGCCTTTTTTTAAAAAAAAATATAAGTAATCTCCGTTTCCTGCCGATAAGAACGATAAAATGAAAATAACATGTCCAACGGACAAGGCATCCAATGCACCTGACCGGCTGAGCTGGAGGTATATGCAATGATTTTTGAAGATGACGACACCTTACGAATGTACGTGGAAGAGTCCCTGGAGCACCTTTCGGACATCGAAAGTGACCTCCTGGCCATCGAAGAGGCAGGGCTTGAAAACGGTGAAGAGCTGATCAACAATGTGTTTCGAGCAGCCCACTCTATTAAGGGGGGGGCAGGTTTCATGGGACTCACGGCGGTGAAGGAGCTCTCTCATAACCTGGAAAACGCTTTGAACATGATGCGCAACGGGGAGCTCGAGCCGACCCCTGGGGTCATCAGCACCCTGCTCACCGCCTTCGATAAATTGACGGAGCTGATCAACAACATCGACACCAGCAACGAGGCTGACATCTCCCGTTTTGTCGAGGCCCTCATCGCCATCGACAGCCTGCCCGACACTCCCGGGACCCGTGATGCGCAGACAGAAGAGCCCGATAAGGACCCCCTGTCCCCCTTCACGGTAGACACGGAAGAACTTGGCAAAGTTCTGAAGCAGGGCAAATACATCTACCGGCTTACGTATGACCTGAACCGGGACATCGCCGATCAGGGCAAGGTGGTCAACGAGGTGCTGACCACCCTGAGCAACAGCGGCATGATCCTGGACTCCACGGATCCTGTGGCGGCACCCGACAGCGAAGGGAATCGTCCCTTCCTCGTCCTCTTTGCCTCCATTATTGAGCCTGACATCGCCCCACTGCTCGCCGACCTGGATGAATCCTCCGTGCTGGACATCACGCCGCTTATCGGCGGAGCCGAAACCGATATACAGGAGATCGTCGAAGAGGCCCAAGCCGCTCCCGCGCCACTGGCTCAAAGCACCCCCGAACCGGTTCTCCCAACGCCTGCGCCTCAACCGCAGCCCGTTGTATCTGCCCCCACACCCAAAGCAGAGCCCTCCGAAGCGCGCCCCACGGAAACGGACACGCGAAGCAAAGGGCAGACCTCCATCCGCGTCAACCTGGAACTCCTCGACACGCTCATGACCCTGGCCGGTGAACTCGTTCTCAGCCGCAACCAACTCATGCAGGGCATCACGGGAAGCAACACGCGCGCCGTGGAGACCTCCGGCCAGCGCATCGACATGATCACCTCCGAACTCCAGGAGGCCATCATGCGAACCCGTATGCAGCCGATCTCCAACGTCTTCAACAAATTTACCCGCGTGGTCCGGGACCTTTCAGGGACCCTGAACAAAAAGGTCGATCTCTTCATTGAAGGCAAGGACGTTGAACTCGATAAAACCATCATCGAGTCCATCAACGACCCCCTCACCCACCTGGTACGAAACTCCGTGGACCACGGCATTGAGTCTCCCGAAGAGCGCAGCCGACTGGGCAAGTCCCCCACCGGCCGCATCTTCCTCAAGGCCTTCCACGAAGCGGGCCAGGTGAACATTGAGATCAGCGACGACGGCGGCGGCATCGATGGCGAAGCCATGGCGTCAGCAGCCGTCAGAAAAGGGCTCCTCAGCGAGTCCGACGTGGCTGTCATGAGCACCAAAGAGAAGGTGGGCCTCATCTTCTTACCGGGATTCTCCACCGCACGCCAGGTCACCGATGTCTCCGGCCGCGGTGTGGGCATGGACGTGGTAAAAACCAACCTCGATAAGCTCGGCGGCATCATCGACATCCACTCCAAGCCCGGCAAAGGGACCACGATTCTCATCAAGCTCCCCCTGACCCTGGCCATTATCCCCAGCCAGATCGTCTCGGTGGAGAACGAGCGCTACGCCATTCCCCAGGTGAACCTCGACGAGCTTCTGCGCATCCCCGCCGCCCAGGTTAAAGATCGGATTGAAAAGGTCGGCAACGCCGACGTCGTCAGACTCCGTGGTGCACTTTTACCCCTCTTGCGTCTCACCGATCTCTTAGAAATTGATCCCACCTTTGTGCACCCCGAAGATGGAAAGATTTATCCGGACAAACGCCGCAACCTCGCCGACCGCCGCCAGGGCGATGAGGATGAACTTCCCGAAGAGATCCGTGAACTCCGAACCGGTGACGACAGGCGTTATCGAAGCGACAGCGCCATCAACATCGCCGTGGTCTCCGCTGGAAACTTCAAATACGGCCTGGTGGTGGACGAACTCCGGGACTCTGAAGAGATCGTGGTGAAGCCCCTCGGGCGTCACCTGAGCAAAAGTGACGGCTACGCAGGTGCCACCATCATGGGCGATGGACGTGTCGCCCTCATCCTGGATGTCGCCTCTCTGGCCAAGATGGGCCGCCTCAACGAGACCTCCACCAAAGCCATCAGCGCCGCTGAAGAGGCCTCGGCAAAAGAACACGGCGCCGCCGGCAGCGACCGCACGGCCCTGCTCACATTTAAAGGCAGCGACACCGAACACTTTGCAGCCCCCCTCAACCTGGTGGAACGCATTGAGCGCGTAAAATCCAGTGACATTGAAGAGGTGGGCGGACGCCGGGTGATCCAATACCGTGGCGGCAGCCTTCCCCTAAATGAGATCTCGGAAGTGGCCAATGTGGCCAAGGTTCCGGACAGCGACCAGTACGAAGTGGTCGTCTTCCGAGTGGGAGGCAGGGAGACAGGCCTTCTCGTCACCCCGCCGGTGGATGCTGTGGAAGTAGACCTGAACGTGGACGCCTCCACCCTCAAGCAGAACGGGATCATGGGCTCCTTGATCGTCGGAGACCACACCACCCTCATGGTGGACATCTTTGAGCTGGTTCGGACCGTTAACCCCACCTGGTTTGAAGAGAATCGCCCCACCGGGCCGGACCTCACAGCCAAGAGCAGCGAGATTCGCATCCTCTTCGCCGAAGACTCCGCCTTCTTCCGCAACCAGGTCTCCAACTTCTTAAACGACGAAGGGTTTATCGTCACCACCGCCGAAGACGGTGCCGAGGCGTGGGATTACCTGCAAAAAACAGACGACGAATTCACCGTGGTCCTCACCGACCTTGAGATGCCCAACATGGACGGCTTTGAGTTGACCAAAAAAGTCAAGGCATCCGCGACATACGGACACCTGCCCGTGGTGGCCCTCACCTCCCTTGCCAGCGAACGGGACATGCACAAAGGCAAAGAAGCCGGCATCGACAGTTATCAGATCAAACTGGACCGGGAAAAGCTGATTGATGTGGTTCGAGAGTTCTCCCTGTAAACAGGCAACCCCATCACCCGTAGGAGACACACCATGAATGAACAGATAAAAAGAAACGGTGCTTCATCCATGCTGGAGCTTGCCACCTTTTTCGTAGGGCAGGCCCAGTGCGGCATCGACATCCTTAAAATTCAAGAGATCAACAAACAGATCGACGTCACCGGGGTGCCCCAATCCCCCGACTATGTGGTGGGGGTGCTCAACCTTCGCGGACGCATCGTCACCGTCATCGACCTCGGACTGAAAACCGGCCTGTCTCCCATCACCCGGGACAAGGACAACCGGAACATCATCGTAGACTCCATGGGCGAACACATCGGCCTCCTCGTGGATCGTATCAGCGACGTCATGAGTGCCGACCCCCGTCACGTCGAGCCCCCCCCCGCCAACCTCGGCGGAATCGAAGGAAGTTACTTCGAAGGGGTCGTCAAAACCGACGCGGGACTCATCGGTGTTCTGGACATTGAACGGGTCCTTGCAGAAAGCTGACAAACGCTCTTTGTGCCGACGTTATGACAAAAAGTGTCGCCCAAATCGTGATTCAGTGATACGTCCTTTCATTTCTACCGGAGTCGTGACGACTCTTCGGATGAAACAGGGGGGCAGGGGCCTTCCCTTACGGGAAGCCCATCCACCCCGGAACGATCACTCATTTTCGTTGCAGCTGAAACCCTTCTTGCTTCCTGGAGGCATCCCAATGGATCCCATCAGAATCATGGTGGTTGACGACACCATTCTCTATCGTAAAGTCATCGGAGATGTCATTGCGTCGATCCCCGGTGCCGAGGTATGTGGTACCGCCGCCAACGGGCGATTTGCCCTCACCAAAATCAATACCTTCAAGCCCGACCTCATCACCCTGGATATTGAAATGCCAGAGATGAACGGCCTTGAACTCTTGGAACAACTAAAAAAAACGGGGACCAAATTACCCCGCATTATTATGCTTTCCACCCTCACCACGAAGGGGGGGGATATGACGATCCGTGCGCTGGAGCTCGGAGCCTTCGATTTTATCACCAAGCCCCAGTCCGGTACGGCCGCTGAAAATATGGAGAAAATCCGGGCGCAACTGACGCCGGCGATCACCTCCCTGATTCAGGAAAAAAAATTCCGATCCCGTCTCAGCAATACCCGCGCGACCCTGGCGCGCACTGTTCTCCCGCGGGAATCAAAAGAGAAAAAGACCGTCATCCCGGTCACTCCCCCGCCGAGACGGATTCCACGCACCGTCAGCAGGCCGTCGGAAGTGGTGGCCATCGGAATCTCCACCGGCGGTCCCAACGCCCTGGCGGCGATGCTTCCCAAGCTCCCCGCTGACATCGGTGTGCCTCTTCTCATTGTGCAGCACATGCCTCCGGTCTTTACCAAATCTCTGGCGGGAAGCCTCAACAACAAATGCGCCATCGAGGTCAAGGAAGCTGAAGACGGGGATCTGCTCAAGCCCGGTCTGGCCCTGATCGCCCCAGGGGGCAAACAGATGCGTGTGGAAGCCCACCGGGACGGCATTCACCGCCTGGTCCGCATCACCGACGACCCCCCTGAAAACAGCTGCAGACCTTCGGTGGACTACCTGTTCCGTTCCATCGCCGGTCACTACGTGGGACGCGCCACCGGCATTATTATGACCGGCATGGGCCAGGATGGGTTTAAAGGGCTGCAGAAAATGCATGAAAACGGGGCGGTTATTTTAGCCCAGGATGAGGCCAGCTGCACCGTCTACGGGATGCCCAAGGCGCCTGCAGAGGCCGGGATCACGGACAAAGTCGTGCCCCTTTCCGAAATGGCCCGTGCGCTGATCAACACACTCAAATAACGCCTTTCAATGCAGCGAAGGAACCCGGCATCCGGCCCATTGCCGAGACGCAGAGGGGGTCGTGTGCCCAAAGGCACCCCCCTTACCCTGAGCTCAGAGACGGCGATAACCTCGCAACAACAAGCAGGTCCGATGAATCGATTGAAGGTCACCGAAAGCGAATTTCAAGCGCTTTCCAAATACATTTACGGAATCTCCGGCATTACTCTGGCTCCGGGTAAGGAGTACCTTATCGAAACGCGCCTGGGCCAGATTGCCGTAGAGAACGGCTGCAACTCGTATCTGGAACTGCTCACCCGAGCCCGGACCGAGTCATCCCATGCCCTTGAGCGACAAATCATCGACGCCATCTCGACCAATGAAACCTATTTTTTTCGTGACAGCACCCCTTTTGAGCTGCTTCAGTATCGGCTGCTCCCGGACATCATCGACCGCAAGAGTAAGAAGGGCGGGCCTGTGACCTTACGCATCTGGAGCAGCGCAAGCTCCACGGGTCAGGAGATCTACAGCACCGCCATGGTCCTCAGGGAGCTGGGCCTGCAAAAAAACGGGTATAACCTGCAGCTCGTGGCCACGGATATCTCCGATGCTGCCATCACTCGCGCCAGTTACGGACTCTACAGCCAGTTCGAAGTCACCCGAGGACTCTCTCCCGCGCGGCTCAACCGCTATTTTACCCCTCAAGGGGACGGCTACCGCATCCGCGATGAAATCCGAAGCATGGTCTCCTTTCGCAAGCAGAACCTGCTGACCTCCCTTGCCGGGCTCGGTAAATTCGACCTCATCCTCTGCCGCAACGTCGCCATCTACTTCACCCGAGAAGACCGACTGCGGCTTTTTGACAATCTCTCCCGTCAACTCGAGCCCGACGGCGCCCTCCTCATCGGATCCACGGAATCTCTCTCCCAGGAGGAGTCGCCCTTTGTCCCGATACGCTACCTGAACTCAACATTTTATCAGTTGCAGGGCCAATCGCCCCCGGCGAACGCCCGCCTGAGCAGCCTGAGAGCCGTTAATGGATAACCCGGAACGCCAGTACATTGAAGAACTGAACCACTGCATCGACTTCAACGATGCCGTCAAGGGCTGCGCCCTGATGCCTTTTTTTACCACCATCCCCGAGTCGATCAGGCACCTCACGCTGAAAAAACTCTTCCTGAGCTGTGAAGCCCCGGGGCTACCTATCATCAAATTTTTAACCAACGACCTGAAAAAGAAAGGCAAGCTTGGTGAGGTAGACTGGATTATCGGCCAGTTTCTTGCCGGAAACACCTTTGGGCCCATGGACGAGAACCGCCTCTCCTTCTGGGCGGACGCCATGGTGGAACTGGACCTCCCCCAGGCCCTCCCCCGCCTCCTGGATCTCGTCGCGATCAGCCGCTCCGGCATCGTCCTCATCGCCGCCTGCCGGGCCAGCCTCGGACTGGCCGGCACCGACGGACCCAGCCTGATCAAATGCCTGTGCGAAGAAAACGCACCCCAGGGCATGCGTATTGCCGAGACCCTGCCCTTAACCGGCAAAGCTGGATTTTCTGCGGTGGCGGCCCTTCTGGGCTCCACCCATCATGAATTGCGGACTCTGGCCATCGATATCTTTGCCGCTGCGGGCAGTGCCGGGGTCTGTGCCCTGACCCACCATCTGACCATGGCCGACACCAATGGCATCATCCATGCCGTCAATGCCCTGGGCAGATGCGGCGCTCCGGAGGCCGTCCCGCCCCTGCTGGGCCTTCTCACCTCCCTGCCCGACGACCCCAATATCCGCTTCGCTGTCTATGAAGCCGCAGGACGACTCCCCTCCCCCAAATGGGCGCTGTACCTGGCCCGGGGACTTGCCGACGACTCCGAAGCGGTGCGCATGGCCGCGGCCCGTGCCGTGGACCGAAACATCACCACCCACCTCATCCGGGGGATCTCCAACATTGTCTCCTTTGGGGACGAGACGGCGGCCCGGGTGATCGGTGCCCTCATCGACTCCCAGTCGGACAACACCCTTGGGTTTCTGTTCACCATCGAAGGCTTTGAAGCGCTCACCGAGCGGCACCTGACCCAGTATGCCCACCCTGAAGTCCGAGACCACTGTGTCGGTTTTTTAAAGAAAAAACGATTCATCGCCCTTGCCGCCCGAGTGAAAAAGGCGGCCTCAAGGATGCAGACAAGCCGACCGCTCATCGTCTGCGTCGACGACTCCAAGATGATGCTCATGCTCTACATGAAAAAGCTCAACGCCTCAGGGTTTGAGGTGATCGCCTTCGACAACCCGGAAACGGCCCTTCGTGAGATCCCAGGACTCTCACCCCGGCTGGTCATCACAGACCTTAACATGCCGGAGATGGATGGATTTACCATGGCCTCCCAGCTGCGGCGGCATGCGGACCGCAGACGCCTTCCCATCCTGATGGTCACCACCCAGAGCGACGCAACCCCGCCCGCCGGGGATGGCGCCAGCCCCGTGGATGCCATTCTCATGAAGCCCTTCTCCGACGAGGGTCTTGAGGAGATGGTCAGCCGCCTGATTCACGTCAAGGAAGCCGTTGATTTTTGAGAAAGCCCCACGTATCATGGCCACGGACGTTGGGGCACCTCTGCCGAAGGAATCGTGACCCGGTCGGCACATCGGTAATCCTCGTGACCCGACAACAATAGAACTCCGACAAGGTAAGGCCACCCAAAACCATGAGTCGACGTTTTGTCATTACCCTCATTGCCGTTCTCGTCATCGGCACCGCGACCGGCCTCATGGCCGGTCTCTTTTTCGGGACCACCCGGGACCTGCCGCAGATCGAAGCCCTGAAGTCCTTTAAACCCTCGTCGGTGAGTCGGGTCTATTCAGCGGACGGGGTGCTTCTGGCCGAATTCTACGCAGAAAAAAGGGACCCGGTGCCCCTGGCCATTGTCCCAACCCACCTCCAAAATGCGATCATCAACACCGAGGATCGAAACTTCTACAATCACAATGGGGTGGATATCAAAGGGATTGCCCGGGCCATCGTCAAAGACATCATCGCCCGAAATTTTGTCGAAGGGGCCAGTACCATCACCCAGCAGCTGGCCAAGACCCTTTTTCTCACCCGGGAAAAAAGCATCGACCGCAAGCTCAAAGAGGCGATCCTCGCCTTCCAGCTGGAACGACGCTACACCAAAAAAGAGATCCTGGAACTCTACTTAAACCAGATCTACTTCGGCAGCGGTGCTTACGGGGTGGAATCCGCCTCTCGCATTTACTTCGGGAAAGGGGTCTCTGAGCTGACCCTGGCCGAGTGTGCTCTCCTGGCAGGGCTTCCCAAATCCCCCTCCCGGTACTCTCCCCTGGTCAGCCCCAAAAAAGCCATCAGACGGCGAGACCTCGTCTTAAAGCTCCTCCACAAACGTCACCGCATCACCACCCGAGCCTACAAAGCGGCCCTGGCAGAACCCCTGGCCCTGACCGGTCGACGCGGACGCGTCCACCAGGCCCCTTACTTCATCGACTACATCAAAGGCGAGCTCGCCGGGATTGTCGGGCTCGACCGTCTTTACCAGGAGGGTCTCACCATTCACACCACGCTCAATCTGTCCCTCCAGCACGTGGGCGAAGCCTCCGTCACCAAAAATATGGCTCGCCTCGAATCACGCATGAAGAAACACCACATCAAACACCCCGATCCTCAGTGCGCCCTGCTGATGCTGGATGTCAAAACCGGAGCCATCCTCGCCATGGTCGGCGGCCGTGAGTTTAAAAAAAGTTCCTTCAATCGGACCACCCAGGCCAAGCGACAACCCGGGTCCTCGTTTAAACCCTTTGTCTACGGCCTGGCCGTGGAACAGGGGCTCGACCAGAATCGGCTGATCCTGGACTCTCCGGTCTCTTTTTCCATGGGGCGGGGTAAAAAGCCCTGGCAACCCCAAAACTTTTCCAAAAAATACAGCGGAGAGGTCACGTTAAGAAAAGCCCTGGCCCTTTCGAAAAACATCCCCGCCGTCCGCCTTGCCGACTCCATCGGCGTGGCCAACGTCGCCGCCTTCGCGCGCCGCTTAGGCATCACCTCGCCCCTGCACGGAAACCTCTCCCTGGCCCTGGGCACAGCGGAAACCAACCTGATGGAGCTCACGCGGGCCTACGCCGTCTTTCCGAATCGAGGGGTCAGGTCGACCCCCATGGGAATCACCCGCATCGAAAATCGGGACGGACGGGTTATCTGGGAAGGCCGTCCGGCCCATGCCGTGGCCATCACCCGGGACGACGCTGCGGTGATCACCGACATGCTCGCAGCCGTGGTCACCGAAGGCACAGGACGAAAAGCCCTTCGCGTGGGCAAGCCGCTGGCGGGTAAAACCGGCACCACCGACAACTACCGGGACGCCCTCTTTCTCGGGTTTTCCCCGTACGTCGCCGCCGGGGTCTGGGTGGGCAACGACAACCACGCCCCCTTGGGACGCCTGGAAACCGGGGCACGTGCCGCCCTGCCCATCTGGACCGACGTCATGGAAGCCGCCTGGGCAAACCGTCCCCCCGCCCAGTTTGATATCCCCGACGGGGTGACCCGACGCCATATGAACCCCACCACCGGCCGTATCACCACGGCCCCCGCCCCAGGCAGCGTCACGGCCCTGTTTAAAACGCACTAGCCCGGATATTTCACGAAAATCAGACAGAAAACCGAGGAAGGAAACCGTATAAAGGGTCTGTCCTTTGGTAACCATGTCGAGGTGAAATGTAGGGTGCGCCGTGCGCACCGCTTAACGTCCGATAAACCTGCAACGCCGCATTTTGTTATAAGTGTTGAGACGGGGCCGGCGGTTTGCGTGACGTTAAACGGTGCGGGAGCCGCACCCTACGGACTGAAAGGCATCCGAATGGACGAGATATGTGATGACAGCGCGTAATGGGTCAGCCGCCCCGGCTCTTTGAGGGCGATGGCGTATGGGGGGGGCAAAAAGGGTGTATCGGGAAGGAAAAAGAAGAGAAAAAGCGATCTCATGACCGCCGGAGACAAAAAACGCCGCGACGCGACGCTCCCGTCTCCCTATGGAAATTAAATTACTGCCTGCAGATCTTGCACAAGGGATTGTCCTGCTCACAGCCGAACTTGGACATGCGAAAACCGGATTCAATGTAGTGCTCACGCAAGGCCCCCTCGATGGTCACCTGATCCCGTGTTTTCAAAGCATCCAGGATCGATTTATGACGCAGCCAGACCGTTCGGGGAGAAAAAAGATTTCGCCAGTACCTGAAAAGGAGAAATTTTGACAATCCATGACAATACCTCCGGGAAAGCTCCACCAGAAGCGTATTGTCAGTTTTTGAAAACAGCAAGCCATGAAACCTGTCGTCAAGTGCCGGCATGTAATCCGCCGCGGTTTCCATGGACGCGACGACCTCCATACGATCCACGATGGCCTGAAGTTTTTCGAAGTCTTCGTCGGAAAATTCATGAATGGAAGCCGCCACAGCCGCCCCTTCGAGCACCCCTCCGGTAAAATAACTTTCTTTAATCTGCTGCTTGGTCAGGCAGTTGATGTACTTACCCTTTTGAGGAACAGAAATGATCAGGCCTTCACGGGTCAACATTTGAAGGGCCTCACGAACAGGGGCCCGGCTGATGGAGAGGGTGGCAGCCACATGCACTTCATTGACCTTGTCTCCCGGGTTCAGGGTCCCCTCCAGAATGGATCGTTTAATGAATTCCGTCACCTGTTCGCTGTACGTTTTAATTTCTGCCATGATACATCTATTTCCGTCAAAAAGATCCAGGCGCCGCGCTAAAGCGGCACCTGATAAGGTTGTTGGTTACATGGAAACCATTCTATGCAACATATTCTCCATGAGATCAACTGAAAGTCTTTCGCTTACGAATTGTTGAGCCCTGCCAATCTCGGCATTCAGCAAAGGAATCGCCGTCAGCAGAAGATGACGATAGGCCAGAGCGTCTTCCTCCGTCAGCTCTGGAGCCCCTGTCTTTTTGAGGGGTTGCTCACACACGGCCATGGAGAGCACCGCAGAGGTCCCGGGCATCAAACCACCCCCCGCCACCTGGGCATGAAGCGCTTCCGACATAAAGGTCACCCCGCCAGCATCTTCACTCACCAACGTGGCCAGCTCGGCGATCACCCGCACTTTCTCCACAGAGGTACCGGCCAGGTAAAGGGCATCTCCCAATCCGGCAATTTTGCGACCCAGAGCCTGGACGGCACGGCGCATCTCGGTGTCACTTCTGAGATACGCTTGATCCGTGTGGATGAGCGCTGCACCCAGCTTTTCTCCTGCGGCCACGAGGGCCTCACCCACCACAGGGTTATCGTGCTCCCGGTTAAACCGAACCCAAAGTGTATCCTGTGCCAGCCCTTTGGCGACGGCTGGCACGAAGGCTTTGCTCTCCACGATGACGGTGGGCAGGCGATCGAGCCCCAACGCCTTCATGGCCGTGGCCTTGTCTCCTATACAGACATTGCCTTCCCGGTCTTCCACGGGTCCAAGCCCACCGTCCGTGGCGTTCACGGTGGCAAGAATCGACACGGGAATGCCTTCCAGCTCAACGACCCCACCGACGCAAAGGCCAATATTACCCTCAATACCCTCTGACGAAAAGGTCAGACGCCTGGGATGGGTCAACCGAAAACTCTCCACCACGGCAAGACAGAGAGCTGCCTGAAGGGCCACCGCGTGCTCCATCACCCCCTGACCATACATGCGGCCAAAGACAGACTGCACAATCCCCTGGCTGAACAGGGCATCGCGCCCTTCGGCCGCCACCGCAAGGCGGGCTTCATGGGCGGTAATTCCCCGACGTGCCACGGCACGCCCCACGCCGCCCTCCTCGGTTTCTACAAGAAAGGCATCGCCATCAACCCAAACGCGGCGAATCTGCGTGGAGATGGGATAGGCCTCCTTTAAAAATCCGGCGGCGAGGGTAAACCCCACGGAGTCATCTTGAATAAACCCGGCATTGCTGTGCACATGCCCGACGCCAACATGCCCCATGATTCCGAGGTGTCCGCAGGTGTGCTGTGAGGGGAGGAGAGGGGAGAGGGTCTTTTTCATTGTGATCCGATTCCGGGGCTTCAAGCCCATAAGGGTTGGGAGAAATACCCACAGCACCGGAACCCGTGCCGGTACGGCAGTCATCGTGACCCCGCACGTCAGAGAGACATCCCTGGATTCAAGAGTGATGGCAAAAAGGGAGCTCAACCTGGGGGGGGGAAGGGGCAAAGGCGAAAAACCATCGCCATGGCGTTAAAGAACCCGCTCGCCTGGTTGCAGACGAGCGGGCAGACTGCGGAGATGAGATCAAGAAGTCTTCAGGGGGTGACAACACCAACCCGAAGACCTGCCTTGACTCGAAACCGAAATCAGTGTGCTGCTACCTGAAGGTATCCAGGTAAGCATACAGAGCGGGAGATCCACCGGTGTGGAGGAACAGAACGTTGGCGCCTTTAGGGAAAGTGCCTTTACGTACGAGGTCGATGAGACCTGCGGCTACTTTACCTGTGTAAACGGGGTCGAGGAGGATAGCTTCTTCGCTTGCGAAGAGCTTAACCGCTTCAACCATGGCATCGGAAGGTACAGAGTAACCGGGACCTACATACTCGTCGTAGCAAACCACGTCTTCACGGGCGATGCCGCCTTTAACACCGAGGAGCTCAGCAGTTTTGCCGGCAAGACCAAAAACAGTCTCTTCCTGGGGGCCTTTGGGACGGGATACGTTGATCCCGGATACGGCGATACCCGCGTTGGTACCGGTCATGCCAACCACCATACCAGCGTGAGTACCGGCAGAACCAGAAGGAACAACCACGTGGTCAATGGAGAGACCCATGGTGTTGAGCTGATTCATCATCTCTTCGGCACATGCTGCGTAGCCCATGGCTCCGATGGGGTTAGACGCGCCACCGGGGACGATGTAAGGTTTTTTACCCGCTGCTTTGAGCTCTGCTGCGGTCTTCTCCATCTCAGCCATCATGTCGGAACCTGCTTCAACAACACGCTTGGTTTTGACACCGAGGAGTTCGAAAAGGAAGTTGTTGCCGCTGCCGTCTTCTTTGTAAGTGCCTTTAACGCGCTCTTCAAGAATCAGGTGGCAATCGAGGCCTTCTTTGGCTGCCCAGGAAGCGGTCAGACGGCAATGGTTGGACTGAATGGCTCCACACGTGATGATGGTGTCGGCACCCTTTTCGATGGCATCGGCAATGCAGAAATCGAGTTTACGGGTTTTGTTGCCACCAGAAGCACCGGGGAGCAAGTCATCACGCTTAACAAAGAGGTTCACATCGCCACCGAGGGCTTTGCTGAGGTTTTTCATGGGCTCGATGGGAGTCTCGCCCTGGAGGTAGCCGCGTCGGGGGAATTTAGTGAAATCCATGGTCTTTAATTTCCTTTTATTTGGTATAATGAGGAATAAGCGTTTATCGGATCCAATCAAAAGATCCGTTTGTTTCGGGCGATCAAGGGGTCCCCTTATCGCCCGGGAATTTTAACTAAAGGGCAAAAATCGCCTCGATTTCGATGGTGGCTCCCAGGGGAAGCGCCCCTACCTGAAAGGCACTTCGAGCCGGAAAGGGCTCTTTGAAATACTGCGCATAGACCTTGTTGGCCTCCGCAAAATCAGCGATGTCAGCAAGAAAAACCGTCACTTTCACGGCTTTTTCGAGGGAACTGCCCCCTGCTTCAGCCACGGCCTTGAGGTTTTCAAGGGCACGGGTCGCTTTTTCGACGATGGTTCCCTCCACCATGGTTGAGGTGGCGGGATCGATGGGGAGGCAACCTGAGGCGAAAACAAATCCGCCGGAAACGATCCCCTGTGAATAGGGGCCGACGGCTGCAGGTGCATTGGGAGTTTGAATCGGCTGGGTCATGATGCGTGATTCCCTTAATAATTTAGGTTAATGCCTGTCGATGAAAGGAGAAGAGGGACGATCCGTCTCGCCTCCATTCCAAATGTCGACATTTGACATGTATGAAGTTTTAAAGATCTTCGAAGCGTCCTGTCAAATAGTTTTTTGATGCTTCTATCAAAAAAATTCTCAAGTCCTTTACTGCCAAGCGTTTCCACACATTATCAAATTTTTTGTGCCATCCGCTCGGGATTCATCAAACCCGCCCCACACGAGCCTCCCTCGTTTGGCTTTAAGATCCTTTATTTTCAGTATCTTGCAAACAACCAGTCCTCTCCAGGTCACCCCCAAATCGTTCCCCCGTCGCGACACGAGGACGCGATAGGTCCGCCCAAAGGTCCCATCGCGGATGTCCCTCCCCTCTTTTTCCCCCGACGTCCTGAACACCCCTTAGCCACCGAAATCAAAGAGATCGTTCCGAAAAGGCAAGGGGCTGTTTTTCCCTTTCCCACCTTGACTTTCATCCATTTAGTCCCCATTTTTAACGATAAATATTTTCACCTTCGACCCCCTTTGTGTGGATATGCCATGACTGCGTTTGCCCTGATCCGCCCCTACTTCCGCGAGAATTTACGTCGCATTGCCACAGGACTCCTGTTTCTTCTGGGTGTGGATGCCCTCCAGCTCTTCATCCCCCGCCTCGTCAAACATGCCGTGGACGCCCTGGCAGACGGCTCGGCCTCACCCCAGCTCCTCGCCCGGGACGGGGGCATCATCGTGGGCTTTGCCCTCTTCATCGGTCTCTTCCGGTATGGCTGGCGCCACAACCTCATCGGCACCTCCCGGCGCGTGGAAAAAGCCATCCGAAACGACCTCTTTTCCCACCTGCTCACCCTGGACGCCCACTACTTCGACGCCACCCGCACCGGCGACCTCATGAGTCACGCCACCAGCGACATCAACAACATCCGCATGGCCACCGGTATGGGAATCGTCGCCATCACCGACGCCGTGGTGCTCGGCGGTGCAGCCATCGGCTTCATGGCCTGGATACATCCAGGACTTGCCGCCATGGCCCTGATCCCCATGCCCTTTATCGTCTTGAGCGCTCGGATCTTCGGGAAAAAAATGCACGCCCGCCACAAAGCGGTCCAGGAAGGACTGGCCGCCATCACCGAGCAGGTACGGGAAGCGGTGGACGGAATCCGTGTGGTGAAAGTATTTGGCCGGGGAGAGCAGGTAGACGCCAGGCTCAGAGCGCTCTCCGAAGATTACGTCCGGCGCAACATGCGACTGGTCCGGGTCACAGGGAGCCTCATGCCGCTGATGATCTTTCTCTCGGGTGCCGGCACCGCCATTGTGGTGGGGGCCGGCGGCAAGCTTGTCATCCAGGGGGCCATCTCTCCCGGAGACTTTGTCGCCTTTATCAGTTACCTGGGGATTCTCACCTGGCCCATGATGGCCATGGGCTGGATGACCAACCTCGTCCAACGGGGCAAGGCCTCCCTCGACCGGCTGGCCGTCATTTTTCATGAAACCGCGAAGGTGGCCGAGCCCAAATACCCCGCCACTTTGCCAGATGTCATCGGCCGCATCGACGTGGATGCGGTCTCCTTTGCTTTTGATGACGCCAGAGAGGTGCTGAAAGAGATCACCCTTTCTCTCAAAAGCGGAGAGCGCCTGGGCCTTGTCGGGCCTCCGGGAAGCGGCAAAACGACGCTGCTCTCTCTGCTGGTGAGGCTCTACGACCCGACTCGGGGAACCCTCCGGCTGGATGGCATCCCCCTGCCCCACCTCCGAACACCGGATCTCAGGCGCCACATCCGATTCATGCCCCAGGAACCCTGGCTCTTCTCCGGCTCCATCGCCGAGAACATCTGTGGACTGGGCGCCCCCAGCGACCCTGAAAAACTCGCTCACGCCGTAGAGGTCGCCGCCCTCACGGCCACCCTCGCCGGGTTTGAAGAGGGACTGAACACCATCGTAGGGGAAAAAGGGGTCATGCTGTCCGGCGGACAAAAACAGCGGGTCGCCCTGGCCCGAACCCTCTACGAGCCCTCCCGCATCCTGATCCTTGACGACCCCATCAGTCAGGTGGACACCCGGACGGCACACCAGATGACCGAGGCGATCTTCGCCGACACCACCCGAAGCCTGATCATCGCCTCCCATCGATTGTCCGCCATCCGCCCCTGCAACGAGATCCTCGTCATGGAGAAGGGCCGCATCCGGGCACGGGGGACCCACGATCAGCTGGTACAGACCGACGCCTACTACCGGGAGACCTGGCGGCTCCAGAGCCTGGCCCAGGAAATCGAGGAGGCAAACCATGCGTAGAGGCGGCTACATCGAAGAGACCGAAATCACCTCCTCAAAGGATTACCGGCTGGCAGGACGCCTGCTGCCATTTATCACCCCCCATCGCCACCTGCTGGCCATCGCGCTGATGCTTGTGGCCATTCTGACGGGCCTCGACCTCTCCATCCCCTGGATCACCAAAGAGGCCCTGGACCGCTACATTATCCCGGACATCAGCCGCACGGAGACCCATCATCTTTCCGTGGATGCCTCGGACCCGACGGTTCGTCGGTTCCTGAACCAGCACCCCGAATGGCGCACGGCAACCGAAGGCCCGACAGAGATCCCTCGCACCGCCCTCACACTCGCCGACTCCGCGACCCGACTTCGCCTTCGCGCGGCCGACATAAAGGGCACGGCCCTTGCCGCCCTCCTGCTTCTGGCCGTCCTCTTTTTTAATTTTCTCTTCGGATTCTGCCAGACCTTTGTCCTGGAAACCATGGGACAGCGAATCATTCACGACCTTCGCCTGACCCTTTTTACCCACATCCGAAAACTCCCCCTCGCCTGGTACCACCGGAACCCCACGGGCCGAGTGGTGACCCGGGTGACCGGAGATGTGGAAAATTTAAGGGAGATGTTCACCTCCGTCATCACCTTTGTCTTCAAGGACCTCTTTCTCCTTGTAGGGATCCTGACCGTCCTGCTTCTTCTGGACGCCCGTCTGGCCGCCGTCACCCTCTTGGTGATTCCCGTGGCCGTCGTCGCCGCCATCGGATTTGCCCGCCAATCTCGCTCGGCCTTCCGGGATCTGCGCATCCGTATCGCAGAGATCAACTCCCGCCTGGCCGAGGCCATCGGTGGAATGAGCGTCATCCGCCTCTTTGCCCGGGAACCGGAGACCGATACCGCCTTCCGGCGACTCTCGGATCGCCACTTTGATGCCGGCATGGCCCAGGTCCGCATTTTTGCCCTTTTCATGCCCGTCATCGAAGTTCTCAACGCCACGGCCCTGGGCCTCATCATCGTCTACGGGGGCTATCGGGTCCTCGGGGGTTTTGTCAGCCTGGGGGTGCTCGTGGCCTACATCAGTTACCTGCGCATGTTCTTCCGCCCCATCCGGGATATCGCCGAAAAGTACAATATCCTTCAAAACGCCTTTGCCTCGGCCGAACGTCTCTTGCTCATTCTTGACACCCCCATCGCCACAGACGAAAACCCTGGAGGAGACCAAGGGACCGCCATCGAACAGATCACCTTCGAAGATCTCACCTTCGGCTACACACCGGACGAACCGGTCCTCAAAGGGATCAGCCTCACGGCCCGCAAAGGCGAAACCATCGCCATCGTCGGCCCCACAGGAGCCGGCAAGACCTCCATCGTCAGTCTCCTCGTCCGATTCTGGAACCCGCAAAGCGGTACCATCCGGGTCAACGGCACCCCCCTGCCCGAACTCGACCCTCACAACTGGCGACGCCGCATCGCCATGGTCATGCAAGACCCCTTCCTCTTTGCCGGGACCCTTCTGGAAAATATTCTTCCCGACCCCAACCATCCCCCGGAAGCCGAGGTGCTGGAGGCGACCCTGCGCCACGCCGGCTGCGGTTTTGTCCTCGACCGACTCGACCAGGGACTGAACACCCGCCTCACCGAGGGCGGGCGCCCCCTGTCCAGCGGCGAACGACAGCTCCTCTCCATCGCCCGAGCCTTCTTTAAAAACCCCGAGCTCCTCATCCTTGATGAGGCCACCAGCTACGTCGACTCCGTCAGCGAATCAGAGATCCAGTCGGCCCTGGCCCGTCTCATGAAAAACCGGACCACCTTCCTCATCGCCCATCGCCTCTCCACCGCCAGACATGCGGACCGCATCCTCGTCCTCAAAGAGGGCCAAATCGCCGAATCAGGAACCCACGAAACCCTTATGAGCCACCGGGGCATCTACTTCCGTATGCAACAGATGGAGAACGGACTCGTCCCCGTTAAAACGGTGGGCCTTCAGGCACAATAAAAAATTGTTTTTCCATGGCAGTCATGCCAAAATTGATTCGTGACGAACAAGACAGCCGATCCGACCCCTCTTTCTCCACCGCAAAGCCCTACCGCCGATGCGCACCCTTCCTGACCCTGAGACCCCTTGTTCTATACCCGACGTTGCAAGGAGGTAGCCCATGAACATCGTGACCAACATCGCCAAAGCCATCATCTCAGATGGCCAGAACGTCCTGCTGATCATGAAAGAATACGAAGACGGCCAGACCCTTTACACACTGCCCGGCGGTCGCCAGGCCCCGGGAGAGACCCTGGAAGAGACGGTCAGGCGACACGTCCACAAAGAGCTCGCGGCCTCCGTCAACGTCCTGGGCCTCCTCGGTGTCTACGAACACAACCACCCGGCACGAAAGGACCCCACCGTCATACAGTACCATGTGGAGTTCGCCTTTCTCTGTGAACTCATCGAGCCCTACGATCCCGTCATGGGTCATTCTCCGGATCCCCATCAAATTTCCGTCGAATGGATTCAAAGAAACGACCTGCACCGGCTCTCTCTTCACCCTGAAGAACTCGGAGGAATCCTGAAATCCTTTAAATTACCGGAGCCACCCGCCTATCTCGGGAATGTCTCCTGAGGCATCACTTTCACGAAGGCCTCTCACCCTCTTCCATCGTAGAACAGGAGACATCTCGCGATTCCTCACAATTCCATTTGGAGTATTATTGGAACGGGTATAAAGTAGCGGAAAAAAAACTACGGAACCCGACGAGGAGAAGACATGAAACAACGGGGCAGGAAATTATGGCAGGCAATCCGCGCACAGGTCACGCACCACGAGGGACTGGCGCCTGGCGCATTGGAACACAGATTGATGGGCAGCTTAAAGGCGGAATCCAGGCAGGCCGATATCGATGGACATGGCATCCACTGGGTTGAGGCCGGAGACGGCCCGCCCCTGGTTCTGATCCACGGCTGGTCCTGTTCCGGGTTTTTCTGGAAGCCGATGATCCCCCTCCTTCAATCGACATGCCGGGTCCTCGCCCCGGACCTTCCCGGCCACGGGCTCTCATCCAAAGACGAGGCCTCCTACCTGCCTGAGCTGCAGGCAAAACGTCTGCTGGAGTGGCTGACCGCCATCGGGGTGGACCGGTTTACGGTCGTGGGCCACTCCATGGGCGGTGAAATCGCCGCCCGCATGGCCCTTGCCGCACCGGAGCGCGTCGAAAAACTGGTCCTGGCCGGTGCCATCGGCCTGAAACAGGTCTGGGACAACCTCCCCTGGTACGCCAGAGTCGGCCTCACCCCCAGAGTCCAGAAAATCGCCAACCGTTTTTTCACCGAAAAAGCCCTTGCCCGCTCCCACCGTCTTTTTATGACCGGTCCGGGGCGTCCCCCCTACCCGGAATGCATCCGGGACATCGTCCTCACCAACTGCAACACCCCCCAGGACCTGACAACCCTTACACGCACGACCCAAGACGGATTGTTTCAGGCGTTCCTGGACCCACGGCTCTCCGAGATCAAGCAGCCCGCCCTCTGTATTTGGGGAGAATTGGACAAACTTGTCCCCCTTTCAGCAGGGAAACGGTGCGCAGAACTCATCCCCCAGGCACGCCTCTCCCAAATTCCAGGCACCGGCCACATGATCCCCTGGGAAGAACCGGAACGGATGGCCTCTGAAATCACGGGGTTTATGAAGAAGGAGAAATAGACGGAGGCGTCACACCCGCCCCCCTCATTTCCATATGACAGACCCCGCCTGTTGTGTTAAAAAAAAAGAGTCTTTTCGCCGCAAGGATACAAGAAAAAATAAAGGCTCATCTTTGTCACTCACAGATCACAAAACAGGCCCACATCAAGGCGCCTTGCTCTTACGTAACAACCTACTTTATCTCTTGAAAGGAGACCTCAGATCATGACCACGCTTAAAGGGACTCAGACAGAAAAGAACCTCCTCACCGCGTTCGCAGGAGAATCCCAGGCCCGCAACCGCTACACCTACTTTGCCGGCCAGGCCAAAAAAGAGGGCTACGTACAGATCTCAGCAATCTTCGAAGAGACCGCGAGCCAGGAGAAAGAGCACGCCAAGCGCTTCTTCAAATTCTTGGAAGGAGGCGAAGTGGAAGTCAAATGGAATTTTCCCGCAGGCGTCATCGCCACCACCGTTGAAAACCTCAAGGCCGCGGCCGCAGGGGAAAAAGAAGAGTTCACCAGCATGTACCCCGGTTACGCCAAGGTGGCTCGAGACGAAGGCTTCGACGCCATCGCCACGGTCTTTGAAAACATCTGTGTGGCCGAAGAACACCACGAAAACCGCTTCTCCGCCCTGGCCGCTAACATTGAAGCCGGTCGAGTCTTCAAACGCGATGCCAACACGGTCTGGGCCTGCCGAAACTGCGGGTACGTTCACACCGGAGAAGAAGCTCCGATCAGCTGCCCGGCCTGCGTTCACCCCCAGGCGCACTTTGAGCTGAAGCCCGACAATTACTAACCCGGACATTTCATGAGAAACCGCAATACAAAACGTCATTTTCGGTTTTCTATTCGATTTTCTCACCCTTCGGGCTAAGACTTAAAACTGAAATTCAAAGCTGTGTTTTTTTTCAGTGGAAACATCGCCCACCACTCCGGGCAGGGCTTTGGCCATGCCCTTCTGGGACCAGGCCGTCACCTCATGGGGATAGAACTTGTCCGGAGTATCAAAGGGGGCGCTGTGATAATAGGTGTCCTTTCCAAAACTGATCGCCCAGTAATAAAAGGTCTTTCCGTTCCCACCGGATCTCAGCTCAAGGGTCGCCTCATCCCTGGCCTTTTTCATTTTGTAGGCAATACGCCCGTTAACAATGGCCCAGGGCTTATAAATCCCGTTAAAAAATCCATTGGGAAAGCCGTTGAACTTGAGCACCAACTTCTCCTCATCGGTGGTGGCCGGGGCCTGACTGGACTGAATCAACACATCACAAACCCTTCCGTTTGATGCCGTCCAATGCGCGCCGTGGTAATGAGGCCCATGCCCCTTGGGCACATGTTTCAAGGTGGCCAGGGTCTCCACCTGCCGAGAGGATGACGATGCCTCGCCCAGGATCCAAATCCCGAAACCCGTCTTACACCCCCTGGCATAAAGAACCCCCGTCCCGAATATTTTTTGGAAAACAGGGCAGGGCTCATCCAAAAAGGCCTCTTCATACAGGCCGCTGTCAACCCCTGGCAGGGTAGACGCCACCTTGTAATATCGGGGCATACGAATGGTGATGATCCTCTCGTCAACCACGGAATCATTGATGGATTCGTCCACCCGCTCCACCGTGGATTCCGGAACCCCCACCGACTGCCCAGCGACGGTGTAATAAATCATTCCGCTTTCTTTGTAATACGAGTCGGTGTGAATCTCTCGACCGCTCTTCAGGTAAATAACGGCGGCCTCAACACCCGTAAACCCCACAAAAAGAAAACAACAGACCATCCATACCATGCGCTTCATCATTCGACCTTTTGGTTTGATAAGGTTACCCGAGCAGGGCTTGAGTAAAAAAATAAGCCCTCACCCGGATATTTCGATGCCTTGAATATGGGCGCACTCGACTCGTGAAATATCCGGGCTCACCATCTTGAAGAGGTATCATAAAACGAGGAATCCAGCGGTTCAAGGGAATTTCCTTTTTTGCCCCTTCCCGAATCTCAATCGACACACCGCATTTCGTCAGGGGCTCTCCCACATATTTTCCCTACAGGAAATATACCTTGTGGACAGACCCATTTGCAGATGCTATAGTCCGCGTTTCTTGGCGCACTTCGGTCGGCGCCATACGCTACCGTCCCGCAGTTCCGCGGATGACGGAGTCCCATACACAAACCCAGCCCAGGCCGGTCCATGACTTCCAATTTACCCATGGCTTAGGGGCAGGGTGTTCCCGGAGTTTTCTTCCCCATGTTATTTTCACAGCTCGGCCTTTCAGCCGAATTGTTGCGCGCCATAGCGGATCAGGGTTACGATCAGACTACCCCCATCCAGGAAAAAGCAATCCCACTCGTTCTCGAAGGCCGCGATGTTCTCGCCGGTGCACAGACAGGCACCGGCAAAACCGCCGGTTTCGCGCTGCCTTTGCTTCAGCGAATGCAGTCCGCCTCTTCCAACAGCAATCGCCCCGTTGTACGAGCCTTGATTCTGGTACCAACACGCGAACTGGCGGCCCAGGTCGGCGAGAGTGTCTCCGCCTACAGCCGTTATCTGCCGTACAAAACCTCCATTATTTTCGGAGGCGTCAGCATCAACCCGCAGATCTCCAAGCTGCGCAAAGGGGTCGACATCATTGTGGCCACCCCCGGTCGCCTGCTGGACCATCTCCAGCGTGGGACGGTCAACCTGAGAAACGTCGAAACACTGGTCCTGGATGAAGCCGACCGGATGCTCGACATGGGCTTCATTCACGACATCCGCAAGGTCATGAAATCGCTTCCAGTCAAGCGACAGACCCTTTTGTTCTCGGCAACCTTCTCCAGGGATATCAAAAAGCTCTCCGATACCCTGCTGAATTCGCCCAGCCTGGTTGAAGTCGCCCGCCACAACACAACGGCCGAAAGCGTCACCCAGGTCGTCCACCCGGTGGACCGCACCCGCAAACTAGAGCTGCTCTCACACATGATCGGCGCCAACAACTGGCGCCAGGTGCTGGTCTTCACCCGGACCAAGCATGGAGCCAACTGGGTCAGCCAGCAGCTGAAACGCAACGGCCTGGTTTCCGACGCGATTCACGGAAACAAATCGCAGAATGCCCGAACCCGGGCTCTGGCCGATTTTAAAAACGGAAAAGTCAGGGTGCTTGTCGCCACAGACATCGCGGCCCGCGGGCTCGATATCGAACAACTGCCCCACGTGGTCAACTACGAGCTGCCCAACGTTCCGGAAGATTACGTGCATCGCATCGGCCGCACCGGACGTGCCGGACTCGACGGCAATGCGATCTCCCTGGTCTGCGTCGATGAGAATAAATTGCTGGAAGATATCCAGCGAATGCTGAAGCGAAAAATCAACAAGGTTCTCATCCCAGGCTACGAGCCGGATCCAAAAATCCTGCCGGAACCGATCCTGAAACGCAGCAACAGGCGGCCCTCACGAAACAACCGTCCCGCAGCGGGCAGGGCCTCACAGGGCACCCGTCGCACCAATGGCGGCGGAAACGGGAACGGCGCCCGTAACGGCGGTGGCAATCGCAATGATTCAGGCAACCGCAACGGTGGTGGTCGCCAACGTCACGCGAGTTAATTGCCTGTCGGCGAAAAACCAACAAGGGCCGCAGGAAAAATAAGGTCATGCCTTCAGCGACAATTTGTCCTCCTCGGGACACATCGTCTCACCCCGTTGACCCACACCCGCAGAAGCCCTTGACGTGCAAAACGAATGGACACGCATTTTACAGAGTTGAGACCCCCAATCCGGGTCTCAACTCTGCCACCCCTTAAAAATTATCCACCCGCCCTTTCGTTTCAGCAGCAACGCGGAACCCACCTTAGGAGACAAACCGAGTGACCCTTTACATTGATGGTGATGCCTTCCCCAACCTGTTGAAACCTGTCCTGCTTCGAGCCATTAACCGACTCGAAATCCCCACGGTGGTTGTTGCGAACAAACGGATCACCCTGGGCCCATCCAAACATATCACCTACATCCTTGTGAGCGCAGGGGCCGATGAAGCAGACCACCGCATTGTAGAACTGGTGAAAGAAGGTGAACTGGTCATCACGGCCGATATCCCCCTGGCCGACCGGGTCATCACAAAAAAAGCCCACGCCATCAACCACCGGGGTGAGATGTTTACGGCCGAAAACATCAAGGACATCCTCTCCATGCGCAACCTCATGCAGGGGTTCCGGGATTGCGGTGAGTTCACGAAAGGCCCTGCCCCCCTCAACCACAAAGACGTGAGCAAATTCGCCAACAAACTCAATCAATTTTGCAACAACCCCAAGGCTTTTGCCTGAAAAACTCCGCCTGCTCCCCCATCGTCCCCCATCGTCCCCCCCCGACCCGCCCTGCCTTTTAACGCCGCGCCTCTTCGTCTCTCAGCATCATCACCATCCTCTGTGCCAATTTTAAGCGCTTGAACCCTGGAAATAAACATAGGCGGCACCCTCCCTATGAACGACAAGGCTCCGCCGTTGCTTAAAATCACAATTTTAGTAATTCAACCACGCCTAATCGTGATTGAAGCCCTACGCCATCTAAGCGTTAACTCCGGATCAATCATGTCTGATATTCCTTATTTCAGTCAACCTCACTATTGCTATATTTGAATTGACATTCTTTTCAGAGAAGCCCATGATACTATTAATACTCATATTGTGACACATATAAAGGAAAAGCTCCGCGTCCAATGGTCCCTTTGTTTACAACCCGCCCTGCCGCTATATCCCTCTGTTTATTTATGCCTTAAAGGAATGTTCAATGCTCAAAAATTTCAACTTAAAAATGAAGATGCTTCTCTATATCGGCACGGTTGCCGTTCTGGCCTTTGCCGTGACGATCGGCGTGGTCGCCATAAAGGCGAGCAACATGGCCTCAAAATATGCACATCAAAATGCTACCGAAGCAGCCCAACGGTATGGGGGCGTTGTAAAGGCGGAGTTGGAGGTTGCCATGGACGCGTCCCGAACCTTGAGCCAGACCTTTGAAGGGTTGAAAAAAAGTGGGCAGATGCCGGAACGAAGCGCCATGGATGAAGTCCTGAAACAACTTGTTGCCGACAACCCCTCTTTTCTCAGCGTCTGGATGGCCTGGGAACCGGACGCCTTAGACGGCAAGGACACTGACTTTTCAAATACGCCGGGGTATGACGCCACCGGTCGGTACGCCCACTTCGCGAGCCGGAGCGGAAATGGGATTTCCGTCGCCAGGCTTAACGGATACGAGACAAAAGATTACTATCGCATCCCAAAAATGCAGGGGACAGAGGCTGTCATAGAGCCTTTTTTGGGTAACGTGGATAACAAAAAAACGCTTATGACAACTCTTTGCGTGCCCATCCATCACAAGGGAAAAGTCGTTGGCGTTGTAGGAACGGGCATGGCCCTTGAAACGCTTCAAGAGCAATTTTCCAAGGTCAAGATTCTTGATACCGGCTACTTAAGCGTCATCTCCAATGCCGGCACCTACGTGACCCATTTAGAACCAACACGAATCGGCCAATCCGTGTTGAAAACCGCGTCCTGGCTTGCCCCCTTCATGGGCAAGATCAAATCCGGAGACAGCATTAACACCCAGAACCATTCAGACGCTATAGGGGAAGAGGTGGGAAGGATCTGCGAACCGATACAGATCGGAAACACGAAAACCCCTTGGGCCATGATGATCAACGTTCCCCTCTCCGAGGTTTATGCCGGAGTGACCAGCATCAGGAGGATCAGCATTGCCATCGGGTCCGGTGCGCTCCTCTTACTGGTCTCCATCATCTATTTCATTGTCAACAGCATCACCGGCCCCATCAAAGAGGGGGTCGATTTTGCAGAAACCATGGCCAGTGGGGACTTCAGTCACAGCCTTGAGGTCAATCGCAGTGATGAAGTGGGCCAACTCGGCGAATCCCTTAACCACATGACAGCGAATATCGGCGGAATGATCAAAGAAATCGTCACCGGGGTGGCAACCCTTTCCACCTCCTCCACCGACCTTGCCGGCATCTCCGAGCAGATGTCCCAAGGGGCCACGGAGTCATCGAATAAAACAGAGACCGTGGCCGCGGCCACCGAAGAGATGAGCGCCGGTATGGCATCCATCGCCGCCGCCATGGAGCAGGCATCCACCAACGTCTCCATGGTCGCTGCGGCCTCTGAAGAGATGACCGCCACCATCCAGGAGGTGGCCATAAATACGGAAACCGCCCGATCCATTGCCGACACAGCGGTTTCCAAGGCAAAACTGGCCAGCGACCAGATCACCGAGCTGGGAACGGCGGCCCAGAAAATTGATAAAGTCACCGAGACCATCACGGATATCTCCGACCAGACCAACCTGCTGGCCTTAAACGCAACCATCGAGGCAGCCCGGGCCGGAGAAGCCGGAAAAGGCTTTGCCGTGGTGGCCACAGAGATCAAGGAACTGGCCCGACTCACCGCCATGGCCACCCAGGATATCCGGGATCAGATCGGCGGCATTCAGAAAGCGACCTTCGTCTCCGTCGAATCCATCCAAGAGATCACCACGATCATCGATGAAATCAGCGAAACCGTCTCCACCACAGCCACAGCCGTTGAGGAGCAGACCGCCACCACCCTGGAGATCGCACAAAACGTCAACCAGGCCTCCCAGGGCCTCACAGAGATCAACACAAACATCGCCCAGAGCTCCCGCGTCGCCGAAGAGATCACCCGGGATATCTCGGAGGTACACAACCATGCCCGGGAAATGACGGAAAGCAGCGCCACGGTCAAGGGAAACGCCGGTGACTTACTGCGCCTTGCCGAAACACTGAAAGAAAGGGTGGATCAGTTCAAGGTGTGATGGGGAAAGACCAAACATGAAAACGTTCTGGGTGCTTGGTTCCTTGTTCTTCGTTCAATGGATTCGCTACGCTCATGCCTTTTATAAAAGCAGGGGCGTGGCGACTCCGTCGCCATAGAATCCAGCACCTCGGCGCGTTTTTTACCTGAGTCATCGCTTCCGTCACATCACAAAAGCAGGTTACGGATGCGCTTTATCCCCTTGTCACGGCGTAGCAGCCTTTTTTCAGGCGTAGCTGACGAAGACGGATCACTTGTCGCGTCGTAGCTCATTGACGTTCGTCGAATGGTAATGCATAGACATGGGCATAGGCGTAGGCGTAGGCGGACTTGTCACACCGGAGGCTTTTACGTAGGCGGACTTGTCACGCCGGAGGCTTTTGCGTAGGCGGATTCCTCGTGGCCAATCACATCTGCTGTCACACATGAATATGATTATCATTCGTTCTCATCCCCCCCCCTCATTGGAACAACGACGGCCCGTAGGATGGGCACCCATTTAATATCAAAGGGCGAAGCGTGCCCATCTTGCATTGGCAGAACCCACAACGATGAAAATGACAAAAAACCGTAAGCACCGGTCGCGCATGCCCTTACGACGTACGAGGCATCCCCTCACCCTTCACGCGAATGCATTAGCAAACCCCCTTTCAAGGTGGCTCACCTTGCCGCCGGCAAGCTTATTTTTCGGCCATCCTTAACGCAAGGCCTGAGATTTTCGAAAGACCCCCAGAAAAAAGAAGCCCGAGAGCAGACAGAGCATGACGCCGTCTGCTGCCAAGACCTTTCGTACGGAGTAGAACTGGGACAACGCCCCGTTCAGGGCCAGAGCCAGGGGCATGACGGAATAGGCCACGGCGGTCAGAATGGCGAAGAATCGTCCCTTCAGCGCGTCGGGAACGGTGCGTTGGAAAAAGCCCATGGCCGCTGCGTTGACCAGGGCAAGGCTGCATCCTGCGAAGAAGACGAGGGGAAGAGCCATCCACAGTTGGGGACAACGGGCAAAAAGGACAATGGAGACACCCATGACGATCACCCCCGTAAAGATCCTGGACAACGTTTTGCCTCCCGAGGCAAAGCTCATGACGATGGCCATGGTGACGGTTCCAAGGGCGAGGCTCGCTTCGAGGATAGCCACCCAGGAGACGCTTCCGTCAAAGGCATAGCGAACCATCATGGGAATGGAGATCATCAAGGGGGCGGCAAAGAAATTGAGGACGCCAAAGATGATCAACATCCCCAGCACGTCGCGGTGTTGCCCAAGCCATGACACGATTTCCCCCAGAGACTGCCGGGTACTGGCCGGTCCGCTCCCGTCCTCTGTTCTCGCTTCGGGGACCAGGGATGTTTTCACCGAGGCAATAAACAAAAGGGACACGGCAAAGGTGGCCCCGTTAAAACCAAAGGCCCCGGCCGTGCCCAAGGCGGCCAGGGCCATGCCTCCCAGTGCAGCACCCAGAACATTGGACATGGCCACCACGGAAGAATCCACGGCAACCGCTGCAAAGAGCCCCTCTTCGTCTGTGAGCGAGGCCAGGGAGCCTTCAGCCGATGATTCGAACAGCGGCATAAAGCAGGCCAGCAGAAAGACCAGGACGTACATACGCGGAAGGGTCATGGCCCCCTGCACCAGCAGCACGGCCATCAGGGAGGCCAGCAGAAGCCGGCAGGCATCGGCTATGATCATGCAGCGTTTCCGGTCGAATCGGTCGACCAGGGTCCCGACCAGGGGGCCGAAGATCACCGAGGGCACCAGGGTCAGGGCCATGAGAAAACCCAGGTTGAGGGCGCCTTGAGGCCCTGTTTCGTTAACGGCCCACCAGGCCAGGGCAATGGTGAAAAATTTATCGCCCATGGCCGAGACAAACCGGGAGCTGAAGAAACGCCTGAAGTCGGGAAAACGAACCAGGGGGTGTGCAGCGAATCCGTCCATAATCATTTCGCCACCCTGAGATCGACAATTTTTCTAATTTTTCCGGTGCGCCCGACCCGCGGGATGCTTCCCGAGGGCACAATATCGATGGCAAAGGGACATCCAAAATCCGGCAGGTCTGTAAATTCGGAGGCTTCTTGTTTCAGCCTCTCCCATACCTTTGTCGTGAGCCCCGGCACCTCGTCTCCTTCGATGACAAGAAAGACCTCAAGGCCCTTTTCGCCGCCCTGCACGGTGATTTGATACACCGGGGTCAGTTCGGGGAAAGGGGCCAGCGCCCTGTCTATCTCCACCGTATAAAGGTCGTTGTAGAGAAGGCGAACGTAATAGTCGGTGCGCCCCAGGAGCCGGAATTTCCGTGCTGTTCTTCCGCAGGTGCATGGGGTGTCGACCCAGGCGGCCCGATCGCCAATGCGGTAACGGATGATGGGGTGTAGCATCCGTGCCGTTCCCGTGGCAAAGACCTCTCCCTCATCGCCGAATTCCAGGTAGGCCCAGTCCTCGGACACGTGGAATTCATCATGCCGGCAGTGGTCACACTGGAACCCCAGAGTGCCGATTTCCACGGCGCCGTAAGCGAGGGACCCGACCTTAGAAGCTTTGAAGACGCTACGCAGCAACTCGCGTGACGAATCGGACATGGCCTCTCCCGTATAAAAAATACGGTCAAAACGGATCTCTCGCCCCTCTTTTCTGGTTTTTTCAGCCAGCTCCACCAGGGTACTGGTCATGCCCATGGCCACGTTGGGTTTGAGGTTTTCCAGAAGCTCCAGGGTCTCGTCGATGCTCTGGTTGGCGGTGATGGAAAGGATCTGACAGCCCGTCTGCTCCAACCCCCCGTTCATGGCCAGAAAGCCGGTGTACAGGGAGCCTGCCCGCATCAGGTTGGCCACCCTGTCCGTCGACGAGAGCCCCAGAGCCCGGAAGCCCTGGCCCAGAACCCGACCCGCTTGTTTAAATTCTTCGGTGGTCCAGCAGATGTTCCGGGGAACACCGGAGGTGCCTCCCGAACTGAAAATATAACTGGCTTCAGACGAAGCGGTGAGCATCGCCGTATCCATGGGAGGGCAGTGCTCTTCCAAGGCCTCTTTTTCCAGGACGGGAAGCTGTTCAAACTCTTTCAAGCTGGTGAGGGGCCGCTTCACATCGGCGTACAGCTGTTGGTAAAAAGGACTCTTCATGGCCTGCTCCACCAGCCGGTTCAATTCGGCCAAGAGGCGGTCTTCACGCCGCTCCGGGCTGTCGTAATAACGCCCCAGCCGTTCTAAAGGCACGTCTTCTCTGCTGACGAGGCGCACCAGGCCCAAAATGATATAGGACCCATCGTGGGGCGCCCCCCCGTCGGTCCCTGTCCCCATGGTGCCGGGACGGCAAAAGCGCGGGATCCCCAGAGGTTCGAGGCCCTGCAGGGTTTCGTTGAAGAGTGGCCCGGGCACGGCCACGCCTGCGGTGGACATGTGGTCGGCCATGCAGCGCATGTTTCCCTGGAGAAGATCCCGCCAGTCTTCAAGGGCGTTCACATAAATGGTGCGGTTCAGGGGAGAGGGGATGATATCGGCGCCCTCGCCTAAGATGACCGAATGGGTCTTGCCTTCCAGGAGTTCTCCCTGGCCGTCAAAGGAGGCCCTGAAGGCTTTTTCTCTTACCTTGCGGATGTCCACGCCTTCATCGAGCGAAAGGGTCTCCTGGGGCAGGGTCTGGCTGAGTGCCTCCAGATTCCGGTGAAGCCTGTGCGCCACTTCCCGGGCCAGCTCTTTTCCCTCCACAAAGAGGTTCTGGCAGCTGGTACAGGCCTTCTGTTCCCAGAGGGCGATGTCCAGGGCAAATCCTTGCACGGCGTCTTCAAGGGCCTCGGGTTCCAGGCCGCTGCGGATCAGCCCCCAACTTAACTTGGGCCCATAAGCCATCAGGCGGGTGCCCATGGCCGTGATCTTGGCGTACTCCCGAACGGCGTCTTCCCCCCCAAACAGGAGGATGCCGTCAAACGCATTGCCTACCAGCTCCATCATGCCCGTATTGGTATGACTCCAGGAGGTGATGGCCAGGGTCGATGCGATTTTTCTCGTGGGATCCTCTTCCAGAAGGGCCTCAAGGAAGATAAAGGGAAAGATCGGGTCCTGACTGGAGAGCTTCAATACGTTGATGTTCTTGGTGATCATCCCCGTGATCATGGAATCGATGGACCCCAGAAAGATATTGCCGGGGGCCACGTGGCAGATGGCGCCCAGGGGCAAGGCGCGGGAGGGCTTTCCATGGGAGAGGGTCCAGCCGTCCAGGACACGCCGATCGCCGAGGCAAAAGAGGCGTTCTTCCAGGGCCTCACGGGAGAGCATCCCCTTAAGGGCCTCCAGGGCTTTGTCCAGCATGGGCAGGGAATAGCCCGTGATGCGCGGCATGATCTCCAAAATATGATCCCGGTACCGGCCCGGCTCCGTGAGCCTGCGTCCGACCCGGTCCAGCAGTGAGATGACGTCATCCAAGGGGACCTGGGCAAAGGCGTCCACACGGGTACGCATGCTGTCGCGGTTAAAAAAGCTCCTGCCCTCTTCGAGGGGCAGGTCCTGTGAACTCTCTTTAAAGTCGCCAAATATAAAATGTTTCATGGGTGCCATCTCTTTATTTTTCCTTCCTTGCTGAACGGATTCTGTCGAGGATCTCCTGGGCCGACAGGGCGCACCCTTTATGCTTTTGGTTCCCGCCGCGCCGGATGGAGGCGATGTACTCCCCGGGAATACCGCAGGGGCATCCGGTCTCTATTCGGACCAGATCGGTGGAGAGGACGGAGCAATTGGGTTGGGCCACATTCCAGGGTGAGATGAGCTGAAGCAGCCCCTCTTCGCCTATGGGAAGCCGCTCCAAGGTGACCGGGTGCCTCACCGCCACCCGGGCAAAGACCGGCACATGGTGATGTCCTTCCGGACAGGAGCAATAGGGAATCCCGTGCTCGACCATGCCGTACAGGTCCCGGACGTTGCTCCGGGGAAGGCCCAGGCGCTCTTCCAACTCGCCTGCGAACTCGCTTTGGGTCATGGGGGTGCCTGCGTGATTTTTCCAGCCGCCTCCGGCGATGACAAAGCTGTCTGGATGCACGCGAACCTTCAGGCCTTGCCGCTCAATCTCTTCCAGGGTCTGAAAAATAAACGCCGGAAAACCCAACATGCGGACGGGACCTTTTTCCGCCAGCTCCGCAAGGGAACGCGCCGCCTCTTCCACATTAAAATCAAAATTCCCGTCCGGACCCTTTCGCAACAGCCAGCGGGCATCAGTGACCGGCGCGCATCGCATCTCCTGCTCATCGCTCCAACTGGTACCGATTTCCCGGGCGTCTTCCCTGGCATAGCTGAACATCAGGTAGCCTGCCGGACGATCAGAGCAAAAGCCGACGTCTTTGAAGATTCGGGCGGAAATGGTCTGGATGCGTTCCAGCCCGTCCGCATCGAAAAGGGCCTGGGTTTTTTGGCCGCCGGTGCCGGAGCTGGTCAGGCTCATGGCCACCTGGTCTTCTGGGATAGACAGGAAACGATGGTACTTCATGGTCTCCACAAAGATGGGGGGGACATCAAAAACATCGTCCGGTGTCTTCAGATCCGAAGGCGAAAAATGATACCGCTCGGCCAGGGCCCGTACATAGGGTTGATTCTCGTATTGAAAGCGATAGTTTTCCTGCATGGCCTCAAGGAAAATCCGATCACTCGTCGATGTGTCTGAAAAAGCCGGCGCCAGGTCGGCGTAGCGTTGGATACTGTGAAACCCCATGTTTATTTCTCCTCACGGGCAGCCATATCGCCCTGTATGAATTCCATGACCTCGCGTGCCTGATCCCCGTCCAGATCCAGGGCTGTAAAATCGATGCTGATGTCGTTGAGTTTTTGCAGGATCAGGCCGTCTCGCCCCGCCATCTCGCCCGGCATATAGCCACAGAAGAAAAATCCCAGCTCCAGGCAACGTGCGGCAAAGGGAGCGGCTTCAGGGCACTCGATATCCAGGTAGAGGTAGATGACGTCTATGCGATTTCGGACATAGCCCTTGACCCGCTGACCAAGCTCCTCCAGAACATCCTCACCAAAGGTGCGGATCCTTATTTCGGCAAAATTGAACTCCTCCACCTGGTAATACCGGTTCCCCTCGCCTCCCGAAAGGTCGGGTAAAGGGGGGGAGGTGTCTTCAACAGAAACCATTTGCCCGACGTTCGTTGAGAGCGAACGAATAATCTCTGTGTAACGATTCGGAACATATAAGGTGTAAGGGGACCTGGCTTTCAGCGGTTTGACCATGAGCAGGGCGTTTTCCTTCTGGCTCACCTTGCCGGTGAGCGCCTTGAACTCCAGGTCGGGAAAAAGGGCCGCCAAAAGAAGCCCAGTGGGGATAAAATCGAACAGGGTGGCGCTTTTTTGAGAGGCATGATGGCTCGTAACCGCATGGACAAAAAGGTTCCGGATGCCCATCATTTCAGCCTTGGACATGACCTCAACCATCAATTGCCCAAGGAGTCTCTTTCCTCTGCAGGCCGGATCGACAAAGGCTGCGGTCAGCTCTGCGATGGTGGCCTCGGGGGCGCTAAAGGAGAGGGCCAGGTGGCCCAACAATTTGTTTTGAGCGTCCACCAGCACAAAGGAATGCAACTGCCCGTCCTGGTTCAATTCCCATATTTTTTGGGGATAATAGATAAAATCCCGGTAGGTATACCCATAGGCGCGATAGGCACAACGCGAGACGTCAAGGGCCTCGGCTTCCGTGAGGGGGCGCACGGAAAAAGGGGGCACGAGGGGGGGCTCATTCGGCGTTGCCTCTGTTGGGTGTTGATCCCCGGAGAGATCAGGAGCCACCTTGCCGTGCCGGAAATATTTAAACATTCGGACCAGCTTACCCTGCTTCCCGAGGTTGATGAACTCCACCCTGTCCATGGCGCCCTTCATGAGCCGGACCCCCAGCCCCTCGTGGGGATCTGAAACTTCTGAGGCGTCGCTTTCTCCGCAGGCACTCAGCATGCGCGGGTCAAAGGGGAGCCCCTTGTCATGGATTTCGATGGTCAGGTCCGCTGCGCCCACATCAAAGGAGATATCAAAGGTGCCTCCCTTCTCAGAAGCAAACCCATGCTGGATGACATTGCTCACCGCTTCTTCAACGGCAAGAACCACCATCAGACTCTCTTGGGTTTCACAGCCATGAACGTGACAAAGGCCTTCCACATAGTTCTGGATCGGCTCTAAATAATCGATGCGTGCGGGCAGGGAGAGTGACGATTTTGCCCTTGATGACGCAGGAAAGTGCGGGAGGTCGGCATACGTTTTGCCTGATTCAGTGTCCATCATGTATTTCTATCCCAAAAAAAATGAATACAAAAAAAGAGCTGTTGAAAAGCTCTTTACTATTCATTTTCTTTAAAAAAAAGCCAAGCAAAAAATAAATGAACATCTGTTATTAGGAATAAACCCATCGGCAGGGCTGTATCAACACCCAGACACATGGATCATGGGCGATACAGCGAAGGGGAAAAGAAAAAGGAAGGCAAACAGACACGTTTGGCAAAACATAAAAGTAACTATTCAGATAGTTACAAATCAATTTAATTTCTTATGATAACGCCTTGTTTTAAACGATCTGATCTTAGCGACGATATGCTTTCCAAAGACTATGACAACGTATAAAAAAGCCCCGTACAGAATCAGAAAAGATGCATAATCATTCTTTTCTTTTTTTTCTTGGGAGAAAGAAAGAATGTCATCGTTACCCACCGTTATCCCCCAAATATTGTCAAAAAAACTTTCTACGACGATGTCAACCTTGTCACCTTTTTTAAGCCGTCGATTCATTTCACGGACCTTCTCTTTTTCTGCAGTGAATTTTAACGGTTCTAAATGAGATTCCAGAAAAATAATCAGGGAAGGATTTTGACGCCTGCTGTCGCCACTGTTGTCATATTGGGTAAGGGTGACGATCCCGGATATATGACGAAATGACTTTTCATAGTGAATAATGCCATAAAAAATGACACCTGAAACAAAGAACAGCATTCCACTCACAAGAATAAACTCTTTTTCTTTATAAAAAATCAAAAAAAACAAGGAAAAAATGATGAATAGCATCATGACTTATATCGTGTCCTCTCTTGGCCTTCAGGCCAGCATAGGCTATTGGGAACAAATAATCATACAGTGGTAACCTGCTTTCAAGGTGGCTCACCTTGCCGCCGGAGGCAGGCTTTTTTCCCTCTCGCCCACGGTGTCCTTTGCATCTTCAAGGATCATGTAAAGGGAAGGGATAAGGATCAGGGTGATGAGGGTGGCAAAGAGGATGCCGAACCCTAAGCTGATGGCCATGGGGATGAGAAATTGGGCCTGAACGCTGGTCTCCAGGATCATGGGGACCAGACCAAAAAAGGTGGTCAGGGAGGTGAGCAGGATGGGCCGGAGCCGGCGTTGTCCGGCTTCCATGACCGCTTCAGCGGTCGCCATCCCCTGGCTTCGGTTGGTATTGATGCGGTCGATCATGAGCAGGGAATCGTTGACCACCACGCCGGAGAGGGCGATGACGCCGAAGAGGCTGAGCATGCTCAGGTCATAGCCCATGAGGAGATGCCCGAGGATCGCCCCCACCATGCCGAAGGGAATGGCAAACATGATGATCAGGGGCTGCACATAGCTCTTGAAGGGGATGGCCAACAGGGCATAGATGGCAAAAAGAGCCAGCAAGTACCCTTCCCTCAGGCTGCTGATCGATTCCCGTTTCTCTTTTTCTTCACCGGCAAACCCGTAGGAGAGGCCCTCGTATTTTGCCATCAGGCCAGGGAGCAGGTGTTCCCGAATATCTTCGTTGATCTCCCCTGCGTTGCCCTCTTTGGCGTTGACGGTGGCGGTGACGTTCACCACCCGTTTCCGGTTGGCACGGGTGATGGTGGAGTAGCCCCGTCCCCGATCAAAAAAAGCGGCACGGGCGATGGGGAGTTCTCCCCCCTGGGGGGTTCTTATGCGCATGGAGATCAGGGTCTCGATGAGTCTGCGATCCTCTTCGGGGTAGCGAATTTTTACCTTTACCTCGTTTCTTCCGATCTGAAGGCGCAGGGCCTCACTGCCAAAAAAAGCGCCGCGCACCTGCCGGGCAAAATCCGCCTCGGTGATGCCCAGGGTCTTCGCCTCATCAGTGAGGGTAAATTTGATCTCCCCCTTGCCTTGAGAAAAGTTGTCCTCAATATCCGTTACACCGGGATACCCGGTCACGTAGTTTTTAACCTCCTCTGCCGCCGCCTCCAGGACCCGATAATCCACATGCCGAAGCTCCACGTCGATGTTGGCCCCCATGCGCACGAGGTCGGTGGTAAAGGTCAGGGAATCAACGCCGGGGATCTCCCCCACCTTTTTACGCCAGGCGTCTTTGACGGCGCTGATGGGAACATCCCGCTCTTCCGCCTTGGTGAGAAAGAGCGCTATCTCAGAAAGATGGGTGGCTGACGCCGCAGATTCCCCGCCGTGGGCAGGTCCCATCTTGGCCATCACCCCCCCCACAATGGCATAGACATGGCGAAAAACCGACGGCTCTCCGGGGTGATCGGCGTCCACCTCGGCCACGCTCTCCATGGCGGCCGCGATGAGCCGGTCCGCCTGGGCCCCCGTGGTCTCCAGGGTGGTGCCCACGGGCATTTGAAGGGCCGCGGTGATCCGCTCCCCTTCCACCTCCGGCATAAAGGTAAACTTAATCAACCCGGAGCGCACAATCCCGACACTGAGAAAAAGCATGGCCAGGCTCAGGGCAAAAGTGGCGTAGCGAAAGGAGAGGGCCAGGGTCAGGGTCCGCCGGTACGGGCCGGAGACAAACCGATCCAGTTGGTTGCCAAAGAGAATCCGGGTCTTGTCCAGGCGCCCAAGGAAAAAGCCGGACAGGGGACGGCTGGTGCCCCCGCTCAAGTGGGCGGGAAGGACAAAGAGACACTCCACCAGAGAGATCATGAGAAGGGAGATCACCACCACAGGCACGGCCCCCATAAATTTCCCCATGGTCCCCCCCACAAAGGAGATGGGAACAAAGGCCGCCACCGTGGTGAGAATGGAGAAGGTCACCGGCACGGACATTTCCGTGGCCCCGTCGATGGCGGCCTGTAAAAAGGGTTTCCCCTTCTCCCGGTGGTCAAAGATATTTTCCCCCACAACAATGGCGTCGTCCACCACTATCCCCAGGGCCAGAATAAAGGCGAACAGGGAGATCATGTTGATCGAAACATCAAAGACCGGCATCAGCATGAGCGCCCCCATAAAAGAGATGGGAATCCCCAGCATCACCCAGAGGGCCAGGCGCAATTCCAGAAAAAGCCCCAGCACGATGATGACCAGACAAAGGCCAAGAAAGGCGTTTTTCTTCAACAGATTCAGGCGACTCTCCAGAAGCTCACTGGTATCGTTCCAGACCGCCGCACGCACGGACTCCGGCCAGCGGGCGTTCACCTCGTCCACATAGGCCAGCACAAGGTCGGAGATCTCCGTGGGTTTCTCATCCCCCACGCGAAAGACATTGACCATGGCCGCAGGCTTGCCGTCAAAACGAGCGTAGGTGCCGGTGTCTTCAAACCCATCGGTGAGGACGGCGAGATCTCCCAGACGCACCGCAGCCCCGTTTTCCCCCCGCACAATGACAATATCGGCATACTCCGCCGCCTTGTACCGTTTCTCCTTGGTGCGGAGCAGGATCTCACCGCTTTTCGTCTTGATCGTCCCGCCGGGAAGGTCCAGGGAGGCCTGCCGAACGGCCCCGGCCACCCTCTCCATGGTGAGTCCATAGCGTCTTAAATTTTCCTCGGACACCTCGATGGTCACCTCGTAGGGGCGCACCCCGCCGAGCTCCACCTGGGTAATCTCCGGACGGTCAAGAAGTTCGTTCCTGACCCTTTCCGCACGCTCCCTCAGGGTCCGCTCGGGAAGATCGCCATAGACCACCACGGAGACCGTCTCCTGAAGATTCAAAATTTTGCTGACCACGGGTTCTTCGGCGTCTTCGGGGAAGGTGGTGACACGATCCACCTCGCTCTTGATGTCCTGAAGCACCACGTTGGCGTCCACCCCGGAACGGAGCTCAGCGATGACGTTGCCCCGGCCCTCAAAGGCCTGGGAAGTGAGATCGTCGATGCCGTCAATGCTGGAGATCGCCTCCTCGACTTTGAGGATAATCCCCTCCTCCACCTCTTCCGGTCCGGCCCCGGGATAGGCCACCGCCACCTGAATCTTGTCCAGGGCAATCTCCGGAAAAACCTCTTGTTTTACCCCAAGGCCCTTGACCAGGCCCCCGACCACAAACACCAGCATCAACAGGTTGGCGGCCACATGATTGCCCGCCATCCACTCAATCCATTTTTTCATCTCTGCACCTTAGATTCAGCCTCCGGCGGCCCTGCCGGGGGCTAAACTTTTGCCCAATTTATTTGAGCTGGGTTTAACAAACAGGTATTCGGGACTACTCGGCCGCCGGTACGGGAGTTTTCCACTTTCTCAGCTTCATGCCCGGCGCCGCGCCGGGCACCCCGGAGGTAATCACCTGCTCCCCTTCTTTGAGGGCTCCTGACACAAGGACCTGCTCTTTCTGGCGGCGTACCACCCTCACCTCCCGAACGGAGAGGGTCTTCTCCGGGGTGAAGATGTAAACCCAGCGCCCGTCCACCAGCGCCTCAAAGGGAATGGACAGGGCCTCTCCGATCTCTCGGCCCACCAGTTCCACGTCCACATACATCTCCGGAACCAGGGCGCGCACTTCCTCATCAAAGGGATCTTCCACCCGCACCAGGAGGCGGGCCATGCGGCCTGTGGGGTCCACATCGGCCAGACGCCGGACCAGGCGCCCCGCTCGTGCCACCTGCCTCTCTCCCACCCGGTAAACAACCCGCAACCCGTCACGATCCGGGTCCACCCAGGCCAGCTCTTCGGCGGTCACCGGCACCACCACATCCATGCGGTCCGAGGCAAGCAGTGAAGCCACCTTCATCCCCTGGGAGACAAACTGCCCCGGCGCCACGGTTTCGGCCAATACCCGGCAGGCAAAGGGCGCGGTCACCCGACATCGCGCGATGTCGAGGCGCCGGGCCGCCAGATCGGCCTTTACCCCCTTCAGCTGGGCTTCGGCCGCTGCCAGCTGAGGTTCATAGAGAAGCAAAGGCGAAGGCGTCAGGGCCTCACGCCCCGGCATCCGTTCCCACTCCAGCGTTGCGGAATGAGCCTTGGACCGAACCTCCGCCAGGGATAGGGCGGCCTGGGCGACCTGGGCCTCAGCCTTTACGGCGGCCAGACGGTAATCCTCGTCGTCCAGGGTAAAAAGCACCGCCCCTTTGGTAAAGGCCTTCCCCACTTCCAGGGCATCCTCCGAAACATACCCCGACACCCGGGGCACGAGCTCCATCTTCTGAAACGGAACCACCGTGCCGTGGGTGGCCAACCGCACCTGCCCTTCGGCCCGCTTCACCGGGGCTGTCGTGACCAGCTGCCCCCGATCTTCGATGACAGACCTCTCCGGTGCCTTTTTGGAGAGGATCATCACCCGCATCCCCACAAACCCCAAGGCGATAATCACCAGGGGCAAGATCCATTTCAACCGGGCCTTCCTCCGCTCTCCCATGACCGCCCCCTTTTTCAACTGCAAATCATCGCTCATGATGCTTCTGACCTTTCTAAGAAAACCTGTTTGTCAAACCCATCTTTATAAAATCAGGCAAAAGATTGCCCCCCGGCAGAGCCACCAGAGGCTTTCCCCCTCACTCAATCGGTCTTGACGTACGACTGGAGCCATTGATCGCTGAAGCTTCCCCCCAGGGCACGGGCAAGGCCGATGCGATGAGAGAGGAGCAGACGCTGTTGGGCGATAAGACGTCCCCGGGCTTCATTTTCAGAGATGCGGGCAGCAAGAAGGGTCAGATAATCTGACGCGCCTTCAAGGTAACGGCTCTTTATATAGGCCGTAGTGGATGAGGCCGCGTCAAAGGCGTCCTGCAAGCGGGCCATCGCCATGTCGCCGTTCCGGCAGAAGGAGAGAGCGTCGGCCGCCTCTTTGAACGCGGCAAGGGCGGTGCTTCGGTAAAGGGCCAGGGTTTCGTCAAAAGCGGCCCTGTCGGCCTTCACCATGGCTCTTCGCCCTCCCCAGTCGAAAAGAGGGGCCAGAAGATTGCCGCCGACATTCCACACCGGCCCACTCCCGGACAAGGGGCCCACCTCATACCCGGACCTGCCGTAGCCTGCGGTGAGACTAAAGGATGGAAAACGATCCGCCAGGGACACGGCCACGGCCTCATCGGCCTTTTCCACCTGGATCATGGCCTGGATCATATCGGGCCGTCCGAGGATCAATCGTGAGGAGAGGGGCCGATCGGCCAGGGGGGAGAGGTCTGGCAAGGCACCCGGAGCCCCCCCCGGCAGAGGCTCTTCAGTGGTCCCCGGTTTCCGGTTGAGAAGCGCTGAAAGGGCATGCTCTGCCACAGCCAGGTCAGAACGATACCCCGAAAGAAAAGCCTCTTCAGCGGCCAGCTCTGCGCGGGCGCCATAGACCTCCCGGGCCGGTACCGTGCCCTGCCCGTAGCGACGCTCCACCAGCTCCAGCCGCTCCCGGCGCAAAGCCACCCGCGCTTCGGCCAGGCTCAGTTGAGCGGACCGTTCGACCCGAAGATACCAGGTATCTGCCACCTGGGCAGACACCGAGACCATGGCCGAGGAGAGCGCGGCAAGGGAGGCGTCCCGGTCCAGTACGCGCTGAGTCGTCAAGGCCGCCCGCCGCCCCCAGAGATCCAGCTCATACGAGGCAGCAGCCGAAAGGTTCCACGTACTGGAGACCCCGCCCATCACCCCTTCGGTCCGGGCGCGGCCCAGATTTCCAGAAAGAGTGACACCAGGTAAATCGGCCGCCTTTTGCCCTGCGAGGAAGGCCTCCGCCTTTCTCACCTGGGCCGCCGCCCCATCCAAGGTCGGATTTTCCTTCAAGGCCTGAGCCACCCGCGTATTAAGCGCCTCATCTTCAAAGGAGAGCCACCAGTCCACGGCCGGGCGAACGTCCGCGGCCCCGCCCTCCCCCAGGTCCGAGGAGAGGGTCATCAGGGCCTCCGGTGCCGTCCGTTGATGAACCGAACACGCGGAAAACGCCCACAGCGTCAGCATCAGAAAAATCCAGAGCGCTCGTTTCATGTTCCCTCCATGCCACCGGCAGCAAAATCAATGAGAGCGGCCATGACCTTCTCTTCCGGGAGCTGGGTGGTCAAGGCTCCGGGGACATCGTTTACCATGTTTCCCCGCACGGCATGGATGGCATGGTGCATCGCCCCCAGCGACATCCGAAATCTCAAAGCCACCTCATCCCGGGATAAATGGGGGAGCGCTTCACACAGGGCCGTTATAAACCGGGCAAGAAGCCCTTCGATCAGGGGGGCCACCCGCTCCATCACCACCCCGTTGTGCTCGGTAAAGATACGGCTCATGATCAGCGAGAGGTTCCCGAATTCCGGTTGAATCACCGTCCGCAGGGTCGGCTCCATAAAGCTTGCCACCACATCCCGTGCCGACGGCTGCACCCCGGCTGCCTTCGCCGCAGACAGCACCGCCTCCAATTGCGCCAGGCGAAGAGCGTTCAAGGGCTCGATGCGCCTCTTGAGCACCGCGTCCATGAGATTCTCCTTGCTGCCAAAATGATAATTCACCGACGCGACGTTCACCCCTGCCCGCTCCGTGATCTGCCGCAAGGAGGTGGCATGAAACCCCATCTCCGCGAAAAACCACTCGGCCGCGTCCAGAATTTTTGTCTTGGTCTCTTCCACCGCCATCTCTTCTCTCCTAAACGACTTAATATAAACAAAAAAAATGCCTCCGGCGGCAAGGTGTGCCACCTTGAAAGCGGGTTTGCGAATGCGCTTCGGGTGCTGTGACTCGACGTTTATCGCGTCCGCATTCGCGTGGTGTGTGACGTGACTCCCATTGCGCCACAAAGGCTTGATCTGCTGGAGCCACAGCGCCAAATCGCAAGCTTACTTTCACCGGAAGAACGCCACTGACATGGGGATGTGCGGACTCACGTCCCTCGTGATCACCACTCACTATTCACGGCCTTAGTCATCGTTTCGGCCACATTATTTGAAATAGGTCTCAAGCGTGGTTCTCTCTCGTTCCCAGGCTCCGCCTGGGAATGCTCCCCGGAGGCTCTGCCTCCATGCTTGAGGCCCAGCAATCTGTGAGTTTCACTCCAGCATGACGACTTTTCGTATCGGCAAGGCGGAGCCTTGCACCCGACACTCCCAGGCAGAGCCTGGGAACGAGAAAACGCCACTAACATGGGGATCATCCCATAGGCGTACGGACTCACGTCCCTCGTGATCACCACTCACCATTCACTACTCACTACTCACCATTCACTATTCACTATTCACTATTCACCATATCCACCCATCTCTCTCCCCATCTCCCGCGCCGATGCCAGCAGCGCCTTCTGAGTTCCAATCTCCCCTTTCATGTGGGTTCCCCCGGCCACAAAGGTGGGCAGAACCTCAAACCCCATCTGGGTGAACATCTCATCGCACAACTCAAAATACGACGCATAGCGGGCCACGTCCGCCTGTGCCTGGGTGAAAAGAGGAAGAAGACGGGTTCCCGCCTGAAACCTTGGCGTCTCATCGTTGTTGAGCAAGGCGTAAAACCGATCCACCACGGCCTTAGCCTGGGCGCTCATCTGCCCCATATAGACGGGTGAACCGAAAACCACGACATCGGCCCGCATCACCGCTTCATAAATCAGGGTCATCCGGTCATCAATGCGGCACCGCGGGACCCTGCGGCACCGCATGCACCCCGTGCACCCGCTGATGTCGCCATCGGCCACGGAAAACAGGATCGCCTCCCCGCCGGCCTCCGTGACCCCCTCCAACACCTCAGAGATCAACATTTCCGTGTTGCCTTTTCGCCTCGGGCTTCCTGAAATTCCCACCACAACCATTGAATATCTCCTCTTTTTTTATCTTTCCTTACCGTAATTCAAACAGTTGTTTAAATCAACTGTTTATTTCAAGCACACGTTTAAATCACGACACCTCCGGATCGCCCGTGATACGGAGACAGAAAGCATCCGCAACCTGAGTCCAAGGGATCTTTCCAAAGTGGCATGGCCACCCACGCCACCGAGGCTTTTTTGCACAAACGACATCGTGACTCAAACCAACGGTCAAAACGCCCTGATTCAATAGAGACAATCCCATGAAAACAGAGGTGTTACTTTAAAAGTATGCCATAGTTTTTAGCCCGGATATTTCATGAGAAAACAATCAGGATTAAGGAATAATCTGTAATTACAGTTTCTTGTAGTAACATTTTGAGATATTTTAAAAATGCAAAATGTAATCCACGGTATTCTGTCTGATTTTCTCACCCTTCGGGCGAGCCGGGTGCACTCATCTGCCGCGTTATCAGAGCTTTGAGGTAAACCACTACATCTTCAGCTC
>NZ_JAQYWB010000087.1 GCF_030145185.1 Desulfoluna sp. | reverse complement strand
CACAAAAGGCACGGAGTTCCCTGAAGGCCAACTGGAGCACTACCGAGAACGGTTTTCAAGCTTGTCCTGGTATGTAAAGGATATCAAGCAGACCTTTTCACGGATCTATAACCGGAAAAAGAATCGCCGGGGGACCCTCTGGGGTGAGCGGTTTAAAAGCGTGATTGTGGAGAAAGGCGAGACCGTTATCAATTGCCTGGCGTATATCGATTTGAATGCAGTGAGGGCAGGTATTGTGAAGCGGCCGGAGGATTATCGCTGGTGCTCAATCGGGCACCATGTGCAGACGGGAAACCGAGATGATTTTCTCTCTCTGGACTTTGGGTTGGTGGAGTTCGGGGTGGAGAGTGCGGCGCGACTGCAAAAATACCGCGAATTTCTCTATCATGCGGGGTCGGTTAAAAAACGGGGCAAGGCCGCGATTGTGGCGCGGGTGTTTCAATCTGAAAAGGAGAAAAATTTTGAGCTGGATCGCATCCGGCGGTTCAGGTCCCGAACCCGATATTTTACCGACTCGGGAATTATCGGCTCCAAGTCTTTTGTTATCGGAACCTATGAAATCTTTAAGGATCGGCTTTATGGGAGCCGAGAACGCGTGCCAAAGCGGGTCAGCGGCTTTGACGGCATGTACTCCATGAAACGATTGAGAGAGGGTTGACGGTTTTCCTGTCGGTGAGCCAGAGAAATTCCGCGGTAAAAGTAATAATCTGCGAACGCTAAGAACGAATTCAGCACCCATTCCTGTTGTCGTCAGGGCATATGATTCACGTTTTGTCCTTCGTCATGTCAGCTGGAAGGGCTGTTCCTGCATCGGCCTATTCAGGCATCGATTTACAATTACACATTAACTTTAGATAGAATCACCGGGGTTATCATTTTTTTTGTGCTGGAATCAGCCGAGAAGAACACCTCATGATATGAGATTTACGGACCGGTGCATGTCGCCTGTCCCGCGTGAATATGATCAGAAATGTTGGTGGACATCACGCTCTAAAAGATTTGTTGGGGTGAATGCTGCGTTTTATGAGTGTCTCCGGATAAAATATTAGGAAATCATTGAAAATAAAGGATTTGCGTTATATTATTCTAAAACGATGCCACAGGATCAGTGGCATGAAATTGGAAAATCTCGCCCAGACGTTACCCCTAAATTAAAAAATTATTCTTTAACTCCGGATTCAATGCCCTTGTTACAGAAAATTGTCTCAGTCCAATGCTGATGTCGTAAATGACTCAATAACTTTGCGATAAGCGACACGCCTTAACCCGGATATTTCATGAGAAAACAATCAGGACTAAGGAATGATTCGTCATTAAAGTTCTTTGCAGGAATATTTTCCGTTGTTTCAAAAATGCAAAATGTAATCCACGGTATTTTGTCTGATTTTCTCACCCTTCGTGAAATATCCGAGTTAAAAAATCATATATTACAGAAGTATGACTACTTTTAACCGTATCCAGAGCTCCCCCTACTCTCGCCTGTCTGACGTTAGACAACAACAGGAGTTATGCCTTGAAAGAAATAATTGAAACGATTGTACGAGCGTTAGTTGATGAACCCGATAGCGTAACCGTTACCGAAATTAGCGGGGTGCATACGTCCATACTGGAACTCAAAGTGGCCAAAACAGACGTAGGCAAGGTCATAGGAAAAAAGGGGCGCACGGCTGATGCACTACGGATCATATTAAGCGCTGTTTCAGCTAAGGAGAAAAAACGAACTGTGCTTGAAATAGTGGATTAACTATGGGTATTGATACAAAATTAGTCAGGTGTTGCAGCATTGGAGATTATCCACGGCTGTTAAGCTCACTTCTAATTCTTAAGTTGAGATTGTATGACAATATTTAAAAAGAATTAAAAACAAGTTGTGACTCTTTAGCTCATGAAAAGATTCCTGCCGGCGGTAAGGTGTGCCACCTTCAAAGCTGGTTGGTCGCATGCGCTTTGCCCCTCCCATTTGGGGGCGTCTGCTGTCTTACAGATGTGCCGTCGGTTTCATGTCTTGGCCTGTGACGATAGGCGTGCTCGGAAGCTGCTGAATATATACGAAAAAATATCCTGCCAGATGCATAGGTCTCCCTTCACTCCTTGAAATACTCTCACCGATTTGATAGGGTTTTATGAAAACCTTCCTAACCCGGATATTTCATGAAGGGTGAGAAAATAGAATAGAAAATCGCAAATTACATTTTGCATTTTGCATTTTTCGAACGCCTGCTTTTTTCACCACAACACTCTGCAATAAAAGCGTATATCTTTTTGTGCTGTGGCTTCTCATGAAATATCCGGGCTAATCAGCCCATTCTATTGCCACGCATTGGACGCCTCCTTGCCGTTGGCTGTGTTACAGACTGCACCTCCATGAACGAAGGTCAATGATGAACGACCACCGAACGGGGTTATACATTGCGCTGTTAAGCATTCACGGTTTGATCCGATGGGAAAACCTGGAATTGGGCCGCGATGCGGATACCGGCGGACAGACATTGTATGTCGTTGAGTTCGCGCAGGCCCTGGCCAAGCTGCCCGGCGTCCGCCAGGTAGACCTGATTACCCGTCGCGTTGTCGATTCGGACGTTTCGACCGATTATGCCCAGGCGATTGCACCGGTCGCCGACAACTGTCGCATCGTCCGCATCCATGCCGGCTCAGAGGGTTATATTCCGAAAGAACAGTTGTGGGATCATCTGGATGTCTTCGCCGACAACCTGGCCGATTTCTTTCACCAGCAGGACACCCTGCCCGACATTCTCCACAGTCACTATGCCGACGCCGGCTATGTCGGTGCCCATTTGGCCAATTTACTCGAAAGGCCCCTGATTCATACCGGGCATTCACTCGGACGGGTTAAACGCAACCGTTTTCTGGCGAGTGACTTTACCTCGCAGGAAATAGAAGAGCGCTTCAATATGAGTCGGCGCATTGAAGCTGAAGAGACGACCCTGGCCACCGCCCAGAGGGTCATTACCAGCACCCATCAGGAGATTGAGAGCCAGTACGAACTCTACGATTACTACCAACCCGAGCAGATGCGAGTCATCCCACCGGGAACCGATTTTAAACAATTCATCCCCCCAACCGGAGGGGAGCTGGAAACCCCGCTCTTTGCGAGCCTGACCCAACATCTTAAAAATCCAGGGAAGCCGATTGTTCTGGCCCTATCCCGGCCGGATAAACGCAAGAACATTGGGGCACTGATCGAGGCTTACGGCCTGTCCGAAGAGCTGCAACAACGAGCAAATCTCGTGATTGTCGCCGGTAATAGAGAGGATATCGATGACCTCGAAGAGGGCGCCCAGGAGGTTTTTCATCATCTGCTGGGGACCATCGATCGCTATGATCTCTACGGCAGGGTCGCCATGCCGAAGCATCATCAACGCGATGAGGTCCCGCTGATTTTTCGTATTGCGGCGGCATCGGGGGGCGTCTTTGTCAACCCCGCCCTGACCGAACCCTTCGGTTTGACCTTGATCGAAGCGGCCGCCTCGGGCCTGCCGGTTGTCGCCACTGAAGACGGCGGTCCGCGTGATATTATCGGCAACTGCCGCAACGGCTTCCTGATCGATCCCTTCGAGTCAGAGACCATCACCGCCGCTTTGCTCAAGCTCCTTGGCAACCCAAAGCTCTGGCAGAGCTGCAGCAAAAAAGGGTTGCTTGGCGTGAGAAAAAACTATTCCTGGCAGGCCCACGCTCAGCGTTATCTGGAGGTCGTGAAACCGATAGCCCAAAGGTCCGAATGGTTAGAGCGCAAGCCGGTCCTGCGACGCTCTGCGCTCTACCGGGATCGTGCCATCGTCAGCGATCTGGATCAGAATCTCATTGGAGATCCTCATTCGTTGCGGCATTTGATTGACGTGTTACGCAAGCATCGACAGAGTACCCTGTTGATCATCGCCACCGGGCGCCGCCTCGATTCGGCACTGAAGCTGATGAAGACTCATGGCATTGCGGAACCGGACGTGTTGATCACCAGCAGTGGCACTGAGATTTACCATGCGCCGGAGCTGATCGCCGATATCGCCTGGCCGCGGCATATCAATTACCAATGGTCCCTCCCCCAGTTAAAAGAGATTTTTATCAATTTCCCAGGGTTGAAACTCCAGCCGAAGCAGGAACAGAGCCGCTTCAAGCTGAGTTTTTACATTGACCCGGAAATTGCCGATATTGAAGCGATCACGGCCCTGCTTCATCAGCATGAGCAATCGGTCTACGTTCAAATCGCATTCGGTCAGTTTCTGGATATTCTCCCGCTGCGAGCCTCTAAAGGGATGGCCTTGCGCTATGTCGCCGATCGCTTGAGCCTCCCGCTGGAGGCGATTTTTGTCGCGGGCGGTTCCGGTGCCGACGAGGATATGATGCGTGGTAATCCTCTGGCAGCGGTGGTGGCAAATCGCCACCATGAGGAGTTGTCGCAACTGGTGGACGCCGAACGGATCTATTTTTCAACCGAGGCGAATGCCGCAGGCATTCTCGAAGCCCTCGACTATTATGATTTCTTTAACAGCTGCAAAGATCCCCGAGAAGGCACCCCCTCTCCATGAATTCCCGTCGATTACTGCTGTGTACCGACCTTGATCGAACCTTGATTCCCAACGGCCCCCAGGCAGAACACCCGGAGGCGCGTCACCACTTCAGACGGCTTTGTTGCCTGCCCGAAGTGCTGCTGGCCTACGTCACCGGCCGTCATCAGGCCTTGGTCCAACAGGCGATTTCAGACTATGCCCTGCCTGAACCAGACTTTGCGATTACCGACGTCGGAACCCAAATTTATCGGGTAACCGATGGCGGCTGGATGGCAATCCCTCGCTGGCAACAGGAGATCGGTGCCGACTGGCAGGGGGGACGGCGCAAGCAACTCCAAGCCTGGCTCAGTCCCCTGACCGAACTGCGCCTGCAGGAAGCCAGCAGGCAGAATCGCTTCAAGCTGAGTTATTATCTCTCTTTGGACAGGGACCAGGCATGGGTCATGGGCGATATCGAAAACCGTCTGAAACAAAAAGGGGTGAACGTGAGCCTGATCTGGAGTGTTGATGAGCAAAAAAACATCGGTTTGATCGATGTGTTGCCATGCAAGGCGACGAAACTTCATGCCCTTGAATTTTTGCAGCGGGAGCTTGGTTATCAGCCGCATGAAGTGCTCTTTGCCGGCGACAGCGGCAATGATCTGACGGTCCTGGGGAGTGCCATCCGCTCGGTGCTCGTCGCCAACGCCAGCGCTGAAATCAAGCGCCAGGCTCAGCAATTGGCCGCGCAGAACGGCCAGGCGGAATCTTTATACCTGGCCACCGAAACCGCCTCTGATTGGGGGGGGAATTACGCCGCTGGTATTCTGCAGGGGGTTTGGCATTTTGCCCCGGAATTTCGTGACCGCCTGCAACCGCCGGAGGGGTCCCCATGAACCCCACCCGCCTCTGTATTTTTGGAGAAGTGCTATTCGATTGCTTCACCAGCGGAGAACAGGTTCTGGGTGGTGCCCCCTTTAATGTCGCCTGGCATGCCCAGGCCTTGGGGGATCGGCCACACTTTATTTCTCGGGTGGGTACCGATCCACCGGGCCGAAAAATCCTTGGGGCGATGCGAAACTGGCAGCTGGACATCCGTGGCATCCAGCTCGATCCTGCACATCAGACAGGGCGGGTTGAGGTCAAGGAAATCGGCAATGAACCGAGCTACGAGATTCTGCCGCAGTGTGCCTATGATTTTATCGAAACCCATGATATCGACCCCTTGCCCCGGAAGGGGATCCTCTACCACGGCACCCTTGGCCTTCGACATTGCGTCTCACGTCAGGCCTTGACCCATCTGGCCCACACGACCGCGGCAGGGATTTTTCTCGATGTCAATTTGCGCCCCCCCTGGTGGCGTAAAGAGGAGGTTTACCCCTGGCTGCACCAGGCACGCTGGGTTAAGCTGAATCTGGATGAACTCAGGTTGCTTGGCTTTACCTCTGCAAATATCAGACATGAGATGGGCAGGTTTCAAACTGAGTTTCAGCTGGATCAGTTGATTTTGACCCAGGGCGATGCGGGCGCCCTCGTGCGCACGGCACAAGGGGTCACCCATCAAATCGTGCCCGAGAAAGCCCTGCGAGTGGTGGACAGCGTCGGTGCTGGCGATGCCTTCAGTGCTGTCTACATTCATGGCCTGCTGGCGGGCTGGTCGATTCCCGATACGCTCAGTGCTGCGCAGCGGTTGGCTGGCAAAATCATCGGCTTGCGCGGTGCCATTACGACCGATACCTCTATTTATCAGGATTTCAGAGGTTCATCTGGATAGCCCGGATATTTCATGAGAAAACGATCACGTCAAAGAAATAAATGTCATTACAGCTGGTAACGGTGTAAAAATTTAGATATTTTGTAAAATACAACGTGTCATTCACGGTTTTCTGCTCTATTTGCTCACCCTTCGGGATAGGTTTGGTGGCTTCTCACACACACAGGATCGAGCCGACAGGGTTCGGTCCGCTGTCTAAGGAAGACTCATGTACGAACAGGTCGCCCACACGCTCTTGAATGATATCCTCAATCGAATCAAACCAGAAATCTACCAGCAGGATCTGCGTCACTTCTATACTCGCCTGGGGGCGAATTTCTATGCCATCCACTCCTTGTTTGTAAAGCTGTATGGTGAGCGCTCAGATTTTGAGGAACAGGCGCAATCTCTGGTCGAAACCATGGCCACACGATACATCGATCGCTCTGACAAACTCAGACAACTCGATCTGGCCAGAGAGAAGGATTACAACTGGTTCCTCAGTCAGAAATGGGTGGGGATGGCTCTCTACTGCAACGGTTTTGCAGAGAATTTAAATGGGTTGCGCGAGCGGCTGAATTATTTTCAGGAACTGGGAATCAATCTGGTCCATGTCATGCCGATTATGCCTTGCCCGGAAGGGAGTTCCGACGGGGGGTTTGCGGTCAGTGATTTTCGCGAGATCGATCCCCAGCTTGGAACACTTGAGGATTTGAACCTGTTGGCCGATGAGATGCAGGAACGAGATATCCTGTTGGTGTTGGATGTGGTGGTTAACCATACCTCGAATCGCCACTACTGGGCGCAACAGGCCCAAGTTGGAAATCCAATGTATCAAGATTACTACTATACTTTTGGAACGCGTAACATCCCCGACATGTTTGAGCAGAGCATGCCGGAAATCTTTCCTGAAACCGCACCTGGCAATTTTACCTGGGATGAGGAGATGGGCCGCTGGGTGATGACGGTTTTTAATGATTTTCAGTGGGACCTTAACTACAGCAATCCGGCCGTCTTTATCGAGATGATGAACATCATTCTCTTTTGGGCGAATCAGGGCGCCGATATCCTGCGTCTGGATGCCGTGGCCTTTTTGTGGAAAAAAATTGGCAGTGCCTGCCAGAATGAGCCTGAGGCGCATTTAATTCTGCAATTACTTAAAGACTGCTGTCAGGTTACAGCACCCGGTGTGCTGTTTATCGCCGAAGCCATTGTGGCACCGGTCGAGATGATTAAATATTTTGGCGAGGATGCGGTGATCGCCAAAGAGTGTGAAATTGCCTATAACGCGACGTTTATGGCATTGATGTGGGATGCGGTCGCCACCAAGAACGCCCGGCTCCTGAATCAGGGGATAAAAAGCTTGCCTGTTAAGCTGGAGCGCGCCACTTGGCTCAATTACGTGCGCTGCCATGACGATATCGGTTTGGGCTTTGACGACCAGGATATTCTGCTCTGCAATTATCAGCCTGCCAGTCACCGTAAATTTCTAATTGATTATTATACAGGCCAATTTGCCGACTCCCATGCCCGTGGCCTGCCCTTTGCCCGTAACGAGAAAACAGGCGATGAGCGGATTTCCGGCTCACTGGCCTCGCTGGTGGGCCTGGAGTATGCGCTGGAAGCTGGGGATGATTCTGCGATTGAGGATGCGATCAAGCTCATCCTTTTGTTGCACGGCATGATTATGTCCTTTGGCGGTATCCCTCTGCTCTATTATGGAGATGCCATCGGCAGCTTGAATGACGATTCCTATCGGACCGACCCGAATAAGATGGGGGATACCCGTTGGGTTCATCGTCCCGCGATCGATTGGGAAAAAGCCGCGCGCAGAAACACGCCCGGTAGCATCGAATACAAGATCTTCGACTCGCTTAAAAGGATGATTGCCGTGCGCAAAGAGGTCACGGTTTTCTCCGATTTCAACAATCGCGAATTGCTTGACGTTGAAAATCCGCATCTGTTTGTGTTTGGTCGCTATAACCGGGATCATCAACCAGGCCGCGTTCTGGTTGTGGCCAATTTTAGCGACAGGCCCCAGCACCTCAATTTGGGCGATCTTGGCGCCTGGTGTCCGCAGCACACCCGACTTGTTGATCTGATCAAAGGAGAAAGGCCGGATAGCTTTAAAAATAGTCTGGTGGTCCCAGGATTTGGTTTTTACTGGCTATCGGAAATATGAACACTCTTTGGGTTTATTGATGGCCCCTTATTCTCCACCACCGTCATGTTTGTATAAATCGTTCTTACACTGTTCGCCTGCGGCTACTCCGTGAGATGGTGAAAAAACGCATTCGCAACCTGTTTTCAGGGTGGTACACCTTGCCGCCGGAGTTATTCCGGTTGTAACTATTCAGCTTGCCTTCGCCAGGTCGTTCGAGGCAAATGACAGAAAGATTCAAATGCCAATACGTCACGGCTTTTCATCACCGCGTAGGGTGCGGCTCCCGCACCTTCTACCGTAGAGAGGACCATCGGTTTCGATAGTTAACGATGATGACCACGAGTCTTATTTCAAAATGCGGCGTTTCCGGTTTACGATACGCCTGACGGTGCGCACGGCGCACCCTACGCATCCACCCGGTACGTCAGTGTAAAAATGAGGACGGTACGGATTTTCATACATGGATTCCCGCCTGCGCGGGAAAGACGAAAATCGCAGGGTACCGTCAAACCGGCCGGCCCCACAAAGATAGAAACAGGTGTGTATCAAAAAGGCCGCCATGCTCCATGAAATCGTCTTCCCCGGCTCTCCGGGGAGTCGTTGCATACGGCCTGACCGCAACCTCAAACACCCTGCAACGCAGGATCAACCGGATGACCGGGGATCCATGCTCGGGTGACCTCACCATAAAAAGACACAACGCATACGCTTTCTCACAACCGCCATGGATCCCCGCCTGCGCGGGGAAGACGAAAAGCGCAGGGTGCTGTCAGACCGGGGTCATAAAGAAAAAATGGATAGCTGAATAGTTACTTCCGGTTAAAGTCAACCGATGGATTAAAAGAGAAGCACCCGCAACCTTTGCCCTTGTGGCGTACAATGCATCCTCTCATCCTCTCACCCTCTCATCCTTCACGCGAATGCGGACGCGAGGTGTCCCGAGTACCGACTCCTTTTTCCGCCCTTTCCCGATCCATCATATAGAAGTATCCGTCCTCATCCATCCAGGCGATCTCGCCTGAAGCGAACCACCCCTCCTTGCATATTTTTTGGGCCTGGGCCGGGCAGCCCTGGCAGGAACTGGTGATTTTGGGGTCTTTAAACCACATCTCACCGGTTTCGCCGGCGGAGAGCTCCCGGGTGCCTGTTTCGAGGTCCATGATCCGCACGTCTGTGTCGGGGACGGGGATCCCGATGCTGCCTGGTTTTTTTATTCCATGAAGGGGGTTGAGGTGGGTTTGGGAGGCGGTTTCGGGCAGACCGTATCCTTCGGTGATGGAGACGCCGGTGAATTTCTGGAAACGATGGTGGCTCTCGATGGGAAGGGACGCCTCACCGAAGGTGATGAGTTTGGAGGAGGACAGGTCGGTGCGGGTCAGAGATTTCTCTTTGAGCATGCCCATGATCATGGTGGGCGTCAGCGGGGTCATGGTGGGCTTGAACCTTCGGATGGCCGCCAGAATCCGGGCCGGGTGAGGGTCGGGGACGAGCACGGAGGACCAGCCCATATGAATAGGCAGGTTCAGGGCGGTGGACATTCCCAGCGCATCAAAGATGGGGGGGGCGGTCAGAACGCGCTCTTCTCCCTTTTCCAGTTGGAACCACGCCTCGTATCTCTGGGCCATGCAGGTGAGATGGGCGTGGGTGAGGGAGGTGCGTTCGGAATGCCCCGAGGCGCTTTTGGAGTATTGGTAGACCGCGACCTCTTCAGGGTGAATGGCGGGTTCCGGGATGGGGATGCCCCGGAGCATCATGGCTTCCATCCAGCTGTAGACCCCGTTTTGTTTGTGAACCTTTGCGGTGAGCTTTTGTCTTCGAGGGGTGAAGGGGAAAATCCATTTTAAGGGTGGGGGAAGGTAGTCGGTCAGAGAGGCATAGACAAGGGTCTGAATTCCGGTCTTCGCGCGAAGAAGAAGGGCACGTTTGGTCAGGGTATCCAGGGTGATGAGGAGTTTGGTGTTGGCATCGTTCATCTGATGAATCATCTCATCATCGCTGGCTTGGGGATCACTCATCACCACGATAGCTCCCATGGTGAGGGCTGCGTAGTAGGCGATCACGGTGGAGACGGTGTTGGGAAGCCACAGGCCCACCACATCGCCTTTCTGTACGTTTAAGTTGGTCAGGGTGATGGCGAAGGTTCGCACGAGAACCTGAAGCTCTGCGTAGCTGATTTGACGCCCTTCATAGATCAGGGCGGTATGGTGAGGGTAGCGTCCCACCGAGGTTTGAAACATCTGGGGCAGATTGAGGCGGCGGTAGGTGAGGGTGGGTGGGACGCCCTTGTCGTAGTGGGCAAGCCAGGGTTTGTCTGAGCAGGTGAGGGTGATCATGTTCTTCTCCGCATGGGATCAAAGATTGTCAATCACAGTTCAGATCGGTAATGGCTGTTTCATGTACGGATAAAAGATCTCGGGGACTCTGTCAATAATATCTTGATATAAAATGAAAAATTTGAATGGTTGTTCCCGGTGTGGGGGTGCTGTTTCTGTTTCATGGGTAGAGAGAGGCTTGAAAAAACCCGGCTCAAGGGGCTCTTGAACCGGGTTTTCAGGGTATGCGTTCCAGATTAGAAGGTGTAGCCCAGGGTCACGGCACCCAGGTGGGTGACCCCGTTTTTGGAGGTCCCGTTCAGGATTCCGTCCACGCCATTTGATGCGGCGTAGGTGACCTCTTCCGCTTTAATGTAGGTGTACGCCACATCCACGGTCCAGTTTCCCACGGTGTAGCCCGTGCCAACGCTGAGGAGGTGGCGGTCATCTGCCGGAACCATGTAGTCGACATATTTTGCGTTTTCGGGGGCCTCGTCAAAGCAGTAGCTGGCCCGGAGGTCCCAGTTGTCGGTGACCCCGTACTCCACGCCCAGGTTGTAGCGCCAGACGTCGCTGGCATTTTTGGGCTGCTCCTTGAGACCAAAGGGGGTGATGTTCAAGTCCAGGTCTTTGTAAGTGGACCAGCGGGTGTGGATGGCGCCGACTTCCACGCTCAGGTTCTCCTGGGGGTAGTAGGTGATGCCGAAGCTGAGCATGTCCGGGAGGATGACGGTGCCTGTTGTTTTATAGTCGGTCCCCATTATTTTTGTCTCCCCGCTGGCCTTGACCTTTGCCTGGCTGTGATACCCGAAGCCGAAACGCCAGTCATCGAGTTTGTAATGGAGGCCAGCGGTCAAGGCCGTTCCGTCGCCATCTGCCGCGAGCTCTGATTTGGGACCAGCCACAGAATTGCCTAATCGTTTGCTGATCTCTAAATCTACAAACACATACTCCACACCCAGGGCCACGGAGAGGCGGTCGCTCATTTTGTAGGCGAGGTTCGGGTTTAAAGAGATGCTCTGGATGGTCGCCTGGTAGACGTTTGTAGACCCTGGCCAGTCATCTTTGTAACCAAATCCGAGCCCGAACCGGGAAAATTCGCCGAAGCCCACGGTCCATCGGTCATTGATCTGCTGGGTGATATAGAGGTGGGGAATTGCGAAGAGGTCGTTGTCGCTTTTTGAGGTGGTGGTGCCCCCGCCCGTTGCAGGGGTCTCGACCTCACACACCGGGTGGGCAAAGGTTGCCCCCAGGGCCACATGGGTGCCTTCAAGCTGGGTCATCCCGGCGGGGTTAAAGGCCACCGCCGAGGGGTCGTCGGCACGTCCCACCAGGGTTCCGCCCAGGGCGTTGCCGCGGGCACTCCATTCATACAATGCAAAACCGGCGGCCGATGCAGAACTCGCAGCCGTAACTATCAGAAGACAGGACGCAAAAATAAACAGGCAATGTCGCTTCACTTTTTCCCCTTAAAACATGAAAAAGAGCGAGAAGCACACAGACCCTTTTGTCATGGGCTTTTCTCACTCTGTTGGTGTGATTTTAAATAGTTATAATGGCCACACATTTTTTAGCCATATTGAAGGCTCTTTTGTGGGGACTGGGTGTTGGTATGTCGCCTTTATAAATACCCGAAAAAGAGAATAGAAGTGCAGATTGACGCGTCTATTAGCCATTTTTGGGCCAGTCCTTTTTAGGAAACCAGGCATTAATTCCTAACGAAGAGGTTCATATAGGGTCGTTTCATCAGAATCAATGACTTTTCAAGTGTTCCTGGAACGGGCACGCTTTGTTGCGAGCAAGAGGGAGATGTGAGCTTGAAGAATAACGCCTTTAAATCGCGTCGATCTTTTTGTATTGACTCTCTGCGATGGTGAACCGTGTACCGGGCCTGAGAGGCAAGTCTCTTTTGATATCTCGGGTCCCGATCTATGATTTTTGTTCGAAGAAAGGCTTAAGGTACCCTTGTAGCCCGGATATTTCACGAGTTGGGTGCGCTCATATGCAAGGCATCAGAGCTGAAGATGTAGTGGTTTACCTCAAAGCTCTGATAACGCCGCAGATGAGTGCACCCGGCTCGCCCGAAGGGTGAGAAAATCAGACAAAATACCGTGTATTACATTTTGCATTTTTGAAACGACTGAAAATATTACTGCAAAGAACTGTAATTACCGATTATTCCTTAGCACTGATTGTTTTCTCATGAAATATCCGGGGTAGGGCGTTTTTCGGCTGTTGGGAAGGGGGGCGGGTTATCGGTGCGTCCATTTGTCAAGGCCCCACACGATGCAAAGGGCACCCATGGCAAGCCACAGAACGACCACCACCGTCCCTGCAATGCGGCTCACGGGTTTTTTGCCTGGTTGGGTCTGCCGGGCTTGAACCCGGCATTCAGCAAGGACAGCCTGGGGAATCAGTCGGATGGCCAGGGCAATGCCCAGGGGCACCAGGATGAGATCGTCCAGATACCCCAGGACGGGAATAAAATCCGGGATCAAATCAATGGGGCTGAAGGCGTAGGCCACGACACAGCCCGCCAGGAGTTTGGCATACCACGGGGTTCTGGGGTCACGCACCGCAAGGTACAAGGCGTAGGTTTCCGATTTGAGCTGCTGGACGCGTTGTTTGAGTGCGGATAGTCTGGAGCTCTTGTTCATTCCTTGATTCATCCTGGCCTGAAAGGTGCTGTGATGAGTGGCGGCTTGAGATCGTCACCTCTCTCGGTCTTTCCGGGTATCGTGCCGCCAATTAATAGTTCTCAGCGTCCATGGCATAGGACTCAAAATCATGATCAAGCAAAAACTGTGTGATCATGTCGCTGACGGCATCGGCTGTGTCCACACGGTAAATTCCTTTTTCATTTTTCCCGGTTTTTTTCTTTACGTTGGCAACAATGGCTTGAATGGTGTCCACGGTAATACTGACATTTGCATTGATGAGAATTAAATCTTCTTGATCTGACATGTTTCTGTCCTCTCGGCGATTGTAAAAATATGAATGTATTTTAAAGAGTGAAAAGAGTCTCTTGTTTCGGCCGTCTGTCAATCGCCATGACAACAGTCAGCAAAAAAGAAGATCGTCGTGGCCACAGATTATACATTATCCGCAGGTGAAGTCATTAAAATTAGGAGAAGCAAAGCGTGGAGGGAGGGTGTATGGCCACGCCTCGTGGCGGCTCTTTTTCAGGCTGGCTTGATCCTGTTTTTTTCGATATAACGACGCCATGACAACACATAAACTTCTACAGATTCCCCTTTTTCATAAGCTTCCTGTGGATCAGCAGCAGTGGCTGCTTACCCTCTGCGGGACCTATGCCTTCTCCCATCAGCAGCTGAAGATGCTGACCGAATACAGCGCGGACCTTGTTAGCTGGAATGCCGGTGTTCTGGAGCAATTCCATCACCCGGACGCCGTGGGGCAGGCCCGAGGGAAACAGGCCACAGGAAAGATCTTCCAGCAATTTCGGGACGGCTATGAAGCATTGAAAAACGGGCAGAAACATTATGAGGGAGCCGCCCGTTTTTCCGCCGGAGAACAGAAATTTCCGGAAGAGCAGATGGTTGAAGTTCAGCTTCAGGGGCAGATCATGGGCCGATGCCCGGTGGCCTCCGAAAAGACCCGCTGCTGCAACCTGACCACCCTTGATGCGGTGCAGCAGTGCGGGTTTGATTGCAGCTATTGCTCGATCCAGTCCTTTTATCATGGGAATCAGGTGCGCTTTATTCGGGATCTTGTGTCCCATCTGGACGCCTTGGAGCTGGATAAAGAAAAGAAATACCACATTGGAACCGGCCAGTCTTCGGACTCTTTGATGTGGGGAAATCGGTTTGGGCTTCTTGATTCCCTTTATCGGTTTGCCTCAAGCCATCCGAATGTGATCCTTGAGATGAAATCCAAAAGTGCCCGGATCGACTATTTTCTGAAGAATCGACCGCCGGCAAACATGGTATTTACCTGGTCTCTCAACACCCCGACGGTTATTCATCATGAGGAGAAGGCCACGGCCTCTCTGGACAAACGACTGGAGAGCGCCCGGAAACTTGCGGATATCGGCATTCCCGTGGGATTCCATTTTCACCCCATCGTCTGGTATGAGGGATGGCAGGACGACTATCGGGCGTTGGTCTCCCGGTTGGCGGAGAGTTTTCGCCCGGAAGAGGTGGTCATGGTCTCCCTGGGGACGCTCACTTTTATCAAGCCGGTGCTCAAGAGAATCCGGGAGCGGATGCCGGACAGCTCTATTTTGCAGATGCCCATGGAAGATTGTGCCGGGAAATTGAGCTATCCCCTTGAGATTAAAAAAGAGCTTTTTTCCACGGTCTATCAAGCCTTTCCAGATGCCTGGAAAGATTCTGTGTTCTTTTATATGTGCATGGAACATATCGATTTATGGGAGCCGGTTTTCGGGCGCAGCTATGAGTCAAACGATCACTTTGAAGCGGATATGCTTGAGACCTACCACGATAAAATGTCTCGGATTCGGCAAGCCTCCAGCACAACGCCTTGATGGATACGCCCATTTATTTCGGTGACGTCTAAAACGCGGGCAATTTTCAGGAAAGAGATCATATGAAGAAAAATCGCATGGACAAGCGTGCCGATCTGCATGAAGAGCACGTGAGCCGGTTTGCCCGGGAGGAGCTCACAGAGCTGCCCGAGGCAACTTTGGTGGCAGACGATGAGAGGCTGGCCGAGGCCCTGGGGACCGAATTCTGGAGCCGCTGGTCGTCAGGGGAGCGCGTGGGTAAGGCCTGGCCAGCGGCCGGCCCTTTTGACGCGGTGACACTGCGGTTGCCCAAGGGCCGCCGTCCCATCGAGATGGCGGTGCACGCCCTGGGCGGCATCTTGGCTCCAGGCGGAGTGCTTTATATCTATGGATCAAACGATGAGGGTATTCGCTCTGTTCCCAAGATGTTTTCAGACCATTTCGATGAAATCGATACGGTAAGCTACCGGCAAAAATGCCGCCTTGTTCGTGCCAGCGGTCCGAAAAACTTGCGGTCCTCCCTGGCCGAGTGGGAAGAACGCCATGAACTTCAGATGGACAACAGGGCCATGCCCTGGGTGAGCTATCCCGGTCTGTTTGCCAAAGGCGGCGTTGACGACGCCACGGCCCTTTTGCTCGACGGGCTGGAGGTCCATGGATCCGTGCTGGATTTTGGGTGTGGCACCGGGGTCCTCTCTGCTGGCTTGCTGGCCCGAGGGGCGGACCGGGTGGATTCCATTGATGCCGATGCCCTTGCCATCGAGTCCACACGGATCAACGTCCCCGAAGCCCAGGCTTACCTCGGAGACGGGTGGCTTGCCGTTCAGGACAAAGGCCCCTGGGATATGATTGTCAGCAACCCTCCGGTTCATAAAGGTGTTGCCGAGGACTACGGGTTGCTTAAATCCTTGATTGAGCAGGCACCGAAACGCGCCGACAGCCTGATCCTGGTCGTGCAGCGGCAGGTCCCGGTATACCGGTGGCTTGAAGAAAGCTTTCGCACGGTTTCGCGTCTGAAAGAGAGCTCCAGATTTCATGTCTGGCAGGCCAGCGTTCGGTAGGGGATGGCTTGGATAAACAGTCGGCTTTAGAGGTGAATTGATCTGGTTTGGTTCTAAAAATCTGTTTGGCAACCTTTTTAAAAGGTTGGCCCCCGGCAGGGCCGCCGGAGGCAAAAGGGAGGTGGGAAAATGACCATGCGATTGGATAAATTACTGGCGCATTGCGGATATGGGACGCGTTCAGGGGTGAAATCTCTGCTTAAGAGCAAGCAGGTGACCGTTCAAGGCGAGATCGAGACGAGCGCAAAACTGCGGGTGGACCCCGACCATGTCCTCGTGCGAGGTGAGAAGGTTCAGCTGCCTCTGAGCGAAGTGCACCTGATGCTGCACAAGCCCGTGGGGTATGCCTGCAGCCACGACCCCTCAGAGCATCCGTTGATGTATGACCTGTTGCCGAAAGAGTGGGCAGATGTGGGGCCTGAATCGGCGGGGCGCCTGGACCGGAATACCTCGGGTTTGCTCATTTTGACCTCCGATGGCCAGCTGCTGCACCGTCTGATTCATCCCAATCGCAAGGTGGGTAAGCGTTACCGCGTTGGCTATGAAGGAACCCTTGCGCGCGATGCGGTTCAACGGGTGGAAGAGGGCTTGTCTCTGATTGATGACGACCGTCCCTGCCAGCCGGCGATCCTGGAGATCCACGAGCCCGACGCCAGGGGGAACGGCCGTGCGACCATGGTGATCCACGAAGGGCGTTATCATCAGGTCCGTCGCATGTTCTCCGCGTTAGGAGCCCATGTGGTTGAACTGCATCGCGACCGGATTGGCCATTTTGATCTCCCCGAGGATCTGCTGGAGGGCCAGAGCCGCCTGCTCACCGAGGAAGATATTTATGCCTTGTCAGAGTTTGCTTAGGAAGACAGGCAATATAATGTGTGGGAAATGTAAAACAAACGGTAACCATTCAGCTTGCCTTCGCCAGGTCGTTCGAGGCAAATGACAGAAAGATTCAAATGCCAATACGTCACGTCTTTTCATCACCGCGTAGGGTGCGGCTCTCGCACCTTCTACCGTAGAGAGGACCCCCACCCGGATATTTTATGTGAAAACAATCCTGCCGTAGCAATAAGACGTCATTACAGTCTGTTACTGTGAGAAATTTAGATATTTGTAAAATACAAAATGTAATTCACGTTTTCTGCTCGATTTTCTCACCCTTCGGGCGAGCCGAGTGCACCCATCTTCTGCGTTACCAGAGTCTTGAGGTAAACCACTACATCTGCAACTCTGGCGCCTTGAATATGAATACACTCGACTCGTGAAATATCCGGGCCCAGCCTCGCAAGTTAACGATGACCACGAGTCTTATTTCAAAATGCGGTGTTTCCGGTTTACGATACGCCTGACGGTGCGCACGGCGCACCCTACGCATCCACCCGGTACGTCATTATAAAAATGAGGACGATACGGATTTTCATACATGGATCCCCGCCTGCGCGGGGAAGACGAAACGCGTGGGGTGTTGTCAGACCTGGGTCATAAAGAAAAAATGGATAGCTGAATAGTTACAAAAAACGTAACTATTCAGCTCAGGAACATCAGCCTCCGGCGGCAAGGTGTGCCACCTTGAATGCGGGTTTTTGAATGCGTTACGTCTGTTGGTGATCTGGGCACCTCACGTTCGCATTTGCGTGAAGGGTAAGGGGCAACGTCAGCGACCTGTGATCATTTCGTGACTTAGAATTGAAGGTTGATACCAAGGCTCACCGAGGCATCAAACCCGTTATCCCGAAACACCCGGTCATACCGGGCCACGAGCGAATGGCGTTCATCGATGTGCATGGTTGCCGATGCGCCGATGCGCACCCGGTTGTCGTCCGGTTCCAATGCCTCAAGGGTCCATGGTTCTGACGGCATGGCCGAAAAGGCCGCTGTCATTTCCCCGCCGGGATCAAGTTGTTCCCACTGCCAGCCGCACCAGACCTCCGGATGAAAGACAATGTGGTTATCAAGACGAAGGAGGCGTCCAATTTTCAGATTTAATTCATGGATGAGGGAGTGGCTGGTATCGGTGTCCACCACCAGATGTGCCCCGGAGGGGTCCTCCTCTTCGGTGTAGTCGGAATCAGCGGCCCGTGTGTAGGTGAGGGTGTAGCTGGGCGTGAGTGTCATGTTGTTTCCAAAAATCACGTCACATCCGATGCGGTTGAACCAGCTGAGATCATAGGCGGTCCAATCGCCGGTGATCGTTGTGTCCAGCAACCCGATATCCCGCGATGTTTCCATATGGTGCACCCCGAAGGTCGCCGCGGTGTCAAAGAAAAAGATGCCTTTGGAGACGCTGGCGTAAGGACCGAAACGATACATCTCATCGTCGCTGCTCCCGCCCCCTCCATCAAGATCACTTCTCCCTTTGGCATACCCCAGCAGGAGGCCGATGCGTGCCTTTGGAGACAACGCGTACTCTCCCCCCAAAAGGAGGCCGTTCCAGTGGTCGTCATAGCCGGGAAGTCCCCGCTCTGCATCCTGGTCTCCAAATCCTCCATACATCCCTGCGAAAGACCGCCAGCCCTTAACGGGTGCTGCGGCCTCCTTGGTTTCGATCCCTGCTTCAGGGGCTGCGTTAGCACCCTCCGGTAAGGTGGGGAGCCGAAAGGTATCGAACAGGTATCCCATGGCCATGTGGGTGTGCTGCGCGCCTGCGTGGATCAATGCCGTGGTGTGGCTGATGGGCTGCAATTGGGCCATCGCCTGACTCACCCCGGACTCTGTGGCGAGTGAGGCCAGCCCTTGATACACACTTTCCAGCTCCGCGGGGTGACTGCTGTAGGTTTTATCGAGACTCGATGCGAAGGCGAGATCTGCCGGGGTCATGGCCGCGGCAATGGCCTCGAACTGTGTCCCGCTGGTGGTGACGGACAGTTTGTTGCTTCCGACGGTAAGGCTGTAATCGAAAATTCCCGAGTGGTCCAAAAGCGTCACGTCCCCATTGGCCAGGGTCAGTGTACCGGCTTGGATCAGCACGTAGTCGGTGTTTGGATCTCCGCCTGCAGCGTTGACCGAGACCGTCGCCCCGGTAAAATCAGCCGCGTTGGCAACCGTGATACTGGAGGTGCTGCCGTCCTCCTTGATTCCCACAGCCGCCGTGTCGTTTGCAGGGACAACAAGCTCACCATTGGCAATGACCAGCGCGCCGTCTGCCCGAATGCTGCCGCCGTTGCCTCCGGTTGTCCAGGCGTTTCCCTTGAGGTCAATCGTACCCGCTCCGCTGACCACCCCCCCGGATCCCAGGGCGCCGAGCCCGTTGTCCGAAAGAAAGGAGCCGCCCTGAAGGGCGAGGGTTCCGTCAAGGGTTGGGGCCGCCCCGCTGTGCGTATGGGTGCCTGAAAGGGTGTATACACTGCCAGCTCCCACATGAAGCTCTCCGGCTGTGGTGATTGCTTTGGAGATGTTCAGGGTGGCCGCGGCTCCGTTGATCCGTGCAATCTCGGTTTCGGTTACCTCACCGGTAAAGAGGGTGAGCTGGGCAAAGGCGTCTGCCCCCACATAGAGATTGCGAAACGCGTTGGTGTCCCCGTTAAGGGTGGTGGTGCCGCCTGCAACATAGCCGTCCCAGTTGCCGGAAGAGTCCGAGGTGATGCTGTCTGCAACAGTCAGGTCAAACCCTGGGTCGGCCTGCGTCAGGATGGCTTGGTCGGTGCTGTCTTTGGCATACCCGAAGGTGAGGTAAGAGGTGGAATTGTCGTCTGAGTCGGCGTTGTGGATGCCGCCGGTGAGGCTCGCGCCGCTGAGCAGGTGATAGGCATTACTCTGTGCGGCTGAATCATTTCGCCCGGACTGGATGGCATGGGCGTTTAGGCCGGTGGCGGAGATGTTCCCCGAAATATGGGAAACATTGCCCTGGAGATAGGTATAGATCCCGTGGGCGGCTTCCCCCGTCGCGTCAAGGCTTCCGGAGACGGTTACGATGCTGTTGGACCCGACCTCCAGGCAATCTGCCTCCTTGCCCGTTGTCGAAATGGAACCGGAGACGAGCAAGGCGTTTTCCGAGCCTTCGCTGAAATCGATACCATCTCCCTTAGCGCCCTTTGTGTGGATGGTCCCTGAAAAGCGGATCAAGTTGTTTGAGGTACCTCCACCCCAGATTCCATCGGAGTTGCCCATCATCGTGGAAAAATTCCCGGAGGCGGTGATGTCGTTGTTGTTTCCCCAGACGGCAATACAGTCGCTTCCGCTTTTTGTGGTTTGAAGGGTGCCCGCAGCGATAACCAGGTTGTTTGAGTTAATGTTCACAGCACTGTTATCGGCGTTTGTCGATACCCGAGATCCGGCCTGCAGATTAAGAATGTTGGAAGCCCCCTGTGCTAAGGGCCCACCCCCTGCAAGGCCGATTTTTGTGTCGTCGGTGAAGGTGCCATAGAGTTTGATTGTCTGAATGTTGCCGACCGTTTCCGAGGCCGTGACCGAGGCATTATTTTCAACGGTAATCACATTGCCGCCTTGATTGACATGAAAGCCATTGATGGCAGGGGTACCCGACGTATCGCTGCTCACCGAGCCACCGCTCTTGATGGTGATTGTTTGATTCTCTTCAAGAGCCTGAGGCCCGGCAGCATCTGTTATGGTGATGTCTGCCGCCGATGCGTTTGCTGCAGTCAGCATCAGGATGCAGATCCCCAGGCAGGCGCATCGTGTCATTTTATGGCGTTTTTTGGCTCGTTTTCTCATGAATTATACATTCTCCGGACGTCTTTTTTGTTGTAAGAATAAAACGAGTTTGATTGACCATTTATCCCCGGCGTCCAGGATCGCCCGGGCCTCCTCTTCGGTCACTTGTTTTTCAGCACGTTTTATGACTCAGAACATTCGATTTCCCCTTTATTTCTGCCAGGCGTTTTCATGCCTCTGTGGGTGAGCATCGGTTTGGTCAACCGTCTTTTATCTTCATAACAGGCAAAATAAGGAATAGATAAATTATGATAAACGAAGATACGCCGCGCGTACAGACTTTTTTGGGGCTCTTGTCTTAGCAGTTTTTACTTGATATTGGCCGTATTGTTCCGGAATTCTGCGTAATAATTGATTTGAGGAAAAACTGAACCGGCGGTAGGGAATCACTACTTGATTTGCCGCCGGAGTGATTCCGGGGAAAGTCCATCGCTGGATCAGAAACGGAGTAATCGTCGTTGATGCACTGATGGCGAACCCTGCGTGCCCGTCACATTTCATTTGAACGCGGACGCATTGCGGTCTGAAAATGAACGCATATTCCGATCATCGTTACGCCCATTTGCGTTTTCTCATGGCATCCGGGTTAACCCGGATATTTCACGAGTTGGGTGCGTTCATATGCAAGGCATCAGAGCTGAAGATGTAGTGGTTTACCTCAAAGCTCTGATAACGCGGCAGATGAGTGCACCCGGCTCGCCCGAAGGGTGAGAAAATCAGACAGAATACCG
>NZ_JAQYWB010000086.1 GCF_030145185.1 Desulfoluna sp. | reverse complement strand
CATCACCGCGTAGGGTGCGGCTCCCGCACCTTCTACCGTAGAGAGGACCCTCAGCCTCGCAAGTTAACGATGACCACGAGTCTTATTTCAAAATGCGGTGTTTCCGGTTTACGATACGCCTGACGGTGCGCACGGCGCACCCTACGCATCCACCCGGTACGTCATTGTAAAAATGAGGACGATACGGATTTTCATACATGGATTCCCGCCTGCGCGGGAAAGACGAAAAGCGCAGGGTACTGTCAGACCGGGGCCATAAAGAAAAAATGGATAGCTGAATAGTTACAAAGATTTATTGTATATTGATCTGTAAGTGATTCTTATCAATGTGTTCTCAAGAAAAGGGACCTGGCCGTTTTCCTATCATCTCACTGCGTAATTTTCAGCTTGGTTATTTCTATTTCCTGCTCACCACTCACCACTCACCACTCACTATTAACTACTCACGGCTTTATCCGGTGCCCCCGCGTTAATCATGGCCGCGATCTGGTCATCACGGAAGCTGTTGACCTGGAAGGCTTTGGCCGGGCAGACCCCGGCGCAGATGCCGCAGCCGACGCATTTGACTTCGTTGTGGCTGACCTTGCCGTCGGTGTCGATGAAGGGGGCTCCGTAGGGACAGCTACGCACGCAGGCGAGGCAGCTCATACAGAGATCGCGGTCGTGCTTGGCCACGGCACCGGAGACGACCAGCTCTGTCTTTGAGAGGAGGACCCCGGCCCGGCCTGCGGCGGAGAGGGCTTGATTGATGGTTTCATCCAGGTTTTTCGGGGCGTGGGCCAGACCTGCCAGGTAGTACCCTTCGCTGGGGAAGTCCACGGGCCGCAGTTTGACGTGGGCTTCCAGGAGAAATCCGTCGCTGTTGGTGGTGAGTTTGTATTTTTTTGCCAGCGCGTGGGTGTCGGGGTGGGGGTTGAGGCCTGCGGCCAGGACAAGGCGCTGAACGACAAAGCGGATGGGGAACTGGGCCATTTCATCGACGAGTTGTATCTCCATACCGGCGGGTGTGGGGGTGAGCACCGGCATGTTCTCCAGGGTGTAGTGGACAAAGAGGACGCCCGCGTCACGTGCTTCGGCGTAGAGCATTTCCCGCATGCCGTAGGTGCGCATCTCTCGGTAGAGGATGGTGACATGGGTTTGAGGGTTGGCCTTTTTAATGGCCACGGCGTGTTTCACCGACTCCTGGCAACAGATGCGAGAACAGTAGTTCCGGGGCTCGCAGCGGGACTCTACGCATTGGATAAACAAAACGTGTTCGTTGTTTTCAGGCGGTTGTTCGACAAGGGATGTTTCCAGGTCCCTTAAGATCATGACCCGGGGGTCTTCGCCGTAAAGAAAAGAGCTGGGTTCGTGCCAGGTGCCGCCGGTGGCCATGACCACGGCCCCATGTTCGATGGTGGTGCCGTCGGTTAAGGTGGTGATGAAGTTGCCGACGAAGCCGTCACTTTTCTCTACCTCGGTGCCGGTGTGCAGGGTGATCAATTCGTGGTCTTCAATTTTATCCAGTTGCGTGGATAGAAACTGGGCCACATCCCCGCCGTCCCAGCTTTGGGACACCCCGGTAAGCAGCCCGCCCGGGGCGGCCTCTTTTTCCACCACCTCCACCCCGTATCCCTGGTCGGCCAGGGAGAGCGCGCAGGTGAGTCCGGCAATTCCTCCCCCCACCACCAGGGCCCGTGGGGTGACGGGAACCGAGGCGGAGTCGACAGGCATGAGGCGAAGGGCCTTTTCGATGCTCATGGAGACCAGCTCGGTGGCTTTTTTTGTGGCCTCGTCTCCCTGGCCCATGTGGCACCAGGAGCACTGTTCACGGATATCTGCCAACTCAAAGAGGTAGGGGTTGAGCCCGGCAGCGCGGATGGTTTCCCTGAAGAGGGGTTCGTGGGTGCGGGGCGTGCAGGAGGCCACCACCACGCGGTTGAGCCCTTTTTCGGCGATGCGTTCCCGGATGATTTCCTGGCTGTCCTGGGCGCAGGCGTACACCAGGTCTTCGGCGTGGACCACGCCGTCCACACCGGAGGCGATCCCCGCAACTGATTTTACATCCACGGTTTGGGCGATGTTGATGCCACAGTGGCAGACAAAGACCCCGGCACGGGGTTCGTCGCTGGCTGAGACGGTCTCCGGTGGCAGGGTGCGGGGGGTAATTTCTGTGCCTCTGGCTTCGCCGAGAAGGGCCATGGCCGCGCCTGCCGCGGCACTGCCCTGAATGACGGTTTCGGGGATGTCTTTAGGGCTCTGGTAGCTGCCGGTGACAAAGACGCCCGGCCGCGATGATTCCAGGGGGCGAAAAGGATGGGTTTTCGGGAACAGATAAGCGTCGGTGTCGATGGCAAAGGTTTTTGCAAAGGCCGCCGCATCCTTTCTGGGTTCCAGACCGGTGGAGAGAACCACCATGTCAAAGGATTCTGAGGTGAGGGTTCCATCGGTTTTTTCGTAGCGCAGGGTGAGGTTGCCATCTTCAGCGGTCTCCCGAACGTCGGAGATCATGGCGCGAATGTATCGGACCCCGTAGTCGGTCTTGGCTCGCTCGATGTATCGGTCGAAATCCTTGCCGAAGGCGCGCATGTCCATATAAAAGACCGTGGGCTCGACCTCGGCGTCGTGTTCTTTTGCGATCACCGCCTGTTTGGTGGTGTACATACAGCAGACCGATGAGCACCAGGGGTTGCCGTTGTGAGGATCCCGGGACCCGACGCAGTGGAGCCAGGCAATTTTTTTGGGGTGGCTGCCGTCCGCAGGGCGGGTGATCTTTCCCTGGAAGGGGCCGGAGGCAGAGAGAATACGTTCAAATTGCAGGGAAGAGACCACGTTGGGCCAGCGTCCGTACCCCAACTCCTGATGTCCGGTGGGGTCGTGGCGGGTGAGCCCCGGAGCGAGGATGACGGCCCCGGCGTGAAGGGTAAATTCTTTGTCCGTATCATCAAAACGAATGGCCCCTGCGGTGCAGACCTTTTCACAGACACGGCATTTGCCCTTGGTGAGATAGAGGCACTGTGTGGCGTCGATGACTCGGGTGGAGGGGACGGCCTGGGAGAAGAGGGCATGAATCGCCGTGCGGGGGGCAAGGCCCTGCTCAAATTCCGAGGGGACTTTTTTCGGGCATTTCTCTTCACAGCTGCCGCATCCGGTGCATTTGGTCGGATCCACATACAGGGCTTTCTGGTGGATGGTGGCGGTGAAGTGTCCCGGTTCACCGGTGAGTTCGATGACTTCGGAGAGGGGGTGGATTTCAATGTTGGGGTGACGGCCGACTTCCACCATTTTGGGGGAGATCATGCACATGGAGCAGTCGCCAGTGGGGAAGGTTTTGTCCAACATCGCCATGGTGCCACCGATGGAGGACTCTTTTTGAATCATATGAACTCTGAAGCCGCTGTCGGCAAGATCGAGGGCGGCCTGCATGCCGCCTATGCCCCCTCCCACCACCAGTACGGAACCGCTTTTCTTCGTCATGGATGCCTCCCAGGGCAGTTAATCCAGATATTTCACGAGTCGAGTGCGCTCATATTCAAGGCATCAGAGCTGCAGATGTAGTGGTTTACCTCAAGGCTCTGATAACGCAGAAGATGGGTGCACTCGGCTCGCCTGAAGGGTGATAAAATCGAGCAGAAAACGTGAATTACATTTTGTATTTTAAAAATATCTCAATTTTCCACAGTAACAGGCCGTAATGATATCTTATTGCTTAAGGCAGGATCGTTTTCTCATGAAATATCCGGGTTAAGTGCCGGTTGCGCCGATGGTTCAGGGCGTCAGGGTGTCGTCTGCGATGCGGGTCTCATTTATCAGGCCGGTGACATCGACAAAATGCTGTTTCATGTTGAGGGATTCGATGGGCAGCCCCAGCGCGAGTCCGGCCAGTTCGGTGATAAAGTATACGGGCAGGCGTTCGTAGATGCCGTGGGCATTGCAGAAGCGCTCCTGATAGGCATCCAGATTGAGTTGACACATGGGGCAGGTGGTGACGATGCAGTTGGCCTTCCGGGCCAGGGCATCTTTCATGATCTTGGCCATGAGGCGAAACGCTGTGTCTGGATCGTTGATGGCTGCTGAAGCGCCGCAGCAAGCGGTTTTATAACTCCAGTCCATGGTCTCGGCGCCGAAGAACTCCACCAGGGTTTCCATGCCTCGGGGATTCTCCACGTTGTCAGAGACCGGCACGTCATAGGCAAAACGGGTCATGCAGCCATAGTAGCAGGCGGCCTTGAGGCCCTTTAGGGGATGGACGACCCGTTCTTTGACCCCGGCTTCCGCGGTGGCCCGTAAAAGGACCTCCAGGATGGTGAGCAGTTTCAGGGATCCATCCACCTTAGCGGTCAAATCCCGATTGATCTCCGAGAGGAGGCTCGGGTTTTCTTTCAGGCGGACCTGGCTCATGAGAAGGCTGGAGTAACAGCCCGAGCAGGGGACAACCATTTCATGGTAGCCCGAGGTTTCGGCAATCCCCAGGTTTCGGGCGGGCAGGGCCACGGCCAGAAAATCATCGAATTTGCCGGCGGAGGTGGCACCGCAACAGCTCCAGTCGTTGATCTCCTTCAGGTCAATGCCCAGAGTGGAAAAGACCAACCGTGTCTGATGATCGTAGAATTGGGATGACTGGTGCAGGGAACATCCGGGATAGTAAGCCAGATCCATGGGTTCCTCCGGTTAAATAGTGAGGGGTGACCGTATTGAGGGCGCGTAGCGACTCCTCGAGCCAAGAATTATGCACGAAGAACCAAGCACGAAGAACGTTTTCGACAACCCACCCTGTTGGGGCCTTGATGATGGCTGAGAAAAGGTGAGTGCCAATCGAGGGTGTTCGTGGTGGTTCCCTTATCTTTGCGGAAAGACGTTGCGGCTTTTCGTTTTCTTTTGCATGGCTTTTTTATAGAAGGCTCGGACTTCATTGCGCCCTTTGGCCGTCTGGAGTTTGAGGTGGATGCGTCGTTGTTTGAACAGGGCCTTCAGCAGGAGGCTTTGTTCGCGGATCTCTTTCCACACATCGGTAAAATGAAGGTTGACGAGGTTTTTGGCGATGCTTTTTATTTCGTAAGCGCCCATGAACTGTATTTCATTGACCCTTCCCCATCGGGTACAGCCGGTGACAAAGGAGTCGTGGAAATAGGCAATGGTCGGGCTTCTGGGGGTGATGCTCTCTTCGCGGCTCATTTTTTTCAAGGTTTCTGTTATCCGGCCGCCTTGAATGTTGTTGGGGCAGCGGGTGCCGCAGGTGTAGCAGGACACGCATTGCCAGACCAGGGCGTTTTCAAGGGCGGCTTTTCGGTTGCCCGTGATCACCATACGGATCAGTCGGTCCGGGGTGAAACCGATCTCTTCGCCCACGGTGCAGCCCGAGGCGCATCGTCGGCACTGATAGCAGGCAAAAATATTCTGGTTGGAGCGTTCCATGACTTCAATGGCAAATTGTTTCGCATCGGCAGGGTCGTAGGTCCAGACGTCCATGAACGCCTCCTTAAGATGGGCGGGTCGGTTGGATTTGGTAAGGCCTGAAGAAACAAAGATGCAGCGTTTGAACGGTGCCAGCAAAGGATCAAGGAATCGCTGATGACGGTGTCGGGCCATGGGGAGGGTGAGGGTTGTATCACTCAGCTCAGGAGGTGTGTGAGGTGGAAGGTGTCCTTTTTATCAACAAAAAGTGAATCATGTTCATTGCTACAAACAGTAATATAAAGGGCGTGGGAAGTCAAATATTTTTTTGAATGATTGTTCCTTCGGTGGTAAAACTGACACTGCCGGTCCTTACGCAATCAAGCCCGGTTCTTCCCTGAATGGTTGATGGCAGGAAAGAACGGTGGGGCGTTCATTCCCTTGAATTCACTTATGCCTTGGGGTAGAGTATTTTTATGAGTTCAAACAGGGATTATGATAACAGGCGATGTGTCTATCATCCAGAAGCGGAGGGGCAGTATTACTGCAGCAAGTACGGTCGTTATCTCTGCGAGGCCTGTGCCAGATGTGCGGACCCAAAGCTTTACTGCAAGTTTCGAAGCCAGTGTATTATTTGGGAACAGGAACGATATGACAGGCTGAATCAATCGTGTACTAAAAAATAAAGTATCCGTCTGATTTTCAGCGGGACGAGCGGGACACTATGGACAGGGCGGATCCTTTGTAAAAAACATCCAGACCGGAAAGGAGCAAGACCATGTGCGAATCCAATGTATACCTGAAAAGTGGGGGACGGGAAGAACTGGTGATGGAAAATGTGGCTGCCATCACCCCGTCTGAGAAGGGCGTGTATATTCTGCGAGGTCTTCTGGGGGACGTGAAGGAGATCAAGGGGGACCTGGCCGATATCAACCTGATGGCCCATCGTATTGTGTTTACGGATGTCTCCTGAGGTGTTTTCCAGAAGGCCTTCGGGTCATTTTATAAAGGCAATCTCTCAGGCCAATGGTCTGGGGCCTGTCCGTTTTGTCGCCCATGAGGCGATGCTCTTCGGGACGCGCAAGAGCTGGTGGGGAGGCCGAAAGGCAAGGCCCCTGCCCCATGAAGGCGTTGACCTTTGCCGGTATTACACCCAAGGGGGAGAGCCCCGGTCCTTGAGTCCTGGGGCCCGGATTCCGGTGGCTTGTGAGGGCCGGGTCTGGGCGGTGACCGATGATGATTTTATTGGTCGGTCCATCTATGTGCGTCATGAGGGGTGTCAAGGTGTTTTTTTTACCGTCTATGCCCACGTGTCCCCCAGAACAGGGTTGGCCGAGGGCGATGCCTTGGTGCGAGGAGAGGTCCTTGCCACCTTGGCGGATCCGGTTGTTCGACATCTTCGCATCTCTCCCCATCTTCATTTTTCGCTGATGACCTTTCCGGACAGCCTTTCCCGCCATGCCCTGCGCTGGGCGACCATGGGAGCAGGCAATGAGGTGTGCTTTCACGATCCAAGATCTCTTTTGGGAGAGGACATGGCTCTCTGCGAAGAGGCCGCTGACAGCGCTCTCTGGTGTTGCCTGGGACCTGTCCCGGATATTTCATGAAAAAATGATTGCGCCAAAGAAATAAGAATTTATTACAGAACGTTACTGTTGAAAATTTAGATATTTCTAAAACGCAAAATGTAATTCACAGATTTTCTGTTCGATTTTCTCACCCTTCGTGAAATATCCGGGTTATGGGTATCTTTCGACCGCACAAAAAGTGAGATAGAGACTGTTGTTGTGGAACGATTCCGGTGGTGACTTGTTTACAAACTCTTTTTTAATCGGGGCTGACATCAATGATACGACATGATCATGGATTGGGGTGGGTGAGGCCGGTTCGACTTTCAATGCCGTCACTTTCAGACAACAGCGCCGATATGGACCGTTTGTTGAGGGCGCTTTCCGGCACAGGCCCTTGTCCTGTGGCGACTTTTTCCCTTTATCAGAAGGTGAGCCGTCTCCTGAGGCAGTGGGATTTTGCCGCCCGGTGCGTTCTTTTTCAGGAGGGTGAGCAGCTTCAGCTCTTGGATATCCTCGATCCGCAAGGGACGGAAAAGGCCCTGGGCGTAGCCGTAGACTTAGGCACCACACGGATTGTGATGCGCCTTGTGGATTTGGAATGCCGTGAGATTCTGGCTGAGACGGTGATGGACAATCCGCAGATTGGCCTGGGCAGCGATATCTTGACCCGAATTCATCACGCCTCAACCGATTCCGGGGCGGAGGAGTTGAAACGCCTGGTGGGGCAGGCCGTGGATGACGGCCTGGAGACTCTGTGCCTTCAGGCCGGGCTTCCGATTGAGGGCATCTATGTGGTGACCGTCTCGGGCAATACCGCCATGACCCATCTTTTTATGGGACTTCCTGCAGAGCATATCATCCGCGAACCGTATATTCCGGTGACCAATACTCCGGGGACTCGGCGGGTGAACCGCTTCCTTCAAAACACCCATCCAGAGGGCCGGATTTATTTCTTTCCGAATATCGGCAGTTACTTCGGGGGTGACCTTATCTCCGGTATTCTCTACTCTGGAATCCACCGTTTGAACGAAACCTCACTTCTCGTTGACGTGGGGACCAACGCTGAGGTGGTTCTGGGAAATCGGGATTGGCTGGTGGGGTGTGCCGGAGCCGCTGGTCCAGCCCTGGAAGGGGGGGTCTCCTCCATGGGAATGACCGCCGGAGCCGGGGTGATTGACCGGGTGAGCATCACCGGTGAGGATTTTACCGTGACCACCATCGACCAATTGCCGCCGGTGGGCATCTGCGGGTCGGGGTTTATTGATCTGGCGGCGGTTCTTTTTCTGACGGGTATGATCGATGCCAAGGGCAAGCTCGTGGAGCCTGCCTGTGGCTCACGTTACATTCAGGAACATGGTCTTCCCGCTCTGGTTGTGGTGGCGGCAGAGTCCTCGGGCACTGGAAGCGCCATCACGGTATCCCAGGCAAGTTTAGATAGCCTGGTTCGCTCAAAGGCGGCCATGTACACCATTCTTGAGACCATTGTCATGAAAGTTGGGGTGGGATTCGGAGACCTGGAAAAAATCTATGTGGCGGGAACCTTCGGGGCCTATATCGATCCGGAATCGGCCATCTCCATCGGGATGATTCCCGACCTCGCCCGGGATCGCTACGAAAAGATTGGAAACAGCTCCCTTGAAGGGGCGACGCTGATGCTCTACGGGGATCGCTATATGAAAGAGGCGGATGCCATCAGAGATCGCATCACCTATGTGGAGCTCAATGTCGATCAGGATTTTATGATCCGCTTCAGCGGCGCCAAGTTCATTCCCCACACCGATCCGGATCTTTTCCCTACGGTGAGGAAAAAATAAGGTCACTATTCCCTTAGTACTTCAGCCCGAATTGATCTGCGGCTTCCGCAACTTCTGTCTTAAAATGTTCAGATCTGACGATGCGTCTTAACTCGATGCTTTCTACTTCCAGGACTCGGTGGAGGTCGTCAATGGAGAGGTTGAGAAGTTTTTTGACGCCGAAAAGGGTCTCTGACGGGACATCTGCAATGGCTCGCGCTATTTTGACGGTTTCTTCTTCCAGTCGATCAGGCGGGACAATTCGATCCACAACTCGAAGGCCCAGGGCCTCTTTGGCGGTGATGTCGTCTCGTCTCAAGAGAAATTTTGAGGCAGCCGTAACGCCGGTGATGCGGGGAAGGAAATAGGTCAATCCTCCTTTGGGGACCAGGCCGATGTCGTGGTAGGGGTTTTGGTAGACACTGCCCGTCGCCAGAATGCGGTAGTCACAGGCCAGGGACATGCTGAGAAACATGGTGTCGATCTGGCCCCTGTCGGCATGGATGACATACTTGTTGACGGTGGACAGCTTGCGGATAAACTGGTTGAGGGCATGGTAGAGACGTTCCAGCCTGTCAAAGCTCAGGCTGCCGTTGGCCACTTTCTGGTAAAACTCAATGTATTCATCCCGCCCTTTCTTTCCTTTAGCCCCCAGAAGAATAATGACTTTTACGGCTGGATCTGAGGTGAATCGCTTAAAGTAGTCAAACATCAGCTCACTGATTTCAATATCACTGATGGCATTCAGCAGGTTGTCTTTGAACTTTAACAGGACGATGGCTCCAGATTGGTAACAGGAGAAAATAGGTGTGTCGCCGCTGCGGTTGTCAAACATAGCCCCCTCCAAAGGTTGGCTCAGGTCATTAAGGACAGGTAACGAATCCGGAGTGCCGGAAAATATTAATCGTTGCAGAAGGTCTCAATGTAGTCTCGGGTCTCTTGAATTGCCTCTTCTGTGGCCTCTCCCCTTATTTTTTCCATTTTGCCCGTTTCGGGATTGTACGTCAGGATGCCTTCCTGCAAATAGTCATTGAGAACTTTTTTGTAACGGGCGCAGGTGGGGCTGTCATCGGATGTGCTGTCTTCTGAATCGGATCTCTGGGGCGGATTGTCAGCATTTTTTTTGAAAACCTCGATCTGTTCCATCAGGGCCACCGGATCTCCCTGAAGCAGTTCCGGAAGAACGCAGACGTCCCCAAGGGAAATGTAGGCATCGTCACACACGCCATCCGCGGGCATTTTTATGGGGGGATTGTCCGAAGCCAGGGCCACCCCTGTGGTGCATCCAAGGAGTGCGATTAGAAAAAATAGAATCCGGGTGTTGTTTCGTAATGAATTCATGGCGTATCTCTTGTTTATCGGTTGATTGATGAGTCGAAAAAAAATGGTTGAGACATGACGATTCCAGTATACCTTCTATTCTCTTTTTTTGTCGATTGAATTTGATGTCCTTCGGGCCGTGAGGATCCAAGGGTTTTTCGTATTTTCAGAGGGTTACTGTATTTTACCATCATGACTTTTCTCTTGATAAGATCATAGTTTATGTAGTAAATCAAGTTTAATCGCTGGTTTGTCGCGCTTAAGCAGGGGCAATACCAGAAATAACGATGTTTTTTCAGTGATGTAAAAAAATGAATATCGGCACGGCCGTGGCGGCGAATTGGCATTGACAGGTGCCGGAGGATACGTAGTTGCGAGCGGTGGCTGAAACACAATGACCCGGGAAGAAGGAGTTTTTAGATGCTTCAAGAGTACACCCGATATGATGCCACGAGCCTTGCGGAGCTGGTCAGGAAAGGTGAGGTCCACCCTGGAGAGCTTCTGGATTCTGCCATTGAAAGGGCCGAGTCCGTTAATCCAACCTTGAATGCGATTATTCATACGTTTTATGAACGGGCACGCACCCTGGCTTCCGGGGAACTGCCAGACGGTCCGTTTAAAGGGGTGCCTTTTCTTTTCAAGGACCTCATGGACAACTACGCCGGTGAGCCCATCTGCATGGGGAGCCGTGGGATTCAGCTGGTGCCGGGGGAGCACAGTGAATTGGTCCGTCGGTTTCTCTCTGCCGGCGTCGTGCCCTTTGGAAAAACCAATACCCCGGAATTTGGGCTGACCATCACCACAGAGCCCAAATCTTCAGGCCCTGCTCACAACCCCTGGAGGCAGGGGATCAGCACCGGTGGATCCTCAGGTGGCTCGTCCGCTGCCGTTGCAGCAGGGATTGTGCCGATGGCTTCAGCAAACGATGGGGGAGGGTCCATTCGGTTCCCGGCTGCCTGTTGCGGTATCTTCGGGCTGAAACCTTCCCGTGGCTTGAACCCTGTGGGCCCTGACTTTGGCGAAGCATGGGATGGGGCTGTGGCCGGGCACATCGTCAGCCGCAGTGTGCGTGACAGCGCCGCCATGCTCGATGCAACGGCCGGCCCGGAAGTGGGCGCGTCCTATTGTGTGTCCAAAGCCCATGGAAGTTATCTGGAGGCCTCTCGAACCGATCCGTCGCCCCTGCGCATTGCTTTTTCAAAACGACCGTTCATGGAAGCCACCCTTCATCCGGAAGCGATCCGGGGACTTGAGGAGACCGTTAAGAAGTTGGAAAACCTGGGCCATCATGTGGAGGAGGCGGATCCCCCTGTGCCGACCGAAACCTTCTGGCGTGATTACTTTGTGGTGGTCTGTGCCCACGTGGCCGGAGAGGCGTCTCTGGTGAAAACAATGCTGGGAAAAGAGGCCTTTGCAAAATTGGAGCCCACAACGCTCAATATGGCGATGGTGGGTCGTTCCCTGACGGCCTGTGAGATGGTGCTGGCCAAAAAAGGGTGGCATCAGGCCCAACTGGCCATGGGGCGCTTTCTTACCCGTTACGATTTGCTCCTTACCCCCACCCTGATTGGTCCCCCGGATCCTCACGGTGTCTTGACCCCCTCTCCCCTGGAAGACTTTTTTTTGAAGATGGGCAGCTTTATCCCCAGCGGGCGACTTCTCATGAAACTGGGGGCGGTGAATCTTTTTGCCGGTCCCACCCTGAGCCGTATGGCCTTCACCGCCATCGGAAACGTCACCGGCCTTCCCAGCGCCTCCATGCCTCTTCACTGGACCGATGATGGTTTGCCCCTGGGCATGCTGTTGACCGGACGCATGTGCGATGAGACCACCTTGTTTCAGCTGGCGGGACAGATTGAGAGGGCCTACCCCTGGATGGACAGGTACAAAGCTCTGGATTAAGAGATCATGGGGTGCGTTAACCCGGATATCTCATGATAAAAAGCTGAATTTAAAGCAATGAACAGTTTTTGTGGAAAATTCAGTTATTTCAAAAATACAAAATGTAATTGTAACCATTCAGCTTGCCTTCGCCAGATCGGTTTCGAGGCAAATGACAGAAAGATTCAAATGCCAACACGTCACGTCTTTTCATCACCGCGTAGGGTACTGTCAGACCGGGGCCATAAAGAAAAAAATGGATAGCTGAATAGTTACATGTCATTCACGGTTATCTGTTCGCTTTTCTCACCCTTCGGGCGAGCCGGGTTAGGTCTTTTTTTGCGATCAGTTTGCGCTGGTTTGTTGTTGCTCTGGTACCTTCATTTCCATCAAAGACGTTACGGCATGCATGATATCGGCACCCTTTGATTCAGAGAGGGAAAATTCGAATTTTTTGTCTGTGGCGGTGCCCCGACCCCCGGCGTTGCCGAAGAGGTTCAGGGTATGCGGGCGGTCGGTGGTCAGGGTCAGGGAAAGCACCGGGGCCGTCTCTTCGGGTTTGTTCACGAGCCAGGTGGCACAGACCAGGTGACTGATGGCGGTAATGACTGTGTCCACCTGATCGGATTCGAGGGTGTTTCCGTCTGCGTCTTTCCAGACGGCGCTGCTGATGCCGTCATCTTTTGCGGCCGCAGGGGTCCGGGTGAGGGTTTTGACCGCGTCTCCCTGTTTGATGGCAAGGCTTGTCACGTCGGTGGGGGAAAAGGAGAAGACGCTTTTATCGATGAAAGGCTCCGGGTCTGTGGTGAACTGCGAGGTGAAGTTGCCTTTTGCGTGGTAGATGTTTTTGTCGCCGCTCAGGGTGACAAAGGTGTGTCCCAGGGATGGGGCGGCTTTGCCCATGATGACGGTTCGCAGCAGGGTTTCCCCCTGGAACAGCTGGACCGTTTTTGCTTTATCCGGGCTGAGATCGTAACGGCGGTAGCTCTCCGATTCCGAGACCAGGGCCGTCAGGGAAATTTCAGCCGCTGTCTGAACACGTTTTAATACCTCCTCTTTTTTTCCAGGAAAGCCTTCTATATCCACAATCCACCCTTCTCCCTCTTTTTCGAAGAGCAGGGTGTCCGATTCTGTTTTGATCTCCATCCTGTCCACCTCTCCTGTGGCGACGTTTCTCAGCACAGGCAGATCATAGCCTGTGCCATCAGTGTTTCGCAGGAAAAGGTAGGCGCTTAAGGCCAGGATCATGGCCAGGAGAATGAGGGTCTCTTTTTTCACTGGTTTGGCTCCTTGCAAAGGGTGTTCAGGTGAAAATTGGCAAAAGGTCTAAAAGGCAAAAGGCTAAAGGCTAAAGGCAAAGGGCTAAAGGTAAAAGGCAAAAGGCAAAAGGCAAAAGGCAAAGGGCAAAGGGCAAAGGGCTAAAAGGGCGAACCCTAAGATTTATCCTCTGGCTTTACTGAAACATGGCCCGGATGGTTTTCCGTCGGGATTGGCGTTTCAGGTAGACGGCCATGCCAAAGAGGGCGACGAGCAGGGGCAGGCCGACAATGTTAAAGGCTTTTACCGGTGTCTTGAGGGTGTCGGGTACTTTGTCCAGGGGGTTGAACCGTTGCTTTTTGCTTCGCATGACGGCGATCTCCTCGCGTCCGTTGAGGCCGTCCATGAGGTTCATGATAAAGGTGGCGTTGGCGCTCCCCCCCTGTTCGTCAAAGAGACTGTTGGTGAGCATGTCCAGCGATCCCACGACGACAAGCCGTGCGGGTTTGCCTTGCTCCATCATGGCTCCGGACTGAGAGATGGCAGTGGCTTTGTTTTCAGCCGTATCAGGCGTCTCTTTTCCTTCAACAGCCGGTTTCTCCGGGATGGGTTTGCCTTTGAAGTAGCTGGTGAAGGTGCCTTCCACCATGGCGGCGACGGGGCGGCTGGAGAACGCGGATGCCTCCGTCGGTGGGTTCAGGAACATGGGGTTTAAGGCGATGTTTGTCTCTTGGAGCCAGGACCGGTTGGAGGTGGAGAAAAGGGTCGTGCCTGTGAGGTTCTGTGTGGCCAGGGTCTTCTTGTCGATGGAGACCGGAGCCGCTTTTAAGGTGACGAGCCCTTTGATATTGTTCATGAAGGGGACATCGTGGTTGATGGTGTTGTTTTTGATGATAGGGGCGAAGTAGACGTTCTGCTGGCCTCCCCCGAGGCGTCTTGGCAGGTTTTGTTTGTAGCAGTTTTCATCCATGATGTAGGCGTTTTGGACGGTGACGCCGTAGTGGGCCAGGAGCTTTTCGAGGCCCGTTTTGACGGGAGTGAAGGTGGTGGGCTGCATGAAGGCCATCTGAGGGTTGGGATTCTTCATCTCTTTAAAGGCATCCACAAAGACGGCGATATTTTTGCCCGCCATCAGGGCCTGATCGATTTCGAAGAGCTCGTAGTCGGAGAAGGTTTCCTTGGCGCCTGCGATCACCAGGCTGTTGATCGCAGCGGGGATGCCGTTTTCCTTGAGGTCTACCTCGGAGACGGCGTAGCTGCGGGCCAGGTTGGCGCTGAAGTTGTTGAGAGCCTCTGTGGGAGGTGCCATGGGGTTGGCGGCATTTCGATCAATTTGTTGCGGGGTGCCGTGGCTGGTCAGGTACCCGATTTTTTCATTGATATCGATCAGGGACTCGACGGCGCCGCTGATGGCCTCTTCCATCTCCTGATCGGTCATGAGCTTGTACTGGGTGCCGAACAGAGGGATGCGATTGACCTCAAGGATGGGGATCACGACGGTTTTCTCTGCGTAGCGCATGACCATGCCGATGATCCCGGAATCCGCTTTTACCTTGCCCCCGGAGAGGTCCGGCCATCTCAGCTGGAGCATATTGTAGCGGTCGGACAGGGCCTGCTTCTCTTCCAGGCTGGCCGGATTGAACTGGTTGAAGCTGAGTTGGTCGTAGCTGCGGCGGCTGACTTTTGTGACCGCCGCTTTGACCCGACCGGGCAGGGTGCTTAGATCATCAAGGCCCATGAGGGGGGCCACGGCGGCCATGGATTGAGAGAGGTAGAGGTCCGCTTCGATCTCCTCTTTTAAGGCGAGGAGGGTGCTGATTTTGTTGCCGAGTTTCATCATGGACGTGGTGAGTTTGTACTCGAGTCCCTCGGTGGAGGTGATGGCGGGCAGGCGTTCGATGAGGTCGCCATGGATGACGACCAGGCCCATGTAAGCGGTCTTGACCTTAACCTCATCGCTTTCCACTATTTGAATACTTACGGGCCGGATACCGTAGCTCTTGGCCAACTCCGCGTTGCGCTTGCTGGTGGGGTTGGTCTCAATGTCTCCGCCGATGGGGTAGAACCGAAAGTTGAAGTAGCGGGTGGCGTGAACCGCGTACTCATCTAAAAGATCGGCCAGGTATTTTTGTGTATTGTTGTGGGGGGCCGGCAGGTCGTCGGAGAAGAAGACGTTAATGGTGAGCGGCTCCGAAAGGTTTTTCACCGCTTCGATGCTGGCCTTGGAGAGGGAGTACACCTTATTTTTGGTAAGGTCCGCCCGGAAGAAGAGGGTGGCGCCCGCAATATTTAAAAGCACCACCACCACGATGTAGATCAGTCCCTTGAGATATTTTTCTTTTTTCATGGTTGCCTTATTTATTTTTATGCCTCCGGCGGCAAGGTGGCGCCACCTTGAAAGCGGGTTTGCGAATGCTCTATGGCTGTCGGTCTTCTCAGCACCTCGCGTCCGCATTCGCGTGATGTGTGACGTTACGCGTCATGCATCACAAGCTTGTGATTTCCTTGAGTTCCAGTGTGTCCCCCGATAGCTTAGCGTTTTGCGACGCATTGTGCGTTCCCTTGCACACCGTGCGAATGCGGATGCATTTCGGCCCGGCGTTAAGACACCCATTGCGCATTCGCAAACCTGGGGTCCAGGGGATCATCCCCTGGCCGCCGGAGGCTTTTCTTATTCCTTCTCCGCTATGGAGAGGGTGGCTCCGTAGAGGAAGAGAAAGATCACCCCGCCGAAGTAGAGGAGATCCCGGGAGTCGATGACGCCCCTTGCGATGTTCCGGAAGTGGTAGTCAGCTCCGATTTGGCTGAAGAACCCCAGGATGGCCGTGGGAAAAAAGACCAGGAGTTTGTCCACCAGGGTGAGGGCAAAGCAGAGGAGAGTCCCCATAATAAAGGCGATGATCTGGTTGCGGGTCAGGCTGGAGGCGAAGAGGCCGATGGCGGCAAAGGCCCCCCCGAGGAGAACGGCCCCTGCGTAGCCGCCGATGACCGGTCCCCAGTCCAGGTCGCCGAAGAGGGATACGGTGACGGCATAGGCAAAAGTGGGAATCAGCATGGCGCAGATGAAGACCAGGGCGGAGAGGAATTTTCCCACCACAATATGGCGGGGGGTGACGGGCAGGGTCATCACCACTTCAAAGGAGCCCATGGCAAACTCTTCGGCAAAGAGGCGCATGGTGATTGCCGGGATGACAAAGGAGAAGATCAAAGGCAGAAGCCCGAAAAAATCCCGGAGGCTTGCCTGACCGTTTAAGAAAAAGGTGAGGAAGAAGAACCATCCCGTGACCAGCAGGAAGATGGCGATGACGATGTAGGCGATGGGCGAGGTGAAGAAATCTTTCAGCTCTTTTTTCATGAGGTGAAGGGTCTGCATGGGATCAGGTCTCCTTCGTCAGATTGCGGAAGATGGTTTCAAGGCTGTTGGCCTCCATGGCAAAGTTCATGAGCACCCAGTCTGTGGCTTTTACGGCACCGTAGACTGCTTCCCTTGCGTCCTGGCCTTTGGTGAAGCCAACGGAGACCTCGCAGCGGTTCTCTTTCTTTTCGGAGACGGCGACGTCTGTGACGCCGTTTACCCCGGAAAGAAGCTGTTTTGCCTCCTGCGGCGTGGCGCCTTTGAGATCCATGCGGAGGGTCGACCTTCCGTTTCCGTTGCTTCGGATGGCGTCGGTGGTACCGTCGGCCACGATTTTTCCTTTGTGGACAATGGCAATGCGGTCGCAGGTGGCTTCCGCTTCGCTCAGGATATGGGTAGAGAAGATGATGGTCCGGGTCTCGCCGATGTCTCGGATGATCTTGCGGATTTCCACGATCTGGTTGGGGTCGAGCCCTGAGGTGGGTTCGTCAAGGACCAGAATCTCCGGGTCGCTGATCATGGCGTAGGCCAGGCCCACCCGTTGTTTGAGGCCCTTGGAGAGCTCGCCGATGGGCTTGTCCATAATATCTGTGAGGCTGCAGAGTGAGGCCATCTCCTTAATGCGTCCGAGGCGGCTCGCTTTGGGGATACCCCGGACGTCGGCGGTGTAACAGAGGAAATCGTACACCAGCATGTTGGGGTAGAGGGGGGCCGATTCCGGCAGGTAGCCGATGCGCTTTTTGATCTCCAGGGGTTGTGTAGAGACAGGCACATCATCGTAGTAGATCTCCCCGCTGGTCGGGGGGAAGTACCCTGTGAGCATTTTGAGGGTGGTGGTTTTTCCGGCGCCGTTGGGACCCAGAAGCCCCAGGATTTCCCCTTGGCGGATCTCCAGGCTGATGCCGTCCACTGCGCGAAACGCGCCGTAGTCTTTGGTGACATCGTCAACCCTGATCATGCGTTCCTCCTTGAGTAATGATGTTATGTATCTAAAAAAGATCTTTGTTTTTTGCTGTTTTACACCCAAGGCTTTCGTGGCCATCATCAACAGATGAAATACGTATTAAAGCGAGGGTATCCGCCGAATTTATAAAGGGTGCGGCCCGTTATTTTCAGCCATAGCGCGTGATAAATGTCTTATTTTTTAAATTTGGAGTACTCCGGGCGCTTTGTTTGCATCCCGTGATTTTGGTTTATGCGTGCCAAATGGGTTCGTTGGGAGGCGGCCGGTACGGCTCACCTCGTCCGGCAGGGCCGGGAGACGCGTGGTGTGAATCCATTCAGTCTCAAGTTTTTTTACACAGGCATAAGGAAAAAGCAAGGGAGAAAATGGGCGTCATGGGCATTATTACAGGGTTTTAATGGAGCGTTCAGTGAGGTAGGTGAAAAATAAAATAATCATACAGTGGTTCTCAAAATACCGCTGTGATTTGACCCGAGAAACGAGGGGTAAATCACAGCGGTAACCTGCTTTCAAGGTGGCACACCTTGCCGCCGGAGGCCTTTTTGTTTAAGCCTTTACCACCTTCACCGCGCAGACCTTAAACTCCGGAATTTTGGAGATCGGGTCGAGCTTGGCGTTGGTGAGGCGGTTAGCGGCCGCTTCGGCGAAGTGGAAGGGAAGAAAAACCGTTCCTTTCTCCATGCGTCCGGAGATGTTCACTTTTGCGTTTATCTTGCCGCGGCGCGAGAAGAGGGTGGCCATGTCGCCATCGGCGAGGTTTTTTTCCAGGGCATCTTCTCGGTTCATTTCTACGAAGCATTCGCTGACCTGCTGGTTGAGCCCATCGCTTTTCCTCGTCATGGTTCCGGTGTGGTAATGGTAGAGAACCCGTCCGGTGGTGAGGATCAGCGGGTAGTCATCATCCGGTGTTTCCGCCGCCGGGGTAAAGGCGATGGGAAAGAAGGTCCCCTTGCCTTTGGCAAAGCTTCCCACGTGGAGGCGGGGTGTGCCAGGGTGATCTTTTGAGGGGCAGGGCCAGGGGATCCCGTCGCCTTTTAGCCTGTCGTAGTTTAAGCCCGCCAGGGTAGGCGTGACCGCGGTGATCTCGTCAAAGATGGCTTCAGGCGAGGGGTAGCTCATCTCCGAGTCCATGCGACGGGCGATTTCACAGGTGATTTCCCAGTCCGATGGGACGCCTTTGGGGCCGTCCACGGCTTTTCGAACGCGTTGGACGCGCCGTTCCGTGTTGGTGAAGGTCCCTTCTTTTTCGGCAAAGCACAAGGCGGGAAGGACCACGTCGGCCGCCTGAGCCGTTTCGGTCATGAAGATATCCTGCACCACCAGAAATTCGAGGTTTTTAAACCCTTTTTCCGTGTGGGTCAGGTCGGCCTCGGAGACCAGCGGGTTTTCACCGATGATATAGAGCGCTTTCAGGCTGCCATCAAGGGCTGCCCCCACCATGTCCGTGGCGGTAAGACCTGGTTTTCGGGAAAGTCCGGAGACGTTCCAGGCTTTCTCCATGGTTTGGGCGTGGGCTTCGTCATGGACCTTTCGGTAGCCGGGATAGACGTCGGGCAGGCCCCCCATGTCGCAGGCGCCCTGCACGTTATTCTGGCCGCGCAGGGGGTTAACCCCGCCGCCTTCAATGCCCAGATTCCCGCAGACCATGGCCAGGTTGGCCAGGGCTTTTACGTTGTCGGTGCCCTTGGTGTGCTGGGTGATGCCCATGCAGTAGAGGATGGAGCCGCTCTCTGCGCCGGCATAGAGCAGGGCGGCCTGAATGAGGCGTTCTGCCGGAATGCCGGTGAGCTCTTCCACGTACGCCGGGGTGAAGGGGGCCACAGCCTCTCGCAAGGCGTCAATGCCTTCGGTACGCTCTGCGATGTACTCGCTGGCTTCAAGGCCTTCTTCAAAAATGATGCGGATCATGCCATTGATCCAGGCAATGTCGGTTCCCGGTACCGGGGAGAGCCCGACGGTGGCGTGTTTTTTCAAGGCAATCTTTCGAGGGTCGATGACGATCAACCCTTTTTTGCCAAATTTCACCGCCCGTTTAATGGCCGATGAGATGACGGGGTGGGTCTCCGTGGTGTTGGAGCCCGCAACGAGGATGACATCCGCCTTCTCGATATCCGAGATGGGGTTTGTCATGGCACCACTTCCGAATGCAGCGGCCAGACCGGCCACCGTGGAGGCATGTCATAACCGTGCGCAGTGGTCTATATTATTAGTCTTTAAGACCGTGCGCGTAAATTTCTGGGCAACGTAGTTTTCTTCGTTGGTGATGCGGGCAGAGGTGAGGACGCCCACGGCGTCCGCATGGCCTTTTGAGATCTCTTTCAGGCGCCTGGCCGTCACATCGAGGGCTTCGGTCCAGGTGGCTTCTCGGAAGCATCCCTCTTCTTTGATCAGGGGGGTGGTGAGGCGTTCGTCCGATGCGATGAAGTCAAACCCATAGCGTCCCTTGACGCAAAGGCTCCCGTAGTTGGGCGCGCTCTTTTCGGCGCCGGTGATGCGGGTGACCTTTCCTGCCTTGGTGTGAATATCGATCTGGCAGCCCACCCCGCAGTACCCGCAGGTGGATCTGGTTTTCGTCTCTTCCCAGGGCTTGCCGCGATAGACCACATTCTTTTCGGTGAGGGCGCCCACCGGGCAGGCCTGGACGCAGGATCCACAGAAGACACAATTGGACTCTTTAAGGGGTTGGTCATGGCCGGCAATGATTTTCGCCTGGACGCCTCGGAAGCCTAAGTCGATGGCTTCATTCACCTGGATGTCGTTGCAGACCTGAACGCAGGAACCGCAGAGGATGCACTTGTTGAAATCCCGGATAATAAAGGGGTTGACCTCTTCGATGCCGTGGGTCGACTTGTAGTTCGCGAAGTGCTCCTTTTCGGGACTTTTTGGCATAAAGCGGGTTTTGTCGGCTTTCATGAGGGTGGCGTAGCGACGAAGGTCGCAGCCAGTGACATCCTGGCAGCCGCATTCGAGGCAGCGCTCGGTCTCTGCCAAAAGGTTTGCTTCGGTAAAGCCCAGCTCCACTTCGGTGAAACTATCCGCGCGGGTTTCAGGGTCCGCTTTTTCGATATGGCATCGGGGTAGGGTGGGCTTGCCGTCTAAGTCCGCCGCAGAGAGGGTGCCGAAGTCTTCCTTTTTGACATGGAATCCGAGGCGGTTTTCTGCTTTGACTGTTTTGCCGGTGAGGAGGCGGTCCATGGCGTAGGCGGCTTTTCGTCCGTGGGCCACGGCGCCGATGATAACACTGGGGCCGGTGACCGCGTCACCTCCGGCGTAGACCCCCTCCATGTTGGTGGAGAAGAGGCTTCCGTCGGCGTCGATCGAATTCCATCGGGTTAGATTCAGGCCGGTCAGGAAGTCGGTGACCACCTTTTGGCCGATGGCTTCAATGACGGTGTCGGCGCTTTCTGTGTATTCGCTGTTTTCCATCACCACGGGGCGTCTTCGGCCGCTCGCATCGGGCTCGCCGAGCTCCATTTTGACGAAGGTGACGCTTGAAAGACGGCCATTTTCACCTTCATAAGCGACGGGGTTGGTCAGGATCCGAATGTCGATCTTCTCTTCTTTGGCGTCTTCGATCTCCTCGACGGCTGCGGGCATCTCTTTTTCGGTACGACGGTAGATGAGGGTGACTTTCTCCGCGCCGTGACGAAGGGCTGTTCGTGCTGCATCAATGGCGGTGTTGCCGCCACCCACGACAAAGACGTTGCCCGAGAGTTTCTCTGCGGAACCGAGGTTGACTTCCCGGAGGAAATCGACCCCCTGCATGACACCGCTGAGATCGGATCCGGTGGTGCGCATGGAGGAACCCACCTGGGCACCGTGGCCGATGAAGACGGCGTTAAAGTCTTCGCGAAGTTCAGATAGGGTGAAGTCGCGGCCGAGGGCCACGTTGTAGCGGACTTCCACGCCCATGGCGAAGATGGCGTCGATCTCGGCCCGAAGATCTTTTTTGGGGAGACGGTATTCGGGAATGCCGTAGCGCATCATTCCGCCGGGTTCGGGCATGGATTCAAACATGACAACCCGGTGTCCGGCCAGGCGCAGAAAATAGGCGGTGGAAAGGCCCGCAGGGCCGGTGCCGATAATGGCCACGGAGCGTCCGGTGGGTTTACCCGGCTCCGGCACATAGATATCGCCTCGGGACAGCTCCCAGTCCGCGACAAAGCGTTTGATGTTTTTTATGTCCACGGGCTCATCGATGAGATTTCGCCTGCAGGCCGCTTCGCAGGGCTTGGCACAGACCCTTCCACAGACAATGGGCAGGGGGTTGGTCTCCTTCATGAGCTTGACCGCTTCTTTATAAAG